>JAZSQB010000027.1:0-81787 GCA_045537695.1 Clostridia bacterium | reverse complement strand
TTGTAATGCGATATGTCCCTTCGGGACGAGAAAGGAATTTATATCATATCGCAACCGAATGAAATGAGGTTATATCGCATTTGAGTATGACGAAAATATATCGCACGAACGAAGTGAGTATATCGCTAAAAAGGTTTGCATTTAAACCTTGTGTGTCGCATTACTAAATAATCTTGGCATCTAAATTATACAGTCTTTATATGCGGTCAGTGACCGCAACGATATAAATCTCTGACGGGATTTTCGATATGTCATAAATAAGGTATTGACAAAAGATACATATTGTGATATCATACGTAAATGACCTTATAGGGAGTAGTTAGCGCTGTTTAAGCAGTTGTACTGACGCAACGCTTTAAAGCGTGTCAAGTCAACATAGACACGGCGATTATATCGCTTGGCTTGAATTAAAAGACGAGACTATATGTGAGGAATTTACTTTGCATATAAGCTCGTCTTTTTTTGCATAGTAAAGAAAACAGAAAGGAAGCTTGAATATGAAACATTATCTTGCACAGCAGGATGCGGTGCTTTCGGCAATTGCATCCGAAAAAAGCGCAGGACTTTCAGAACATGAGGCTGCGTTACGTTTAGAAAAGAATGGCAAAAACAAGTTGGTGGAAGGCAAGAAGAAAACGCTTTTCCAAAGACTGCTTGCACAGATTGCGGACCCAATGGTGCTTGTGCTGATTGGTGCGGCGGTTGTATCGTTTATCACTTGTCTGATTGAAAAGGAAGCACCGACAGATGTTGCTATTATTCTTTCGGTTGTCGTGCTCAATACGGTTTTGGGCGTTTTGCAGGAAAGCAAAGCGGAAAAGGCGATTGATGCGCTCAAGGAAATGGCGGCGGCAACATCGAAGGTAATCCGCGACGGCAAGCACATGGTTGTAAAGAGTGAGGACCTGGTCGTTGGGGATATTGTATTGCTTGAGGCCGGTGATGCTGTGCCTGCAGATGGTAGAATTTTAGAGTCTGCGAGCCTGAAGATTGAAGAGGCGGCACTGACCGGTGAATCCGTTCCGTCCGATAAAGTGGACTATGCATTAACCGCCGGCGAAAATGGCGACGTTTCCCTCGGCGACAGAAAAAATATGTGCTACATGGGCAGCGTTGTCGTATACGGCAGAGGCGCCATGGTTGTCACTGCAACGGGTATGGACACCGAAATGGGTAAGATTGCTACGGCAATTACCCAGGCAGAAGAAGGCGAAACGCCGCTGCAGAAGCGTCTTTCGCAGCTCAGTGCGCTTTTGACCAAGCTCGTTTTGGGCATCTGCGTGTTTATGTTTGCATTTACGCTGATTCGAAACGGCAAGTTTGATATGCATACCACATTAGATACATTTATGCTGGCTGTCAGCCTTGCAGTAGCTGCCATTCCGGAAGGTCTTGCCGCCGTTGTCACTATCGTTTTGTCTATGGGCGTTACAAAAATGTCTAAGCAAAAGGCGATTATCCGCCGCTTGACAGCGGTGGAAACGCTCGGTTGTACACAAATTATCTGCTCGGATAAAACGGGTACACTGACGCAGAATAAAATGACTGTGGTTGATTTTTGGAGCGATCATGAAAAATTCCTTGCAACGGGTATGTCGCTTTGCTCGGATGCTGCGCCGGATGAAAAAGGAGAAGCTGTGGGTGAACCGACGGAATGTGCGCTTGTAAACTACGCAACCAAGCTTGGACTTGCCAAGGGTGAATTGAGCGCCAAGTCTCCGCGTATCGGCGAAGTGCCGTTTGATTCGGGCAGAAAGATGATGTCTACAGTGCATACGGTGGACGGCGAAATTATCCAGTATACCAAGGGCGCACCGGACGAACTCTTAGCACGATGCAGCCATATGCTGGAGGGCGAAAATGTCGTAGTACTAACAGATGAACTGCGCAATAAAATTCTTGAAAAGAATACGGAATTTGCTTCGCAGGCGCTCCGCGTACTTGCGTGTGCCTATAAAAAGCACGCTTCCGCGCCGGAGGTCTATACTTCCGAAGCACTGGAAAACAACATGGTATTTATGGGTCTTGTCGGCATGATTGACCCGGTAAGACCGGAGGTTACCGCGGCGGTAAATGAATGTGCAAAAGCAGGCATCCGTCCGATTATGATTACGGGTGACCATAAGGACACTGCGGTTGCCATAGCAAAGACGCTCGGCATTATCACGGAGGCATCCGAGGCAATTACGGGTGCGGAAATTGATAAGTACAGTGACGAAGAATTTGACGAAATCGTAACCAAGTACTCGGTTTATGCACGCGTACAGCCGGAACACAAGGTGCGCATCGTAAATGCGTGGCGCAAGCGTGGCTGTGTAACTGCCATGACAGGTGACGGCGTAAACGATGCGCCGTCCATCAAAAATGCCGACATCGGTATCGGTATGGGTATCACGGGCACGGACGTTACTAAAAACGTAGCGGATATGATTTTGGCAGATGATAATTTTGCAACGATTGTCAGTGCCGTTGCAGAGGGCAGAAGAATCTTTGACAACATCTGCAAATGTATTCAGTTCCTGCTCTCGTCCAACTTAAGTGAAGTTATCAGTATCTTTATTGCAACGCTTTGCGGCTTTACCATCTTAAAGCCGGCACACATTCTCTTTATCAATCTGGTTACCGACTCTCTGCCGGCACTTGCGCTCGGTGCAGAGAAGGCTGAGCCGGATATTATGACAAGAAAACCGAGAAAGAGCGATGAAGGCATATTTGCAAACGGTCTCGGCTTTAACGTAGCCTACCAGGGGTTAATGGTGTCGGTTATCACACTTGCGGCTTATTTTATCGGTCACTATATGGAATCCGGCGTGTGGGAGATTACCCAGAGTGCGGACGGTATGACGATGGCGTTCCTTTCCATGTCCATGGCGGAAATCTTCCATTCATTTAATATGCGCTCGCACGGCTCCATCTTTAAACTCAAAACGCACAATATGCTTTTGTGGGGCACGATGGTTCTGTCGCTTGCGTTGACAACGGCGCTCGTATTTGTACCGGCGCTCAGAGCGATTTTTGATTTTGAACCTATCAGCCTGATGGAATATGCAGTCGCTATGCTGCTTGCAATTTCGACTATTCCGATTGTAGAATTTGTCAAGCTGTTTCAATCTAAAAAATAAGCATTAAAACAATAAAGCCTTGTCTGCTTGGTTGCAGACAAGGCTTTATGTATCTTTATAACAATTCTATACTCAAATCTTTTCTCGGTGCGGATTTCTTTTGGAATTGCTCCATATGTCTTTGAATGCAGTACAGCGTTTCTTCACTGATGTCATGCTCAATTTTGCAGGCATCTGCTTCGGCAGCTTCTTCGCTTACGCCGATGGCCATCAGTGCCGTGGTTAAAATTTGATGGCGCTTATATACGCGATTGGCTACGGCAAGACCTTTTTCGGTTAAGGTAATAAAGCCGTTTTCATCCACGAGGATATAACCCGCTTCGCGAAAGCTGCGCATCGCAATACTGATGGTCGGCTTGGAAAAGTTCATATGCCGCGCAATATCAATCGAGCGCACCTGCCCGTTTTGTTCGTTGAGCACAAATATCGCTTCCAAATAATTTTCGGCAGATTCATGAATTTGCATGTAGGAGATCCTCCTTGGTATTTCTTAAGCCTATTATATACTAAACTTTAAAAAAGTTCAACTATTTTTTGTTTGTTCTTGTTTTGCAATAATGCTCATAATCGGCAAAATAACGCCGACACCCGGCTCTGTTGTCATCCGTTCTAATTTGTTTGCTTGCATATTCGCATCTCTTTTTCTGTAAGGTATATATAAACAGTATACCCCTTTTTGCCGTTTTTGTAAAGGGAAAACGCGGCGGTATTTTAAAAATAAAAAATGATTAAAATCGTTTGTTTTAGGTCGGGGACAGCATATTTTTTGGTGTTTTGCACACGCTAAATACAAAATGAGCGTGAGGTGTAAAATGGAAAAAATAATTATAAAAAAATCGCCGCCACTTTCTGGCTGCGTGCAAATCGGCGGTGCAAAAAATGCGGCATTGCCGATTCTGGCGGCGACGCTGCTTTGCGAAGGTACATCCGTTATTCGCAATGTGCCGCAATTGTCCGACATAGATATGCTGTGTGAAATTTTAACGCAAATCGGTGCGCACGTTGTGCGCATTGGCACGACGGTGACGGTGACAACCAATATTTCCACACACAAAGCGTCTTCTGCGCTGATGGAAAAAATGCGCGCTTCCTTTTTGGTGGCAGGACCGCTTTTGGCGCGTACAGGCAGGGCGGAGCTTCGTTTGCCGGGTGGCTGCAGCATCGGTGTGCGTCCGGTGGATTTGCATTTAAAGGGATTTGCTGCGCTTGGTGCGCGCATTGAAAAGAAGCACGGCAGCGTGCAACTTTTTGCGCCGTCCTTGGCGGGAACGAAGATTTATATGGATTATCCGAGCGTGGGCGCGACGGAGAATATACTGATGACGGCGGTGCTTTCCAAAGGCACCACCGTGATTGTCAATGCGGCAACGGAGCCGGAAATTGAAAATTTAGCCGCATTTTTAAACAAAGCCGGCGCAAAAATTAAGGGTGCCGGCAGCAGCGTGCTCACGGTCGAGGGCGTAGAGTCGCTTCGCGCAGTGACGCACAGTGTAATTCCCGACCGCATTGAGGCAGGGACGTATATGGCGGCAGCCGCCATAACACATGGTAAAATTAGTCTGCGCGGTGTTTGCTGCGCGCATTTAAAGCCGGTGACAGCGAAGCTGCGTGAAATGGGCGCAGAGATTACGGAAGGCAAAAATAAAATAGTAATTAATGCCGACGGCAGACGCAGAGCGGTGGATTTAAAAACCCTGCCGTTTCCGGGATTTCCGACGGATATGCAGGCGCAAATGACTGCGCTGATGTGCTTGTGTGACGGCACCTCGACGGTGACGGAAACGGTATTTGAAAATCGGTTTTTGTATGTGCCGGCGCTGGTGCGTATGGGCGCGGAAATTAAAATTGAGGGCAGATGCGCCGTGGTAAGCGGTGTAAAGCATATCAGTGGTGCAAGCGTGAAAGCAACGGATTTGCGTGGCGGCGCCGCTCTGGTGCTTGCCGGTTTGGCGGCAAGAGGCGATACGGAGATTGGGGAGATTTTCCACCTTGAGCGTGGCTATGAGTGCTTTGTAGAAAAGCTTGCCGGCCTTGGTGCAAAGGTGGAAAAAGGGGAGTGAGAAGTGTTGCTTCTCAACCAGAATAAAAATGGCACAAACTGTATGCCATATAAAAATGTCGAAAAATGCGAAAGAAAAAACTGGACAGAATTTGTCAGATATGTTAGAATAATGGTGCGACACAGTTAAATAATATACCCATGTGGCTTGCGTTTGGCAAAAACGCAGGCTTGGTTGTTCATAGCCGCTTGGGTATGTAACTGTGTCGCAGCAGAACCGGCCGCGTTTTTCGTGCGCGGCCTTGTGCTGCGCACTTTTTTATTTGGAGGCGATAAAAATGGATAAGGAATTGTATTTTAAGCTGTTTAACAAAATCACGGATATGATTGAAGAATTGAAGCAATTGCAATGCGAAATGGAAGAAATGTATATAGGAGGGGAAAGGGAATAAAAACAATCCCTCCGTCGTTTTCTTTTGAAAACGCCACCTCCCTTTACACAAGGGAGGCTTTTGCACAGACTTCCGGCGTGTGAGCAGGGGATTCTTATAGGGGACTGCAAGTCCCCTTAAGCCGTTTTAAGGGGGTTGAAGGGGTAGCGAAGCGGCGGTTTGGGAGTGAATGACAATCCAGTGGATTGTCAGAGCCAAACCGTGACCGAGCCGAAGCGAGACGAATCGGAACTCCCCCTTCGTTTTGCTACTTTTGCATTCAAAAGTAGGCCCGTCCGGCAGGACGAAAAATAAAAACGAAAACAAAATGCGATTTGCAAGCAGTGCGTGTAAATTCAATAAATGAACAACAAAAAAGGGTAGCCAATCGGCTACCCTTTCAATTTTTTCTTATTGCAGTGCCGCGAGGCTTTCTTCGACCTTTTTGAGCATTTCTTTGTACATTGCGCCCTTTTTGCGCTCTTCTTCTACCACAGCTGCCGGTGCTTTCGCAACGAAGCCCTGGTTATTCAGTTTACCCTCTACGCGCTTGATTTCGCCGTGCAGGGTCTGCTTTTCCTTGGTCAGACGTTCGATTTCCTTTGCCTTGTCTACCAATTCGTCGAGCGGTAAGAATACGGTTGCACCGTCTACAACAACGGAAACAGCATTTTCAACGCTTGCGCCCTCTGCAACAGTTACGCCGGAAGCACTTGCAAGCTTTTCAAAGAACATTGCGCCCTTTTTAAACACATCCGTCATCGCAGTTGCAATGGTGATGTGGCACTTCTTGGACGGCGCGATGTTCATTTCCGTACGTGTGTTACGGATGCTCTTAATGGCATTCATAATACGGGTCATATCCGCTTCTGCATCTGTGAAATTCAGCGCATCCGTATAACGCGGCCAAGCACTGATCATAATGCTTTCGCCTTCGTGCGGCAGATGCTGCCAGATTTCTTCCGTGATAAACGGCATATACGGATGTAAAAGCTTCATAGTCTCAGATAGTACGTAAGTCAGTACATACTGTGCTGTATCTCTGCTTGGGCAGTTTTCGTCAAACAGTCTCGGCTTTACAAGCTCGATGTACCAGTCGCAGAAATCGTCCCATACAAAGTCATAGAGCTTTGCAAGCGCAACACCCAAATCGAAGTTGTCCATATTGTCGCTGACTTCCTTGGTCAGGCGGTTAAACTTCGACAAAATCCACTTATCTTCCAGCTGCAGGCTATCACTTGCAGGCAACTTGTTTTCTTTGATATCTAAATTCATCAATACAAAACGAGATGCATTCCAGATTTTGTTGATGAAGTTACGGCTTGCTTGTACCTTTTCATCCGAGAAACGCATATCGTTACCCGGTGCATTACCGGTTGCCAGCGTAAAGCGCAGTGCGTCAGCACCGTATTTTTCAACGATTTCCAGCGGGTCGATACCGTTGCCTAAGGATTTGGACATTTTTCTGCCCTGCGCATCACGTACAAGACCGTGAATAAATACATGCTTAAACGGCTCTTTCTTCATGTGTTCCGTACTGGAGAAAATCATACGTGCAACCCAGAAGAAGATGATATCGTAGCCTGTAACGAGTACAGAAGTCGGGAAGAACTTCTTAAGCTCCGGCGTCTCATGCGGCCAGCCGAGTGTGGAGAACGGCCAGAGCGCAGAAGAGAACCACGTATCGAGTACGTCCGGGTCCTGCTTGCATTTGCCGCCGCACTTCGGGCAGGTTTCTACTGCCGTTTTGGATACGATGGTTTCACCACAATCATCGCAGTAGTAGGCAGGAATTCTGTGCCCCCACCAAAGCTGACGGGAAATGCACCAGTCGTGCACATTTTCCATCCAGTTTAAATAGGTCTTTGTAAAACGCTCCGGTACGAACTGTGTCTTGCCTTCGGTTACAACCTTGATGGCTTCCTCTGCAAGCGGCTTCATCTTTACAAACCACTGCTTGGAGGTAATCGGCTCTACGGTTGTACCGCAACGGTAGCACTGACCGACATTGTGGCTGTGCGGTTCTACCTTTACAAGATAGCCCTCAGCCTCTAAATCTGCAACCATAGCCTTTCTTGCTTCGTAGCGGTCCATACCTTCGTACTTGCCGCCGAAGTGATTGATGGTTGCATCGTCATTCATGACTTTAATCTGCTCCAAGTTGTGGCGCAGACCAACCTCGAAGTCGTTCGGGTCGTGTGCCGGTGTGATTTTCACTGCACCTGTACCGAAATCCTTGTCTACATATTCATCCGCAATAATCGGAATTTCTCTGCCAACGAGCGGCAAAATCAGCATCTTGCCTACAAGGTGGGTGTATCTTTCGTCCTCCGGATTTACGGCAACGGCTGTATCGCCGAGGAGTGTCTCCGGACGGGTGGTTGCGATGGTTAAATATTCATCGCTGTCTTTCAGATAGTACTTGATGTGCCAGAAATTGCCGTCCTGCTCGGTGTACTCTACCTCTGCGTCGGAAAGCGCAGTTGTACAGTTCGGACACCAGTTGATGATGCGGCTTCCCTGATAAATGAGACCTTTTTTATACAGGTTTACAAACACTTCCAAAACGGCGTCGGAGCAACCTGCGTCCATAGTGAAGCGTTCTCTGTCCCAGTCGCAGGAGCAACCGATTTTTTTAAGCTGGTTGATGATACGGTCGCCGTACATCTTCTTCCAGTCCCAAACGCGCTCCAAAAACTTCTCTCTGCCGAGGTCGTAGCGGGTAAGTCCTTCTTCCTTGCGCAGGTTTTCTTCTACCTTAATCTGCGTAGCGATACCTGCGTGGTCCGTGCCCGGTACCCACAGCGCTTCATAGCCGCACATTCTTTTGTAGCGGATTAAAATATCCTGCAGCGTTTCGTCCAGCGCGTGTCCCATATGCAGCTGACCGGTTACATTCGGCGGCGGGATTACGATGGTAAACGGTTCCTTTTCGCTTTTTTCATCCGCGTGAAAATAGCCGTTCTCCACCCAGAACTTATAGAGCCTGTCCTCAAATTCGGACGGATCGTAGTTTTTCGCGATGTTCTTTTGCTCAGTCACTGTTTATTCCTCCAAAAATACAATTTACAAAATTACAGATAGTCCGGCAGAATCATCAGCATCGCAATTGCAATGCAGATTAAAAGCAGTACGGCCTTGACAAGTACCGTTTCTCTCTCGTCCGGCTCGCGCTTTAAAATGCGCGGCAAAAGATGCTTTGCGCTCAGTGCAAGCACACCGCACAGCACTGCCAGGATGACGCAAATTACTTTGATAATCATGCGATTCAAACCTTTCCTAAGTCTATCTTATATATTTTAGTGTAAAATGCCCGAAAAGTCAAGCATTTTCGCCATTTATCAGTTTTTGCATGGCGGCACCGTCCGGCATTGCCGGAAGGACAGCACAAGCAATCGCCCGCACAGGCCGTGCTCACCTGCAAAGTATACCAAAAAACTGGTGTATAAGCAAGGTGGTTTTGGGAAAAAATAGAAACAATCTTTGGGAGGTGCTCCATATGGCAATTTTAATTTTACGTGCGGTAATCCTTTATGGCTTGGTTATGTTTTCGCTGCGGCTGATGGGCAAAAGGCAGGTTGGTCAGCTGCAGCCGGCAGAGCTGGTCATTGCCATTATGATTTCCGATGTAGCGTCCATTCCGATGCAGAACACCGGTGTGCCGCTTTTGTCCGGTGTGGTGCCGATTTTGGTGCTGCTGATTGCTGAACTGAGTATTTCGTTTGTGAGCTTGAAATGCCGCCGTCTGCGCGTTGCGTTTTCGGGGAACCCGAGCGTGATGATTCACAAGGGTGTGCTCGATGAAAAGGAAATGGAGCGGCAGCGGTTTAACATTGACGATTTGATGGAGGAGCTGCGCGTGCTCGGTTATCCGGATATTTCCGAGATTGAATATGCCATTTTGGAGACCGGCGGGCAAATCAGCGTCGTGCCGAAAAATGCGGCAACGCCCGTTACGCGCGGCGATTTGCAGCTATCCAAGCGACAGGCGGTGCTGCCGTATATTCTGATTACGGATGGCTATGTGGATGAGACGGAGCTGACACGTGCCGGTAAAACGCGCGCCTGGTTGGAAAAACAGTTGAAGGTACGGCATATCCGCAGCTGTAAAAATGTGTTTTTGGCATCACTCAATGGCGAGGGTGCCTTGTTTATCCAGGAAAAGAAGAAAAGAAAGGGGGGCGCGGCGTGAAAAACTTTGTTTTTGCGGTGGTTGTGCTTTTGGTACTTTTGGTCGGTAGTTTTTTTAGCGAACGTGCCATTACGGGTGTGACGGATGAGATGATGCGCTACTGTGACAAGACAGAAACACTTGCGCTTAGAGAGGATACAGAGGCGTTAAAAGCACATTATGCCACTTGGGAAGACTATTGGGATAAAAAAGAGACGGCAATGACCTATTTTGTGGACCACGCGCAGCTCAATGCCGTTACCAAAGCCATGACAGAGCTCAAAGCCGCCTTGCGCGGCGATGTGCAAACGGATATTTTGCTTGCCAATGCGCGTGTGCGCAGCGAGGCGAGAGAGATGGCGGAGGACCAGATTTTCTGCCTGCAAAATATATTTTAGCCAAAAATGTAAAAAAATCGCTAAATTGTATTGAAAAAAGACCGAGAAAGGTATATAATAGTTCTGTTTGAGATTTAACAAAGTATTTAGGAGGCAGGTTATGGGGAATACAATCTATATGGACAATTCCGCTACAACGCCGCTAAAACGCGAGGTTTTAGATGCGATGATGCCTTATCTAACCGAGGAGTTCGGTAATGCATCTTCTATATATGCAACCGGTCGTAGTGCAAGAAAAGCTGTAGACGAGGCGCGTGCATGCGTGGCAGATGCGCTAGGCGCAAAGCCGGGCGAGGTGTATTTTACAGCGTGCGGTTCGGAAGCGGATAACTGGGCAATCAAGGGTGTAGCTTTTGCCAATATGGGCAAGGGCAAGCACATTATTACATCGGCAATTGAGCACCATGCTGTACTGCATACCACGCAGTATTTAGAAAAGCAGGGCTTTGAGGTTACATACCTGCCGGTGGATGCGGACGGTCTTGTAAGTCCGGCAGATTTGGAAGCTGCCATTCGTCCGGATACAATTTTAGTAACCATTATGTTCGCCAACAACGAAATCGGTACAATTCAGCCGATTGCGGAGCTTTGCAAAATTGCCAAGGCGCATGGCGTACTGTTTCACACGGATGCGGTGCAGGCAATTGGTAATGTAGAGATTGACGTCAAGGCACTCGGCGTGGATATGCTCTCCATTTCGGCGCATAAGATTTCCGGTCCGAAGGGCGTGGGCGCGCTGTATGTGCGCACGGGCGTGAAGATAGACATCTTTATGCACGGCGGTGCGCAGGAGCGCGGCAGAAGAGCCGGCACCGAAAATGTGGCAGGCATTGTGGGCTTTGCCAAGGCAATGGAGATTGCGTGTGCGGACATTCCGGCACATATGGCTAAGCTGACAAAGCTGCGTGAACGCTTAATTGCGGGCATTGAGGAAAAAATCCCGTATTGCCGCTTAAACGGGCACAGAGAAAAAAGGCTTTGCACCAACGTGAATTTTTCATTTCAGTATATTGAGGGGGAGGCACTGCTTTTGATGCTGGATATGTACGGCATTGCAGCATCGAGCGGTTCTGCGTGTACTTCCGGCTCGCTCGACCCGTCGCACGTGCTCTTAGCCATTGGCTTGCCGCACGAAATCGCGCACGGCTCGTTGCGCCTAAGCCTCGGCGATTTTAACACGGAAGAGGAAGTGGACAAGGTGATTGCGGCGCTTGTGCCGATTGTACAGCGTCTGCGCGATATGTCCCCGTTATATGAGGAGGTAGCAAATAATGTACAGTGAACAGGTAATGGACCATTTCGCGAACCCGCGTAATGTCGGCGAATTGGAAGACGCCAATGCTGTTGGACAGGTGGGTAACGCAAAATGCGGCGATATTATGAAAATGTATATGAAAATCAATGATGACGGTATCATTGAGGATGTCAAGTTCAAGACCTTCGGTTGCGGTGCCGCTGTGGCAACGAGCTCGATGGCAACGGAGCTTGTCATCGGCAAGCGCATCGAAGATGCCCTTGCGCTGACCAATAAAGCCGTTATGGATGCGCTTGGCGGTTTGCCGCCGGCCAAAATCCACTGCAGCGTGTTGGCAGAAGAAGCCATCCACGCCGCGATTGATGATTATTATGCAAGAAAAGGCATCGCAAATCCGAATCCGCGTAAGTGCGACGGATGCTGCGAAAGCTGTAGTCATCATCACGAATAATAAAAAGGAAAAGCGAGTATTTTTTAAAATATTCGCTTTTTTGTTTCTGTGGAGATTTCGGGGTGGGAGAGGGAGTTGCGGATGCATCGTTTTATGCGCACCTGTGCACAACAAGTCCTTACAATAGCCTTTCCTGTTCCATTGCTTATGCTGTTTCCTTTTCCTTACCTGCAATCTTTTGACGAATACGCTCTCTGCTTTGCTGCATAATTAAATCGTAATCGTATCGCCCAGTATGAAATATACCTGGTTTTTTGCTTTGCGCCCGCGCGCTATACTTATCTACATTATTAAAATTATTTACATTATTACGATGTTGTGGTTTGCTTGTGGTCTGCGTGTGGCTTGCGTGTGGTTTGCTTGTGGCTTTTTCCGTGTCTGCTTGATAAAGTGCCCAGTTTTCAATGGTTACAACCGTATTTCTGTTTGTGGCTTTTACGGAAATTTCGCCTGTGGTCTGTAATTTTCTAAGCGCAACACGAACTTGCCAAACGCCAAGCCCCAGCTTTTCTGCGATGCGTGCGTAGCTTGTGATGACCTGCCCCGGCGCAATGTCTTGTCCCTGCCATTTGCTCTGTTTAAAGCTTGCCAGCAACAGCAGATGGATAAACACACTGCGTACATTCGCATCTGCGTACCACTCCCAGTCGAGTATTTTTCTGTGGAGCATAATAAAACCTTGTAATGCATACATTTTTCTTCACCTCAAAATAAGCATACCATGAAAAAAAGGTGTACGACTATCAAGGTGTGCCCCCACTTTACATTAAAAAAGGACGGTTTGGGCGAGTGTTCTTAAGGATAAAACGCCTTAAAAAGCAATATTTTGGCAAATAGCTGTGTTAAAAACGACCGACATCCACGCGGATTTCGGTCGTTTCTGCCTTGCTCTTTATCCAAGCTATTCCCTTTTAAGGTGCCTGCGGCAGTTTTAGACGAGGAATTTTGTCGGAAAGAGGAACATAAAAATCCGCATCATACTCGCGTATAATGCGGATTTTTTGTAAACTATTTTCGGTAAATTAGCGGCTAAAACCGTTGTATCCTTAAGAACAATCGCCCTTCCCGTCCTTTTTGTTTTACTGTTTTTCCACAACCAACGCATCGTCCTTGACATCGACCGTGATGCTGTCACCTGCGCCGATGTCTGCATCGAGCATTTTCTCTGCCAGTGCATCTTCAATCTTTGTCTGAATCGCGCGGCGGAGCGGCCTTGCGCCGTAAATCGGGTCAAAGCCTGCCTTTGTTACCATCGAAACCACCGCATTGGTAAAGTGCGCGGTAATTTCATTTTTCGCGAGTCGCTTTTCGAGCGATGCGAGCATCAGCTTGGCAATCTCGCCAATTTGTGCTTCCGTAAGCTGATGGAACACAATCGTGTCATCAATACGATTTAAAAACTCCGGTCGAAAGTGGTTTTTAAGCTCGCCGAGCACGTCGCTTTTAATCTTTTCGTAATTGCGCTCCTGTGCATTTTCTGCCGCGGAAGCAAAGCCGAGCTTCGTGCTCTTTTCGGCGGTAATCAGTCTGGCGCCTATATTTGAGGTCATGATGATGACCGTGTTTCTAAAGTCTACACGTCTGCCCTGCGCATCGGTCAAAATACCATCTTCCAATATCTGCAAAAGGATATTAAACACATCCGGATGCGCTTTTTCAATTTCGTCAAAGAGCACCACACTGTACGGCTTTCTGCGGATTTTCTCCGTCAGCTGCCCCGCATCGTCGTAGCCGACATATCCCGGCGGCGAGCCGACGAGCTTGGACACCGAATGTTTTTCCATATACTCGGACATATCAATACGAATCATATCGTCCTCCGAGCCGAACATCTTCTCGGCAAGTGCCTTGGAAAGCTCGGTTTTACCGACACCGGTCGGACCGAGGAAGATAAACGAGCCAATCGGACGCTTCGGGTCTTTTAAGCCCACTCTGCCGCGGCGGATGGCCTTGGCAACTGCACGCACTGCCTCCTCCTGCCCGATTACGCGCTCGTGCAGACCTTCTTCTAAATGCAAAAGCTTCTGCGATTCGTCCGTGCTCAGACGCGCCACCGGAATGTTCGTCCACTGCGACACAATCTGCGCAATCTGCTCTTCGTCGACGCACATTTTTTGTGTGGATTTCACATCCTCCCACTTTGCGCGCTCGCCGTCAAGCTCTGCCTTAATTTTATTTTCATCGTCACGCAGGGTTGCCGCACGCTCAAATTCTTGCGCTGCAATCGCCGCTTCCTTCTCCTTCGTTACCGAAGCGAGCTTGTCTTCCAGCTCCTTTAATTCCGGCGGTGCTGTTAATTTACCAAGGCGAACCTTCGATGCCGCCTCGTCAATCAAATCGATTGCCTTGTCGGGCAAAAACCGGTCGGTGATGTAACGCGCCGAAAGCTCTACCGCCGCTTTAATCGCCGCATCGGTGATTTTTACGCCGTGATGCGCTTCGTACTTGTCGCGGATGCCCGTCAAAATCAGCACGCTCTCCGCCTCGTTCGGCTCGCCGACCGTAATCGGCTGAAAACGTCTTTCAAGCGCAGAATCCTTCTCGATATGCTTTCTGTATTCATTGAGCGTCGTCGCGCCGATGACCTGAATTTCACCGCGCGCCAGAGACGGTTTTAAGATATTCGCCGCATCAATCGCGCCTTCTGCTGCACCGGCACCGATAATCGTATGCATCTCGTCGATAAACAAAATCACATTGCCGGCTTTGACAACCTCATCCATTGCCGCCTTTAAGCGTTCTTCGAATTCACCGCGGTATTTCGCACCGGCAATCATCGAGGACAAATCGAGGGTGAACAGGCGTTTGTCCGTCAAAACTTCCGGCACATCGCCTGCCACAATCTTCTGCGCAAGCCCTTCTACAACTGCCGTTTTGCCGACACCCGGCTCACCAATCAGGCACGGGTTGTTCTTCGTGCGGCGCGACAAAATCTGAATTACGCGCTCAATTTCCGTGTCTCTGCCAATCACCGGGTCAAACTTGCCGTCGCGCGCCATCTGCGTAAAATCGCGCCCGAACTGGTCAAGCGTCGGTGTTTTGGTCTCCTGTTTTTGTGCGCCCGGTGCACTCTCTGCGCCTGGCGCAGATGCGTTTGCTGCCGCATAGCCGGAAACGGATGCCGCAATCTCTGCATAAAAGCCCTGTAAATCCACGCCGCTCTCCGACAAAATCTTGAGCGCCACGCTTTCACCGCTACGCAGTAGGGCAAGTAAAAGGTGCTCTGTGCCGATAAAGCCGTGGCCGAGCTTTCTTGCCTCCGCAAGACTTAATTCAATCACGCGCTTGGTGCGCGGGGTCATCACAAGCTGCGCCCCTTCGGTCAGTGGCTCTGCCTTGCCGGTCAGTGCCACAATTTTTTCCTGTACTGTAGCATAAGAAACACCTTTGCTCTGCAAAAGCTGCGCCGCAACGGCACTTGTCTCCGACGTCAGCCCTGCTAAAATATGCTCTGTGCCGATATAATTGTGCCCCAACGCACACGCGCAGGCATGTGCACTGCGGAGCGCATTTTGCGCTTTTTGCGTAAATCTGTTATCAAAAGTCATCGAAACCACTCCTTTCAAAGTGTAGCCCTGATGTGCGCCGCGCGCTTTTCATCTCTTGCCGCCGGCGCGAGCGCACTGCCCTCGGCGAGCGCAATATGATGTGGCTCGCTTTCAATCATCAGCTGTATAATCTTTTGCGTATCCATATCTTCTATTATACCCAGGTCAATGCCAAGTTTTACATAGGAAAGCCATTTTTGTGCTTCCTCCGATGCCATTTTTCGCGCAAACTTCAGTGTGCCGAGTGCGCGGTAGATGGTATCTTCCAACCCAAGCTTGTCATTTGCATACAAGCGCGCACGTGTGTCGCGCTCCATTTTTACAATCTGCTCTACCACATCCGTGAGCTTCTCGATCGTCTGCGTTTCGCTCAGTCCCAGCGTAATCTGATTGGAAAGCTGATACAAATCGCCGCGCGACTGACTGCCTTCGCCGTACACACCGCGGATGGTGAGGCCGAGCTTGCCGACCTGCCCGATTAAGGAATTGATGTTGCCAATCATACGGAGCGCCGGCAGATGCAGCATTACCGATGCGCGCATACCGGTGCCGACATTGGTCGGACAGTGCGTTAAAAAGCCGAATTGCTCGTCGAAGGCATAATCGAGCACTTGTCCCAGCGCATCGTCCAGCGCGTCTGCTGCCTTGTAGGTGTTTTCCAGCGCAAAGCCGGTTTCAATGGTCTGGATGCGGATGTGGTCCTCTTCGCCGACCATCACTGCGGCCGTCCCTTCCTGATTTAAAAACAGCGCCTTGTTTTTGCCCTCCAGCATTTCGCGGCTGATGATATGGTCCTCCATCAGGGCGGACTTGTTCATCTGCGGTGCATTGTCAAGATTTAAAAACGAAAATTTGTCTTTCGTTGTATCCAGTGCCTTTTTCGCATTTTCCGTAATCTCTTTTGCCGCGCCGTCGCTCCATTTCGGCGGAAACGGCACTTCCGTAATATTACGGGCAAGACGCACGCGCGTGCTGATGACAACATCCGTGTCTTTGCCCTTGTTATGATACCACATTTTCATCTCAGTCCACCTCCTTTTCGCGCAATACTTTTATGTGGTCGCGCAGCTGCGCCGCGCGCTCAAAATCCTGCTTTGCAATCGCTTCCTGCATCTCGGCGCCAAGCTGCTCCAGCTCTTTTTTCACCTGGATACGCTCGCCGGCGCTTTCGGAAACCTTGCCGGTATGCTTCGTATTGGAATGTACTTTACCGAGCATATATTCAAACTGCGGACGGAAAACGCTGTAGCATTTCGAGCAGCCCGCCTTACCGGTTTTTGCTACCTCGCTGAGGCGTGTGTTGCACACCGGACACGCCGCATCCGTATACTGCACCTTCGGCGCACCAAACGCTAAATGCAAATCCTTTTCCAATCCACCGAAGAAATCATCAAACAAATCGTAAAACATTGTCTTTCCTCCTATATAATACCAATCAGCATATTTTTAAACACAACCGCACGAAGTCTGTCTCGCTCCGGCTGTTGAATCGGCAAGCTGCGCTCCGAAACGGCGGCACAAATCAGCTTGCCCTCACGCTCGGTCACCATGCCGCTCTCCATCATATTGACCACCATCGCCTGCACGCTCGCATAGCTAATGGTATCGCCAATGGCGTTGACCACGTGCATCATATAGTTTGAGCCGCTCGGTTGCACGCGCCGTATGCGGATATACCCACCGCCACCGCGTTGGCTCTCTACCTCATAGCCGCGTTGCCCCGTAAATCTTGTGCCGATAACATAATTGATTTGTGACGGTGCACAGGAAAAGCGGTTTGCCAGTTCGTTTCGCTTGAGCACGATATCTGCTTCATCCTGAAGCATCTCCAGCAAAAACTGCTCAATCACATCACTCATCTTCATACGTCTCACCTCGTTTTTGACTTTGACTTTCTTTGACCTTTGTTTGACTATACTATACCATTTTGCTTACAAAATGTCAATAGTTTATTTTTGAATAATTTATGAACAAAAAATTAAAAAGATTTTAAAAAAACTCTTGCTATTTTTATTTTTATGTGTTAAAATAATTGTTGCTTATTATGAGTAGAGTTACTTTCCGATATATATATTCGGTAGTATGCAGGAGGTGTAATCAGATATGGCAAAGTGTGAAGTTTGCGGTAAGGGCGTTTCCTTTGGTATCAAAGTCAGCCACTCCCACAGAAGAAGCAACCGCATGTGGAAGGCAAACGTTCGTAAGGTAAAGGCAGTTGTAAACGGTACAAACAAGTCCGTTTATGTATGCAGCAGATGCCTGCGCGCAGGTAAGGTAGAAAGAGCTATCTAATCTGTCTACAAAATCGCATGTCAAGATAATCCCGCACAGTATTGTGCGGGATTTTGACTTTTATGCGGGATGTTAAAATATCCAATACGGTCTCCTCTTTAACATTTAAGCATGCAGGGCGATTCAAAAATCGCCCTTTTTTATTGTTTGTCAGACAAAGAACGAATGTACTTTTGTGACCCAAAGTACCAAAAGTCCCAGAGGTTCCGATTCCCCTGGGCCCCTAAAACGGCTTAGGGGGATTGCCGCCCCCATAAGAACCCCCTGCTCGCTCGCCGGCAGATAGTTCTTATAATATTTCTGTATATGAGTTGCATATTGTATTAAAAAAGGGGTGTCCGTCAAGGACACCCTTTTTTCTCCCTTGTTTAGTTGTCGCCACAGCAGCAGCAAAGAATTACCGCAATTAAGATAATCCAGAGCAGCCAGTTGTTGTTATCGTCACCGCAGCCATTGAAAAAGCAGCCCATACTTTTACCTCCTTCCCCACATTCAAGAGTGGCGCTCTTGCCATTCGCCGTGCTCTTGTAATACCATCATATGTGGCATAGGGTTGATTGGTAACTTGTCCCGGATTCTTCAATGCAAATGTATGCAGCAAAAAGCATCCGAACACTTACGCGCTTCAGATGCTTTTTATTTGCTTTTACTATTGCAGCCACTCAACATACATACACAAACGCACAAAACAACAACCAAAATCAAGCTTAAAATCTTTTTCGCAGAGTCACCTCTTAAAATTTTGCTATATAGCCCTGGACAAAGATAAACAGAATAATCAGCGGTAGAATATATTTTGCGTAAATACGGATTGCCTTCGGAAATTTAAGTCCCTGACCAGCATTTGCTTCTTCTATAAAGTTTTCCCAGCCCCAACCGCACTTGTACATACAGAAAACCAAGTATACAAGCGAGCCGAGCGGCAAAATGTTGTTACTGATGATAAAATCTTCTAAATCCATAATGGTCGAGCCTGCGCCAAGCGGCTGGATAAACGAAAGCACGTTAAAACCAAGCACGCACGGGAGCGACAAAATCAAAATAGCAACGCCGTTCACCCACACGGTTTTTTTGCGGCTCCAGCCCTTTAAATCCATCCAGAAGGAAATAATGTTTTCAAACACGGCAATGACCGTGGAAAGTGCCGCAAACAAAAGGAAGATAAAGAACAGCGTACCCCAGATGCGTCCGCCCGGCATTGCGGCAAACACGTTCGGGAGCGCCTCAAAAATCAGCTTCGGACCTGCTTCCGGATTGACATTGTAAGTAAAGCAAGCCGGAAAAATAATCAAGCCTGCCATAAACGCGACGCTGGTATCCAAAAGTGTGATGCGCAGTGCTTCGCCGGTCAGCGAATGCTTCTTGTCAATATAGCTGCCGAAAATCGCAATGGAACCCATACCGATACTTAAGGTAAAGAATGCCTGTCCCATCGCATCAAAAATGGCATTAAAGATGCCCGCCTCGGCAAGCTTGCCGAAGTCCGGATACAGATAGAACTTAAGTCCCTCTGCTGCGCCCGGCATCAGAAGCGAGTGCATCACAAGGACAATCATAATCGCTAAAAGCGCCAGCATCATCCATTTTGTGATTTTCTCTACGCCTTTTTCCAGACCGCCGGCACAGACTGCAAAGCAGGAAACAACCACAATCACCATCGCCGCCGTTATCAAAACCGGATCAGACATCATGCCGCCGAACGCGGCGCTGATGCTCTCCGATGTTGCGCCGACAAATTCACCGCAAATCATCTTTTTGCAGTAAATTACCATCCAGCCGGCAACCGAGGTGTAAAACATCATCAAAAGATAGTTGCCCGCACCGGCAATATACTTATACCAATGGAATTTTGCACCCTTCGTCTCTAAGGCGTCAAACGACATTGCCATACTTTTCTGGCTGCCGCGTCCAACCGCAAGCTCCATCACCATAATTGGCAAGCCCATCAGCACCAAAAAGGCAAGATACAGCAAAACGAACGCCGCACCGCCGTATTTACCGGTAATGTACGGAAAACGCCAAACATTGCCAAGTCCAATGGCACAGCCTGCCGAAATCAGCAAAAAACCAAGTCGGGACGAAAATTTTTCTCTCTGCATTAAAAAACCCCCTCGTTGTTCTACGGATATAAGCATTATACCGCAGTTAAAGACAAAAAGCAAGACGAAGCATAGTTTAATTATGCAGAAAAAAAGAATGTCTGTTGCGCCGATTCCTTGGCAAATTTTGGCCGTTCTTTATACAGCAATTTACCAAAACATTGCTTTTTAAGGTGTTTTATCCTTGCGCCCATCCACCTTTTGCCGGATTTTATTTTTCGTGCGCAAAAAGTGCGGGCGGCGTACCGATACATATTTGTTCGTAAAAAAGCTTTTCAGGCTGTCACGCAACGAAAACGGCGCATACGGTGCGAAGTACGGCGTGTGCAGTGTTGTGTCACCGATGGCGGCGGTGAGCAGCAGTATAAGACCTGCGACCAAACCGAGCAGACCGAAAAAAGCGGTAAAAAATATCAGCATAAATTTCACGATGCGCACGGTGCCGTTTAAGCTGTAATCCGGCACGACGAAGGAGGTCATCAGCGAAAGTGCCACGATGACAAGCACCAACGGGCTGACGATGCCGGCCTCCACTGTTGCCTGCCCGACAACGATACCGCCGACTATACCGATGGCAGAGCCGATGTTTTTTGGAATGCGCATCAGGCATTCGCGCAGAATTTCCACCAAAACTTCCATTAAAATGATTTCGGTGACCACCGTCATCGGCACGCCAGCCCTGCCGGCGGCGAGAATCATCGTATACGCGGTGGGGAGTGCTTCGGCGTGGAAGGCGACTAAAGCGATATAGAGCGGCGTGACGGTAATGGAAATGAGCACGCAGATATAGCGCAAAACCTTGGAAAATACGGCGAAATATACATTTTCGCTCTCGTCCTCGTCGGCACGGAAAAACTCCGTGAGCACTTTGGGGGTGAGGATAGCGAGAGGGCTGCCTTCGCATAAAATGGCGACCTTGCCCTCCAGCATAGCGGCGCACGTGTTGTCGACGCGCTGCTCCAGCCCTGCCTGCGGAAACAGAGAAAACGCCTTGTCCTTTAAAAACCATTGCAGATGCGCCGATTCCAAAATGCCGTCAATATCGATGGCATTTAAGCGCTTCTTGACAAGCTCGATATATTCGTTGTTGGCGATGTCGGCAATGTAGGTGACGACCACGGCGGTTTTCGTACGCTTGCCGATGTAGAGAAGCTCCGTGCGCAGGCGCGGGTCCTTCATACGGTAGCGCAGGAGGGATAAATTGATTTCAATGTTTTCGACAAAGGAATCCTTCGCACCCCAGACGGAGTAATTCAGCTCCGGTGCAGAGGGAGACGAGCTTGCGTTTTTGCGCAGGTTGATGACGATGCAGGCGCCGTCTTCTGTAAATAAAAGCGTCATTCCGTTGAATAAGTGTGTTTCAATCGACGTTTCCTTATCTAAGAAGCTGCATTCCTCCACGCAGAGCACCTGCGTATACAAATCGTCCGCGGTCAGCGGCTTTTTTAAGTAATGCCAGTATTGCAGAATCGGGCGCATAATGTCCTGGCGGAGCGCTTCCATATCGCTGAGCTGCTTGATGTATAAAAGATAAATCCTGCCGTATCCGGCATCGAGCACGCGCGAAATCGCGTTATTTTCCGTGGTGTATTTGTCGCAGATGCTTTTTGGATCGATGTTCATTTTTCTTCCCTCACTTTAGCGTGATGCTGACGCTGTAAGTCATAGTTTTCAAAAGCTTGTTCCAGGTCTTCATATCAAAATCCGCGCGGCTTTGCGCCATTTGACTTTTGTAGATTTCCAAAAAATCGCACTGCGTCTCGCGCACAAGAGCGAGCGCGTCTTCCACCTCGGTTTTAAGCTTGGATTTCAGCCTTTGTCGCGCATCCTTGTGGCGCGCCGGCTTTAAGGTGTCCGCGCCTTGCCCCTGCGCGAGTGCAAAGGTAAAGGCAACGTCGATGTGCAGTTTATTATCCTGTATTTTGGGCAAAATGCGCTTTTTGTTTAGCTTGGTTGTGAGCGGCTGACCGTCAACGATATGCTGCTGCGCTGCATTTTTGACGGTGAAAAAGGGGATGGCTTTGCTTTCGGTAAAACCAACGGCTTGAGACCCGCGAAAGAGGGTATAGCCGTCAATTTGCATCGTGTCCTCCCGAAGCGTAATGTGCGGGATGCAGTATCCGGCATCGCCTAAGCTGCGTGCATAGAGAATGTCGCCGATGCTGGCGGCGCGCATCTCGCCGCGCTGATAAAGCGTCGATACAATGCTGTCCGCGGCAAAGCCGCCGGAAAAGTCGTTGATGGCTTTGTAGGTGACGATTTCCTCGATGTCCCCGTCGGTGGTAAATACGGCGGTGGCGCGGCGCAGGCGCGGCTGCGCATCCAGATAGCGGACTAACGGATAGATGTCCTTTTTGCCGAGACTGTCACCGATGAGTACGGCGCGCAGTGCACCGTAAAATAGCTCGTGGTCCGCACTGCGGTGCAGATTTTCTACGGCGTTTTCCAAATTTTCGCCGGTCGTATACAAAAGACTGACGGGGTCTTCTGCCATCGCATCGGAAAAATTGCGCACATTGGCAACGCCGCCCCCTAAGTGAAATGCGCCGTTTGCGGCATCTGCATAGAGTGAGGTTAAAATATCGGTGTTTTCAATTTCCGTATAGGGGTAGCAGCCGCAAAGGAGCAATAGCGGCATCAAAAATAAAATGTATTTTTTCATGGGCGGTGTCTCCTTGCGTAGAATTGCAACAGCAGAGGTAAAAGAAAAAAGAACAGGATGCCGCCGGGCATCGCGGTGTAAATCAGGCACAGTAGGGCGTTTTCTTCACTGGGAACACATAGGGCAGTGATTGTATACACAACGCCGAATGCAGCGCATAGCCAACCACTTTTCAGCTTGGGATAGGCTTTGAAAAGGTGGTGTAGCGGTATGTGCGCGCAGAGGGCGCCGGCACACAAAAGCAGTACAGACCAGGTGAGGATAAAAACAAGGTCAGCACGCTGGAGCAAATCCGTCTGCGCCGGCTGCAGAGATTTCATCGCAAGGACAGTGCTGTTTAAGTATTGTGCGGTCTGCCAGGGACCGAGCAGGCTGATGCAGCCGGCGGTGGCGCAGATAAACAGCGCGGTGCAGACCAAAACCGCACTGCCGGCAGCGATGCGCTTAATGCGCCGATTTTCGGTGGTGCAGGGAAGAAAGCCGAGCAATACAAAAAAAGCGGCAATAAAGAGGGTGCCGCTTGGCAGACTGGTTGTCGTTTCCGCTTCGAAAAAGGGTTGCAGATGGCGAACATCGCCCTGCAAAAGCATGACAAGGCGCATCGCGCTGACGGCAAAGAGCACAAACCAGGCGAGAAACCCAAGCAGCCGCAAAAGCGTTTTTTGTGGTTTTGCGGCAATCGTGAGACAAACGGCGACCAAAAACAGCGCGAGGAAAAACCGCTGCACGCTGTTTAAAAACCAACCTTGTACCGTATGTGTATAATAAGCGAATATAAAAGCGGCAATGGCGGTATAAAATAAGATGTAGAGTATAGAGAGAAAGCGGGCACCTTTCGGATGGGATTTTTGAAATGCCGCATAGCCGACAGCCGTTCGCTTCGCTGTGCAAAGCAGTACACCGCACAACACAAGCAGTCCGCCGGCGAGCAAATAGCCCCAGTAAAATGTCGAACCGAAATGTGCGCCTGCCGTCGGCAAGCTGAACAGACCGATGCCGAGTATACTGATGCAGCAGACGGCGAATAAACCGACAGCGTTTTTGATGTTTTTCATTTGCATCGCCTCCGCTTAAAAGTTTGCATCCAATTTTTAAAATTTATACATCTAAAAACTTGCAAAACGGGAAAAATATGATATAATACAGGCGGAAAGGAAATTGTCTTATGGGCAATATGCTTACGTATATAAAAGAATATGGAGACCGTAGCTTTACGCAGATGCCGTTTTGCGAGGTGGACAGCCTTGTTTTGGCGCAGCTTGCTTATTTTGTATTCGATGGTTACGTTTCCGCGCGGCATAAGTTTGATGTCACCGTGCGGGATATTGCGCAGCTTTCGGATGAAAGCATTACGCTAAATACAACCCTGCCGCGCGACAATACGCTTTTGCTCGAAGCGGTGAAGGACAGCGTGCGCTTTGGCGAGCTTCCTTTGGCTTGCTATAAATCCGTGACGGATACAAAAAGTGAGCTGCAGTTTGCGGCGGTGACCCTGCGTTTGACGACACGATTGCACTATATTGCCTTTCGAGGGACGGATACAACCCTCGTGGGGTGGAAGGAAGATTTTAATTTAGCGTATTCGGAAAACATTCCTTCACAGGCAATGGCGGCAACCTATTTAAAGCGCACGGCGCGCTATTTGCGCGGCAGTTTGATTTTGGGCGGACATTCCAAGGGCGGACATTTGGCGGTGTATGCGGCAATGCACGCGCCATATGGCATAAAAAAGCGCATACAAGCTATTTATAACCACGACGGACCGGGATTTTTGCCGGCGGTATTTGCAAGCGAAGCGTATAAGAGTATACAGGAGCGCATTTATAAAACCGTCCCGCACAGCTCCATTGTCGGTATGCTTCTGGCAAATTACGGGCCGCACACGGTGGTGGCAAGCAAGTCCTTACCGCTGCTGCAGCACAATCCGTTTACATGGGAGATACAAGGTGCAGATTTTGTGCGTTTAAAGAAAGTGGATTTGTTCTCTTCGCTAACGAATAAAACGCTGACCGCGTGGATGGAATCTCTTTTGCCGGAGACGCGCAAAGCATTTGTCGACACCCTGTTTGAGATTTTGCAGTCGACCAATGCCACCACATATCCGGAGCTTTTAAAGGCGCTGCGCAAGGACTTTTCGCCGATACGGGAAAAGGTGAAATCGTTGGATGCGCCGACGCGGACGATGATGCAGAAGGTGCTGCGCAGCTTTGCGAAAACCGGGGCGGCACAGCTTCGGCTCTTGCTGAAAAAAGAGAAGAAGTAATGGGATGGACTGTTTACTTTCGGCTATCTTTTTGATAAACTGTAGCAGTGAAAACTAGGATAGGGGAAAACGGAAGGAGAAAAAACGTATGCAGATTTTACAGAATTTGATTTGGCTTTTGGCAGGCGTTGGTGTATTCATTGTCGGCATGAACTTTATGGGCGATGCTTTGGAAAAAAGCGCCGGCAACGGTATGAAAAAGCTGCTCGGAAAAATCAGCAACAACCGCTTTACCGGCGTGGGCGTCGGTGCGGGCGTGACCGCGATTATCCAAAGCTCTTCGGCGACCTCGGTCATGGCCATCGGCTTGGTAAACGCCGGTGTTATGACGCTGATGCAGGCGGTGTCGATTATTATGGGTGCCAACATCGGTACGACGATTACGGGTGTCCTTGTGGCGCTGAAAAACGACTACTTTAATATGGCAATGTACCTTTTGGCATTTGCCGGTGTGATGATGGGCTTTAGCAGCAAGGAAAAAATGAAGATTGCGGGCAGCCTCTGCAGCGGTCTCGGTCTGATTTTTGTCGGTCTGGAGATTATGAGCAGCGAGCAGGCGTTCGGCAATCCCCTGGTGGAAGAAATGTTTGTAAACATCTTCCGCGTAATTGATTTTCCGCTTCTGCTGATTTTGGTCGGCGTGGTTTTCACGGCACTGATTCAAAGCTCTTCTGCGGCAACGGGTGTTGTCATCACAATGGTCGGCGCAGGTGTATTGCCGCTGGATTTAGCCTTGTTTATTGTGCTTGGTGCGAACATTGGTACCTGTGTGACGGCGCTTCTGGCGAGTGTCGGTGCGCACGCAAACGCAAAGCGCGTGGCGCTCGTGCATTTTACCTTTAATATGATTGGTACGGTTTTATTTACCGTCCTCATCTGGATTTTTAAAGATTTTGTCATTTCCGTTCTGACCTCCATGTTTCCGGCGGACGATCAGATGTCCTTGCAGATGCGTCTGTCCGCGTTCCACGTTATCTTTAACGTGACAACAACGGTTATGCTTCTGCCGTTTGTAAAGCAGCTTGTGGACTACGCCTGCGCGGTCATTCCGGAAAAGCAGGCAGGCGAAACGCGTGCGCTCAAGTACGTGGACAATCGTTTGTTGTCCACACCGCCGATTGCCTTGATGCAGGTGAAAAAAGAAATGGTCTATCTGTTTGACCTCGTGGAAGAAAACATTATGCTTTCTATGGAGACGATGGAAACCGGTAACCTGGCGCACAAAGAAAAAATTGCGGAAAATGAAGCGATTATCGACTTTACAAACAGCGCGCTGACGAAGTTCCTTATCTCACTTTCTTCCCACGTGCAGCAAAGCGATGAGCGCAAAATCGGTGCATACTTCCATGTATTAAACGACCTCGAGCGTGTCGGCGACCACGCAGAGAACTTTTGCGACATCGGCGAAGAAATGCAGAATAAATCCATCGTGTTTTCCCAGACAGCGCAAGCCGAGCTTGTGCAGATGCACACCTGCATTTTTAAGATGATGGAAATCGCCAAGGATGCCTTTACGAATTTAAACAGAAGCCGGCTTGGCGAACTGACGGTTCTCGAAAACGAAGCGGACCGTATGAAAAAAGACCTTACCGCGCGCCACTTCGCGCGCCTCGCAGATGGGCAGTGCTCTATGGACGTCAGCCCGTACTATGCTTCTGCAGTTACGCGCCTCGAAAGAGTTGCGGACCATCTGGTGAATGTGGGGTATAGTATAGTCAATCCAACAGGCTCTCAGAAGGAATGAAGATAAGCTGTCAGTGTAAATAACAAATAAAATTAGGCTATGCATCCCACCTGTGTGGGGTGCATATTTTTATGGTGGTCTTCTTTTGCGTTACGGCGTTTTGGGAAGAAAATGCACACGCGATGATTGCGGACATTTCGAAAATTGTGTACAAGTATTTCGACAAAAACAGGTAAAATTTTAACATTATTTTTACAAGTTTTTCTTGTGATTTGAAAGGTTGTATGGTATAATTATACCGTGTTTTTAGGGCTTCCCCCTGAAAAATACTTAAAAAAGAAAGGACAACAAAAATGGAAGTATTGTATGAAAACATTTTAGCCATTCAATGGCAACAGGTGGTTATGTGGATTATCGGCGGAATTTTAATTTATCTTGCCATCAAAAAGGACATGGAACCGACCTTGCTTTTGCCGATGGGTTTTGGCTCGATTTTGGTGAACCTGCCGTTCTCCGGTGCCATTGAAACGATTGAGGTTTTATTTAACGCTGGTATTGCAAACGAGCTGTTTCCGCTCCTTTTGTTTGTCGGCATTGGCGCAATGATTGACTTTGGTCCGCTTCTGTCCAATCCGAAGCTGATGATTTTCGGTGCGGCAGCACAGTTCGGTATTTTCTTTACGCTGAGTTTGGCGAGACTGGTTGGCTTTGACTTAAACGACGCGGCATCCATTGCAATTATCGGTGCGGCAGACGGTCCGACCTCGATTTTCGTGGCAAATGTATTAAACTCGAAATATTTAGGTGCAATTATGGTGGCGGCTTATTTTTATATGGCACTTGTGCCGATTATCCAGCCGCCGGTAATTAAAATGATTACCACTAAGCAGGAACGAAAGATTAAGATGGAATACAAGCCGATGGAGGTTTCCAAGCTGACAAGAATCCTCTTCCCGATTGTGATTACGATTATCACCGGTCTGGTTGCACCGATGAGTGTGGCGCTGATTGGCTTTTTGATGTTCGGTAACCTGATTCGCGAATGCGGCGTTTTAGACAATCTGTCTGAAACCGCGCAGAAGGTGCTTGCGAATTTGATTACGCTGTTTTTGGGTATCACCATTGCATTTAAGATGCAGGCGGATGCATTTTTAACCCCGAGCACACTTCTTATTATGGGTCTCGGTCTGGTGGCATTTATCTTCGATACCTTCGGCGGTGTGATGATTGCAAAGCTGTTTAACCTGTTCTTAAAGCCGGGCAAGAAGCTCAATCCGATGATAGGTGCGGCAGGTATTTCCGCCTTCCCGATGTCGGCGCGTGTTGTGCATAAGATGGGTCTGGCGGAAGATAGCTCCAACTTCCTTTTGATGCATACCATCGGTGTAAATGTATCCGGTCAGATTGCATCCGTTATTGCAGGCGGCTTAATCTTAAGCCTGTTAGGTTAAGTGTGAACTTCAGGAGGTAGTAATTATGGGATTTTTAAAATGGGTAGAAGGTTTAGGTGCATGGGCAGTGAACACTTTTAAAACTGATGCATTTGTAGATTCTTTGCAGTATATGGGTAAAGGTATGGCAGGTATTTTAATTGTGACCTGTGTGATTATTCTTTGCATTTATCTTTTGAATGTTTCCACAAAGGAAAAGAAATAAGCCTAGAGGCTTAAAGGGAACATCCAGAATGTTTGGGGCAATACAAATTACCGAACGAATATTATAGAAGAATAAAAGCGTGTAGTTGTTTAAACTGCACGCTTTTTTGTGTGGCGATACAATAAACGGCGCGCCGAATCGCCTTGCCCTACACACATAATTTAAATTAAGCTTGTAGGGCAGGGGCTTGCTCCTGCCGCAAATCCCACGAAAAAAGACCTTGCAGGATTTTCCTGCAAGGTCTTAATATTTGTTATCGGCTCATGATTTCCGGGAAATCCGTAAGCACCTGCATATACATGGCGATTGCGCCTTTTTCCGTCGGGTGCACATTGTCGGTAAATAACATACCGTCATACCAGTGCAAATCCTTGTCTGCGCCGACCGATTTGGCGATGTCGATGTATCTGTAGCCTGAATTGCGGATCCAGTTGTTTTTCGGTTCGTGGTTTGTAAGCGGATTAGACGGTGTAGTTACCAATACAAGGGTGATGCCTTTTTCTTTGCAGATGTCCATCAACTCCGTTGTGCTGTCGAGCCAGCGCTGATTTACTTCTGTTCCACCAATTTCGCCGGAGAATGTAAAATTATCCGTCATCAGCTTGAGTTGTTCTTCGGTTAAAACTTCTGCCCATCTTCCATCGCCGTCGTTGCCGCCGATGTGCCATACGATGGTTTTTGGTGTGCCTCTTGTGAGGGCCTGCTTGATTTCGGCAAGGGCACGGGCGCCACCGAGACCGCCACGTCCGCAAATCATCAGGTTTGTGTAGCCGTCTTTGTATAAGTAATACGGCCAGCGTTCCGGACTGCCGAAGCTCAGAAACGATGCCCCGATGACCCAGATTTCTTTGGCGTAGTTGTCTGTATACCAATTCAGTTTCACATCCTGCAGGGTGCAGTTTTCAACTTGCGCGCAGATGGTGCCGTTACAACCTGACCAGGTGGAGATGCGTTCGGTCTGATACATCCCGGATGGTGTTGCAAGTGTAATCAATACACCGCCGCGCTCGACGTCCACATCAATCGATACTTTTAAAAACGTGCTTACGTTAAGACCGTGTGCCGTTTCGGGGAAGATGACCTGCTCTGCCGGGTCTTTGAAGCTGTAATAGGAATAGGCAGCCAGGGTTTTTGCCGTAATTTCAATCCAGGAGCCGTATGTAATTTTGTAGCCGTGGCCGAGGATGATTTTGCCATCCCCCAAAGCATCTAAATCACAAGTAAAAGATAGGTGCTTTCTGTCTTTTTGCAGATTGATTTCTGTCTGCAAAGCTTCGCCGTCACAAAGCTTGTCTACTTTTAAAACAAATGGTTCGATCATTATACTATTCGTCCCTTCTTTGTGGTGTGTAGGGGGTAAAAAGGAAGTCGAAATCAACTTCCTTTTTCATTCTATTCGGAAAATTATTTCTCTTCCTTAATCTTTGCCTGCGCAGCAGCCAATCTTGCAATCGGCACTCTAAACGGCGAGCAGGATACGTAGTCGAGGCCAATCTTATGGCAGAACTCAACGGATACCGGGTCACCGCCGTGCTCACCGCAGATACCAACGTGGAGTGTCGGACGAACCGGCTTACCAAGCTTGATTGCGGTTTCCATCAGCTTGCCGACACCTGTCTGGTCGAGCTTTGCAAACGGATCGTTTTCGAAAATCTTTGTATCATAGTAAGCATCTAAGAACTTACCTGCGTCGTCACGGGAGAAACCGTAAGTCATCTGGGTAAGGTCGTTTGTACCGAAGCAGAAGAACTCAGCTTCGCCTGCGATTTCATCCGCTGTGATACAAGCACGCGGAATCTCAATCATTGTACCAACTTCGTAAGCCATTTCAACGCCTGCAGCTGCGATTTCAGCATCTGCTGCTTCTACAACTACGTTCTTAACGAACTTGAGCTCCTTGATATCGCCAACGAGCGGAATCATAATTTCCGGCTTGATGTTCCAGTCAGCGTGTGCTTTCTTTACATTGATAGCAGCGCGGATAACGGCTCTTGTCTGCATCTTTGCAATTTCCGGATAGGTTACTGCAAGACGGCAGCCACGGTGACCCATCATCGGGTTGAACTCGTGGAGGGAGTTAATCATAGCCTTGATTTCTTCAACGCTCTTGCCCTTTGTCTTTGCAAGTGCTGCAATATCAGCTTCCTCTGTCGGAACGAACTCGTGCAGCGGCGGGTCTAAGAAACGGATAGTAACCGGATTACCTTCGAGCGCTTCGTAGAGCTTTTCGAAGTCGCCCTGCTGCATCGGGAGGATCTTTTCAAGGGCAGCTTCTCTTTCTGCAACAGTATCGGAGCAGATCATTTCGCGGAATGCAGCGATTCTGTCTGTTTCAAAGAACATATGCTCTGTACGGCAAAGACCGATACCTTCTGCGCCGAGCTCTCTTGCCTTCTTTGCGTCAGCCGGTGTATCTGCGTTTGTTCTAACCTTGAGTGTTCTGAACTCATCAGCCCATTCCATGATTCTGCCGAATTCGCCAGCGATTTCAGCGTCTACTGTCGGGATAATACCGTCGTAGATGTTACCGGTGGAACCGTCGATGGAAATAAAGTCGCCTTCTGTGTAGGTCTTGCCTGCCAGTGTGAACTTCTTGTTTTCTTCATCCATGTTGATTTCGCCGCAACCGGATACACAGCAGGTACCCATACCGCGAGCAACAACGGCTGCGTGGGAGGTCATACCGCCGCGAACGGTTAAGATACCCTGGGAAGCCTTCATGCCGGTGATATCTTCCGGAGAGGTTTCCAGACGAACGAGGACAACCTTTTCGCCTCTTGCATTCCATGCTTCAGCGTCTTCAGCCGTAAATACAATCTTACCGCAAGCTGCACCAGGGGAAGCACCGAGACCTCTGCCTGCCGGCGTAGCAGCCTTGAGTGCCTTTGCGTCAAACTGCGGATGTAAAAGTGTATCTAAGTTTCTCGGGTCGATCATTGCAACGGCCTGTTTTTTATCAATCATGCCTTCGTCCACGAGGTCACAAGCAATCTTAAGAGCAGCCTTTGCAGTTCTCTTACCGTTTCTTGTCTGGAGCATATAGAGCTTCTTGTTTTCAATGGTGAACTCCATATCCTGCATATCTCTGTAGTGGTCTTCCAAAATAGCGCAAACCTTGTTGAACTCTTCGAAAGCTTCCGGGAACTTGTCCGCCATTTCAGCAATCGGCATCGGTGTACGAACACCGGCAACAACGTCTTCGCCCTGTGCGTTTACTAAGAATTCGCCCATCAGACCGCGCTCACCTGTAGCAGGGTCACGGGTAAATGCAACACCTGTACCGCAAGTGTCACCCATATTACCGAACGCCATCATCTGTACGTTAACGGCTGTACCCCAAGAGTACGGAATATCGTTATCTCTTCTGTATACGTTTGCTCTCGGGTTGTCCCAGGAACGGAATACCGCTTCCACAGCGCCCATGAGCTGTTCCTTCGGGTCGGACGGGAAGTCCTTGCCGATTTTAGCCTTATATTCAGCTTTGAACTGGCTTGCGAGTTCCTTTAAGTCCTCTGCTGTCAGCTCGATATCCTGCGTTACGCCCTTTGCTTCCTTCATTTCGTCGATAAGCTGTTCGAAATACTTCTTACCAACTTCCATTACGACGTCGGAATACATCTGAATAAATCTTCTGTAGCAGTCCCAAGCCCATCTTGCATTGCCGGACTTAGCAGCCATAGCCTCAACAACATCTTCGTTCAGACCGAGGTTTAAGATGGTATCCATCATACCCGGCATAGATGCTCTTGCACCCGAGCGAACGGATACGAGAAGCGGGTTTTCCTTGTCGCCGAACTTCTTGCTGCAGATAGCTTCCATCTTAACGATGTATTCCATAATTTCTGCCTGGATAGCATCGTTAATCTTTCTGCCGTCTTCGTAGTACTGTGTACATGCTTCTGTGGTTACAGTGAAGCCCTGCGGTACCGGCAGACCAATCTTGGTCATTTCTGCCAGGTTTGCACCCTTACCGCCGAGAAGGTTACGCATGGAGGCGTCGCCTTCGCTGAACAAGTAAACAAACTTTTTGCTCATATTTTTTCCTCCTTGAAGTCCCCGAAACAGAGCATTCCGTAACGGAGCTTTAATTAGCTTACCTTATATAAAGCCTTTGCGGCTATATAACAAATGAAAATTACATTACCTTTTCTATGTTGCGTGCAATATATGTATTTTCGTCGGCATCCACCGGAATGGCAATTTCATCACCGACCTTTATGCCAAAGGTAGCATACGCTTTTTTTGCAAGGTCTGTCCAGGCAAAGAAAAAAGACTTGTCCTGCATCTTTATCGTAATGCCATGCTTGCAGGTGCTTTCTACAATGCCGAATGCGCTGCCATCATATAAACCGAGCGAGCCGCCGTCTGACGTGTCATCCTCTAAGAACGGAAGCTGGGGCAGGTGACCATCGTATGCTGTATGGCATATTGGTTTGCCACAGCTTGTCAGCAGAGCAAGCATAAGACAGATAACCAAAAACAAATAAACAGACTTTTTCACGAGCCCTCTCCTTTTTTGTCGATGTGTGTATAACGCTACCTATTTTTAGCGTATATTTAGCGTATATATTATATTGTATACTAATATAAGAAAAAAATCAATAGGTTTCTTTCCGTTATTTTTTCTGAAAATAGAAAGCAAAAAATAAGTAAAATTATGGATATATAATAAACAATGCTTTACAATATCGGAATTTTATGGTATAGTGTATACTGCATAAGGAATGGATTTTTTTAGAAATCGTTTTTTAGACGAAAAAAGCAGAAAATGCAATAGTGAGGCGAAATGGACGTGGAAGAAAATAAAAAAATTTTGTATTCGGGCATTCAGCCGTCCGGCGTTGTTACGCTCGGCAATTACCTGGGCGCAATCAAAAATTGGGTAAATTTGCAGGATGACTACAACTGTATGTACTGCGTGGCGGATTTGCACTCCATTACCGTGCGGCAGAATCCGGCGGATTTAAGAAAAAGAAGCATAGAACTTTTGAGTTTGTTCTTGGCTTGCGGTTTAGACCCGCAGAAAAATATTATGTATTTTCAGTCGCATGTGCCGGCACACGCGGAGCTCGCGTGGATTCTCAATTGCTACACCTATATGGGTGAATTGAGCAGAATGACACAGTTTAAGGATAAGTCGCAAAGACATGCAGATAATATCAATGCCGGTTTGTTTACCTATCCGGTGCTGATGGCGGCAGATATTTTGCTTTATCAGACGGATTTGGTGCCGGTCGGTGTGGACCAAAAGCAGCATTTGGAGCTGGCGCGTGACATCGCGGAGCGCTTTAATGGTATTTATTCCGAAACCTTTAAGGTGCCGGAGCCTTACATTGCGAAGGTGGGCGCGAAGATTATGAGCTTAACCGAGCCGACCAAGAAGATGAGCAAGTCCGACCCGAACCCAAAGGGCTTTATCTCCATCGTGGACGATGCGGATGTGATTGCAAAGAAAATCAAGAGTGCGGTGACGGACAGCGAAGGCAGTGTGCGCCGCGGCGAAGGCAAGGAAGGCATTGAGAATCTGATGAGTATTCTGTCTGCAACGAGCGGCGAAAGCATGGATTCGATAGAAAGCCGCTTTAGAGGTAAGGGCTACGGTGAGTTTAAAGCCGAGGTTGCCGAGGCGGTTGTAGAGTGTCTGCGTCCGATTAAGGAAAAGTACGAACAGTATATGCAGGATAAAGCGTATATTGAAAAGGTTTATACAGAGGGTGCACAGCACGCGCAGTATCTGGCGCGCCGCACACTGGATAAGGTATACAGAAAGGTCGGCTTTGTAAAGCGCTGAGCTGATTGCGGGTGATAAAGTATGAATGTGTATGTGATTATGGCACTTGCCTTTGTGGTAGCATTTGCGTTTACATTTGTTTCTGTGCCGATGGCGAAAATTGTTGCCGGAAAAATCGGCGCCATGGATGTGCCGCGCGACGGCAGGCGTATGCACAAAAAAGCGACACCGCGCCTGGGCGGTATTGCCGTGTTTTTTGGCTTTTTGGTGAGCCTTTTGAGCTTTTGTGAAATTACAAGAGATTTGGTTGCTGTTTTGAGCGGGGCAATTATTATTGTGATTTTGGGCATTATAGATGATAGCCGTGGTTTGAGCGCCAAGGTGAAGTTTGTCGTGCAGATTATAGCGGCATTGGTGGTTGTATACGGCGGCAATATCCGCGTAGAGGTATTCACCAATCCGAACTTTTTTTCCAATCTGCCGGTGCTGCAGCTCGATAAATGGGTTTCCATACCGTTTACTGTGCTTTGGATTGTTGCCATTACCAATGCTGTAAATTTAATTGACGGCTTAGACGGTCTGGCAGCTGGAATTTCTTCGATTGCGGCGGTTTCGCTGGTGTTTGTAGCCGGCGTAGTCGGGGAGGCGAAGATTGCGCTCATTGCGCTGATTATTGCAGGTGCGTGCTTCGGTTTTCTGCCGTTTAATTTCAATCCAGCGACCATCTTTTTGGGCGACACCGGTTCTACATTTTTGGGCTTTATGCTGGCGGTGCTGTCCGTACAGGGTAGCTTTAAAAGCTATGCGGTGATTTCGTTTGCCGTACCGCTTCTGATTTTGGGCTTGCCGATTTTTGACACGGGCTTTGCGATTTTAAGACGTTTGTTTACCGGTCAGGGCATTATGACGCCGGACCGCGGGCACATTCATCACCGTTTGGTGGATATGGGATTTTCGCAGAAGCAGACGGTGTTTATTCTTTATGCCATCAGCGGCGTGCTGGGATTGGCTGCCGTACTGCTGGCAGAGAGCGGCGCAATGCGTGCGCTGATTTTGTTGATTTGTGTGTTGGTATTTGTGTTTGGCGGCGGTATGGTCACCAAGCGCAGAGAGCATTTTGAAGAGATGATTGCTGCACAGGAAGCTAAGAAAACCGAGGCGGATGTGCAGGTGGTATTACAGGAAATACAGATTGCAGAAGAGCATGAGGAAATAGGGGGAGAAGACAGTGGAAAAGAAAATTAAGGCAATGACCGTTTTCGGCACACGTCCGGAAGCGATTAAGATGGCACCGCTTGCTATTGAGCTTGCAAAGTGCCCGTATATAGATGCAAAGGTGTGCGTAACAGCGCAGCACAGACAGATGCTGGACCAGGTATTGGAAATGTTTGGCGTTGTGCCGGATTATGATTTGGATATTATGAAGGACCGCCAGACCTTGGTGAGCATTACAAACAGCGTTATTGCAGGCTTGGATGAGGTCATCAAGCAAGAAAAGCCGGATGTGATTTTGGTACACGGCGATACCACAACGACATTTGCAGGTGCACTGGCTGCCTTTTACAATCAGGTCAAGGTAGGTCACGTAGAAGCGGGACTTCGTACGTACGATAAGTATTCTCCGTTCCCGGAGGAAATGAACCGTTGCCTGACTGGTGTGATTGCGGACTATCATTTTTCGCCGACGGTTTCCAATAAGAACAATCTTTTAAAGGAAAGCATCAACCCAGCGAAGATTTATATCACGGGTAACACCGTTATTGACGCGCTCAAGAGCACCGTACGCGAGGATTATACCTTCACGGATGAAACGTTAAGAAACCTCGACTTTAACGCACGCCGTGTGATTTTGGTAACGGCGCACAGACGCGAAAACTTAGGCGAGCCGCTCAAGAACATATGCTATGCACTCAAAGAGCTTGTAGAAACCTATGAAGACATTCAGCTCGTATATCCGGTGCACTTAAATCCGGCTGTACGCGAGGTCGTATTTGATATTTTGGGCGGTCTCGACCGCGTATCGCTCATCGAGCCGGTCAATGTAGACGATCTGCACAACGCGATGGCGCGTTGCTTTATGGTAATGACGGACTCCGGCGGCTTGCAGGAAGAGGCACCGTCGCTGGCAAAACCGGTATTGGTGCTGCGTAATGAAACGGAGCGTCCGGAAGCGGTTGAGGCAGGTACGGTTAAGATTGCCGGCGTGGACAAGGATGTAATCTTAAAGCTTGCCAAAGAGCTTTTGGATGATAAAGCCGCTTATGACAAGATGGCGCAGGCTGCCAACCCGTACGGTGACGGTAATGCATCTGCTCGTATTGTAGAGGCACTTCTGTACGAGTTCGGCATTACGGACAAGCGCATCGAAGACTTTATGGCATAATGAAAAAGGACAGAGCTGAAATTTTAAAATCGCTGAGTATGATTACGCAGTTGGGACTGAATATGTTTGTGCCGATTGCCTGCTGTATCATTGGTGCAGGCTGGCTGCAAAGATATTATGATTTGGGAAATTGGATTGTCATAGCAGGCGGTGTGCTTGGCGTAGGGGCAGGGTTTTCCAATCTCTCTGCCTTACTGAAAAAATGGACTAAAAAGAAATAAGGACGGATACGTCTATGGATAAGTCACTGACAAGTGAAATAAAGAAAATGGTGCTTGGTGTCGCTATTTTAGGGGTGTGTATGGCGATTGTAGTCGGGTGCATCTGGCATTGGCAGGCACCGATGCTTTGGGGCATTTTGCTCGGCTGCAGCTATGCCATTCTCAATTTTGTGCTGACGGCATATTTTATATCGCGCAGCGTGCAGAAAAGCGAAAATCAGGCGAAGGGCTATATGATGGGCGGTTACTATCTGCGTCTGGCATTGGCGGCGGTGACGATTTACTGGGCAATTAAAGCACCGTATTTCAATGTGTTTACCGCGGCGATTCCGCTGTTGTTTCCGCGTATTGTGATTACGGTGTGCGGTATTGCGGCACATTTTAAAAAGGACAGAGGTGAGCGACAAGAATGAATATAAACATAACCGGACCAAAAATTCTGTTTGAATGGGGTAGCTTTCATATTACGGAAACGATTGTGAACGGTTGGATTATTATGGCGGCCATTGTACTTTTGTGCATCTGGCTGACGCGAGGTCTAAGTGTGCGCAAACCAAGCAAGAAGCAAATTGTTGCAGAAAAGCTCGTGATGATGACGAACAATATGGTGCGGGAAACGATGGGTGAAAAGTACCTCGGGTTTGCACCATATATCGGTACACTGTTTGCCTTTTCGGTGGTCGGCAGTTTGTCCTCACTGTTGGGAATGCGTCCGATGACAGGTGACTTGAATACCACATTTGGTTGGGCATTGCTTACATTTATTATGGTGCAAGGCAACAATATCCGCATCAATGGTGTCGGCGGTTGGCTGAAATCGTTTGTGCAGCCGGTAGCGGTGATGCTGCCGATGAATATCATCGGTGAAATTGCAAATCCGATTTCGATGGCGTTCCGTCATTTTGGTAACATTGCTTCGGGTATTGTTATTTCCACCTTGATGTACAGTGCATTGGCGGGATTAAGCAATATGTTGCTTTCCTGGATACCGGTAGAGTTTATCAGCTCTATTCCCATTTTGCAGGTGGGTATACCGGCAATGTTATCTATCTATTTTGATTTGTTTACGGGCTTTTTGCAAGCATACATCTTCTGTATGCTTACCATGTCGTTCGTATCAGGTGTAGAGTAAAATTATTTTTAAAATATAAATATTTAGGAGGAAGAAAAAATGGATATGTTATTGGCAAAGGCAATCGTATTGGGTGCATCGGCTGTTGGTGCGGGTCTTGCGATGATCGCGGGTATCGGTCCTGGTATCGGTCAGGGTTATGCAGCAGGTAAGGGTGCAGAATCTGTTGGTCGTCAGCCTGAAGCAAAGGGTGACATTATGTCCACGATGCTTTTAGGTTGTGCCGTTGCGGAATCCACCGGTATTTACGGTTTGGTTGTTGCAATGATTCTGTTGTTTGCAAATCCGTTTGTAGGTATGCTTTAATATCTTAACAACCTTGGAGGCGTAACATGGAAAAAACATTACAATTTGTTTCCATACCGCCCGATGTGTGGACGCTGATTTTCACTTGGGCAAATTTGCTTGTTTTGTTTTTAATCATTAAAAAGCTGCTCTTTAAGCCAATTATGGGCATTATCAAGCAGCGCGAAGATGAAGTCGGCAAAATGTATGCAGATGCGCAAAGCGCGAGCGATAACGCAAAGGCGATGGAAGCAGAGTATACGGAAAAGCTTGCCGGTGCAAATGCGCAGGCAGAATCGATTGTGGCAGAGGCGGTGCAGAATGCACAAAACCGCGCTGACCAGATTTTGTCTGATTCGCAGGCGCAGGCGGCAAATATAATTGAAGGCGCACAGGCGCGTATCGCGCGTGAGCAAAAGGCAGCCTTGGAGGAAGCCAAGGGTGAAATTTGCTCTATGGCCGTTTTGATGGCATCCAAAGTGATTGAAAAGGATTTGGACGCCGAGGGACAGAGTGCGCTGATTGAAAAGTGTATGGATGAAATGGGTGAAACGCTATGACAGAGTTTTCTGTACTGTACGGAGGCTCGTTGTATGCGCTTGCCTGCGCAGAAGGGCTTTGCGAGCGCCTTTTGGCGGATTTGGAGCTTGTAGATACAGTGCTGACACAGCAACCGGAATACAAGACCTTGCTCGACAGTCCGACCGTGATGCAGACAGAGAAGGTGAAGCTGCTGGATGCGGCTTTTTCCGCACACGTGCATCCGTACACAAGTAATTTTTTAAAAATTCTCGCCGAGAAAAAGCAGATGTATGCCTTTGCTGCTACGCGGCGTGCCTATGTAAAAAAGTATAATGCGGAGCACAACATTGAAGAAGCTGTGGCGATTACGGCGGTGCCGATGACAGAAACGCTGCTTGCAAAGCTGCAGAAGAAGCTTTCGAAGATGACCGGCAAAACGGTTGTGCTTCAGAATAAAGTAGACCCGGAGATTTTGGGCGGTCTGACGGTGCGTATGGCAAACAGACAGATAGATGCATCCGTGCGTTCGCGCCTGCTTGACTTGGAAGCACAGATTAAAATGAATTCATAAACCGCCTACAGAAAGATGGTGAGACAATGCAGCTGAAAGCAGATGAAATCAGTAAGATTATTATTAATCAGATTAAGAATTATGAAAATAAGATAGAACAGAAGGAAACCGGCAGCGTTATTGAAGTTGGTGATGGTATTGCCAAGGTACACGGACTCGATAACTGTATGGCAAACGAGCTTTTGGAGTTTGCCAACGGGGAGTACGGTATGGCGCTCAACTTAGAGGAAAGCTTTGTCAGCGTCGTTATCCTCGGTACGGATGCAGGCATCCGTGAAGGGGATGTTGTAAAGCGTACCGGCAGAGTCGTAGAAGTACCGGTTGGTGAGGCACTTATTGGTCGCGTGGTGGATGCCCTCGGTCATCCGATTGACGGGCAGGGTCCGATTGAAACCACCGAGACGCGCCCGATTGAAAGCGCGGCGCCGGGTATTATTGAAAGAAAGTCCGTTAGCGTGCCGCTCCAGACCGGTATCAAGGCGATTGACTCCATGATTCCGATCGGTCGCGGGCAGCGTGAGCTGATTATCGGTGACAGACAGACCGGTAAAACGGTCATTGCAACCGATACCATCATCAACCAGAAGGGCAAAGATGTGATTTGTATCTATGTTGCCATTGGTCAGAAGCGTTCGACGGTAGCGCAGCTTGTAGAAACGCTTTCACAGAACGGCGCGATGGATTATACCATCGTCGTTTCGGCAACGGCATCCGAGCTTGCGCCGATGCAGTATATTGCACCGTATTCCGGTTGTGCCATGGGCGAATACTTTATGTATCAGGGCAAGGATGTCTTGATTATTTACGATGATTTGTCCAAGCACGCGGTAGCGTACAGAGCACTTTCTCTGTTGATTCGCCGCCCGCCTGGGCGTGAGGCTTATCCGGGCGACGTATTCTATCTGCATTCGAGACTTTTGGAGCGTGCGGCAAGACTGGCGCCGGAATACGGCGGGGGCTCTTTAACGGCGCTGCCGATTATCGAAACGCAGGCAGGCGATGTATCGGCATACATTCCGACCAACGTAATTTCTATTACGGACGGGCAGATTTTTCTGGAAACAGAGCTGTTCCATAGCGGTATCCGTCCGGCGGTAAATCCGGGTATTTCCGTATCCCGTGTCGGTGGTAATGCGCAGATTAAGGCGATGAAGAAGGTTTCCGGTCAGTTAAAGCTTTCGTACTCGCAATACAGAGAACTCCAGTCCTTTGCACAGTTCGGTTCCGACCTCGATGAGGATACCAAGGAGCGTCTCGAGCAGGGCGCGCGTATTGTGGAAGTGTTAAAGCAGAACCGCAACACGCCGATTCCGGTAGAGCTGCAGGTTGTGATTATCTATGCGGTAATCCATAATTATCTCAAAGCGGTTGCGCTGGAGGATATTGACGATTACCAGAGCGGCTTGTTTACATTTATGCAAAACAGCTATCCGCAGATTTTAAATGATATTACTGCAACGGGCGACTTGTCGAAGGAAAACGATGCAAAGCTCGGTGAAGCCATTGCAGAATTTACGGAAAAGTTTACAGCGCAGAAGTGAGGAGAAGTGAGCTATGGCAGGAGCTTCTATGAAGGATATCAAGCTTCGCATCAAGAGCGTGCAGAGCACCAGGCAGATTACCAAAGCCATGGAGCTTGTCGCTTCCTCGAAGCTGAGAAAAGCCAAAGAGCGCGTAGAACGGGCACGTCCGTTCTTTGAAATACTTTCGCAGACGCTCGACCGCATTGCAGCCGGAAATTTCGGATTTTCTTCTGTATATACGGAAAAGCGCGACGTGAAAAAAGCCTGCTTTGTTGTGATTGCGGGTGACCGCGGTCTGGCAGGTGGCTATAACAGCAATGTTTTAAAATCCCTTGCCCATCAGGTGGGGGATACGCCGTATTGCGTATTGCCCATCGGCAAAAAAACAATGGAATATTTTACGAGACAGAACATAGAAATTCTGTCGGATGAATATCTGCTTGCTGCAGACATCAGCATTGCAGACTGTGACCGTATCGGGCATATGCTTGCTTCCCAGTATGCGGCAGGCAAGTTTGACGCGTTGTATATCGTGTATACAAAATTTGTATCTATGCTTTCGCAGGTGCCGCAAATCGAGCAGATGCTGCCGATTCTGCCGGAGGAAAGCGAGAAACAAACGCGCGAGATTATGATATGTGAGCCAAGCCCCGAAGCGGCATTTGCCTCGATTGTACCGCAATACATTGCCGGTATGGTCTACGGCGGTGTTGCCGAGGCGCAAGCATCGGAATCTGCGGCGCGCAGAACCGCGATGGAGTCGGCAACCAAAAATGCCGGCGAAATGATTGACAGCCTGAGTTTGGAGTACAATCGTGCCCGTCAGGCGGCGATTACGCAGGAGATAACCGAAATTGTCTCCGGCTCCAACGCTTAAAAGGGTAAATTTGGCGAATTGCTTCGTTACGCCTGTCGGCCCGTACCAACGTACTGTGCCGCCATCCGCGCCTCGCACTTCATCCAAACTTCCGCCTTTTAATACTTAAGGTGAGTTTGATTGGTATTGACCCGTACCAACGTACTGTGTCAACGTCTATGCCTCGCCTTACAGCAAAAATATTTCATTTTAAAGCTTGAAGGTAAGTTTGTGTAATGCCTCCCTTGCCTAAAGGGAGGGGGACCGCTTGAGCGGTGGAGGGATTTCATAATTCACTCCGAAGAACAGAACAAAAAATCCCTAAGAAAGGGTGTATCAAATGGAACAGAAAAACATCGGTACTGTCATTCAGGTTATCGGACCGGTACTGGACATAAAATTTCCGGAGGGCAATCTTCCGGCGCTTTTGAATGCCATTGAAGTCAAAAATGGCGAAAATACAATTGTGGCGGAGGTTGCCCAGCACTTGGGCGATGACGTTGTGCGTTGTATCGCCATGAGTTCGACCGACGGTCTCGTGCGCGGTGTGGAAGCTGTTGATACCGGCAGCGGTATCACCGTGCCGGTCGGCAAGGCAACCCTCGGCAGAATATTTAACTTGCTCGGTGAGCCGGTAGATAACCAGCCGGCGCCGGAAACGGAGGAAAGATGGTGTATTCACCGTCAGCCGCCGAGCTATGATGAACAGGAGAGCACGACGGAAATCTTAGAGACGGGCATCAAGGTCGTAGACTTAATCGCGCCGTACGCAAAGGGCGGTAAAATTGGCCTCTTCGGCGGTGCCGGCGTAGGTAAAACCGTGCTCATTATGGAGCTGATTAACAACGTTGCCAAGCAGCACGGCGGTCTGTCCGTGTTTACGGGCGTTGGCGAGCGTACCCGTGAAGGTAACGATTTGTATAACGAAATGAAGGAGTCCGGCGTTATCGAAAAGACAGCATTGGTGTACGGTCAGATGAACGAGCCGCCGGGTGCGAGAATGCGTGTCGGTCTTTCGGGACTTACGATGGCAGAGTATTTCCGCGATAAGGAAGGGCAGGATGTGCTTCTCTTTATCGATAACATTTTCCGTTTCACACAGGCAGGCTCGGAAGTATCCGCGCTGCTCGGGCGCATGCCGTCCGCCGTTGGTTATCAGCCGACGCTGGCAACGGAAATGGGTGCCCTGCAGGAAAGAATCACATCCACCAAGAAGGGGTCTATCACATCCGTACAGGCGGTGTACGTGCCTGCCGATGACTTGACGGACCCTGCACCGGCAACAACGTTTGCGCACTTGGATGCGACAACGGTGCTTTCCAAACAGATTGCGTCCATGGGTATTTATCCGGCGGTGGATCCGCTCGATTCCACCTCCAGAATTCTGTCCCCGGACGTTGTGGGCAGAGAGCATTATGAGGTTGCGCGCAGCGTACAGCAGATTTTACAGCGTTATAAGGAGCTGCAGGATATCATTGCCATTATGGGTATGGATGAGCTTTCCGAGGAAGATAAGCTCGCTGTAAGCCGTGCAAGACGTATTCAGAACTTCTTGTCGCAGCCGTTCTCCGTTGCGGAGCAGTTTACCGGTATGGAAGGTAAATATGTGCCGATTAAGGAGACAATCCGTGGCTTTAAAGAAATTATTGAAGGCAAGCACGACGATTTGCCGGAGTCTGCATTCCTGTTCGTCGGCACCATTGACGAAGCAGTGGCAAAAGCAAAGGGCAGCGCAAATTAACGGAGGCGTTCTATGGCTACATTTCAATTAAAAATTGTAACGCCAGACGGCGTTTGCTATGACGGGGAGGCGCAGAGACTTTCCGTCCGTACCACGGCGGGGGATGTCGGCATTTTAAGCCGCCATGCCACCTATCTTGCGCCACTTGCCATTGGCGGTGTGCGCGTAACGGATGCCGAGGGCAATGTGCGCGAAGCGGCGTGCTCCGGCGGCATGGTTTCGTTTGCAAATGAGGTTGCAACCGTGGTTGCACAGACCTTTGAATGGGCAGACGAGATTGACGTTGCCCGTGCAGAGCGGGCGCTCGAACGTGCAAAGGCAAAAAAAGAGGAAAAAACAATGGCGCAGGATATTCAGCTCGCCGAGCTGAAAATCAAGCGTGCGCTGAATAGAATCAATATTGGTAAGAAATGAGAAAAAGGAGCGGAGACGCTCCTTTTTTGTATGCTATTGGTAGAGAGAGGATGCCCACATCGTCCCGCAAACGTGGTACAAACGGGCGGTCGGGACGCCGCCCCTACGATGTTAAATTGGCATTTGTGCTTGTAGGGCAGGGGCTTGCGCCTGCCGGAAATTAAACAAAAAAACACGCTGCAATTGCAACGCGTTTTCTTTTTTTGAATTAAAATTTTTGCCGGTATATAAACACCCGCGGTCAAACAAACATTAGAGCTTTACAACGTTTGCAGCCTGCGGACCCTTAGCGCCTTCAACAACTTCAAATTCAACGGCTGCACCCTCGTCAAGAGACTTGTAGCCTTCGCCCTGGATTGCGGAGAAGTGAACAAAAACGTCTGTGCCGTCTTCGCTCTGGATAAAGCCGTAACCCTTTTCTGCGTTAAACCATTTTACTGTTCCTTTTTGCATGTGTACTTTCCTCCAAAAAAATATTGCGCCAACTTTGGTTGACTGTATGCTAATCATACCACTCTTTTCTTTTAATGTCAATAATAAACTTTTGTTTTTTAGCCATTTTTGCTCGACAGTTTTTGCTACCTGGCGACAAACACGAGGCGCTCGCTTTTTTTGTGCGCAGGCGCGGTTGTGTAGCCGTCAAAAACCTCGATTTTGGTAAAGCCTGCCTTTTTGAGCAGGGCGCTGACTTTTGCCTCGGTGTAGATCCGCTCTGTGTGCTCTTCCGTAAATTTCGTATATTTTTCGCCGTCCTTTACAAAGAAGGTCAGGTAAAAATCGGTGCATTTCTCCTCGGGGATATATTCGTTTTCCCATACATAGAACACATCGTCGCTGTCGTAGGTGTAGGTGTTGTTACCGAGGACGGTTTTTAGTTTGTACGGGGAGTTTAAGTCGAAAATAAACGGTGCATCCGGATTTAAGTAGCACGTTTTTGCGGCTTTAAAGATGGCAAATAAATCGTCTTCATCCAATATGTAATTGAGCGAATCCGTCATACACAAAAGCGCATCTACCGTGCCGTAGAGCTCAAATTCGCGGATGTCCTGATTTAAAAACAGAATGTCCGGATTCTTTTCGCGCGCCACGCCGAGCATTTCCGGCGAAAGGTCGATGCCAATCATATCGTAGCCGCGCTTGGCAAGTATATCCGTCAGCGTACCGGTGCCGCAGGCAAGGTCGCAGACAAGCTCTGCCTTTTTGCCGAGACGGTGCAAGGTTTCTTCGATATAATCTGCAATACGGTTATAGTCGATGTCCTCTAAAATCAAGCGGTCGTAAATCGCAGCAAATTCTGCATAATTTTCTGCCATGTGTTTCACCTCAAGGGGTAGTATACCATTTTTGCATGGGAAAGTAAAGGGGTGGATAATCGAAAATTTGTTCTAAAAAGCTTGACAAAGAAGGTGTGTTTTGTCATAATATATGTAGTATTCCGAAGGAGCAAATCATGATTGAATTAAACGGCTTTGTAGAAGAAATTATATATGCAAATTACGAAAACGGATACACGGTCTGTATGCTGGATGTGGAGGGTGAGCCGGTCACGGCGACCGGATGTATGCCGTATTTAAGCGAGGGCGAAAGCGTGTGTCTGTACGGCGATTGGACGCACCACCGCGAGTATGGCAGACAGTTTAAGGTCAGCGCATACGAAAAGGTGCAACCGACGACCGAGGAGGGCATTTTGCGCTATCTTGGCTCGGGCATCATCCGCGGGGTCGGGCTTGCGACGGCGCAGCGCATTGTCGCAGAGTTTGGCGAAGATGCGCTCAACGTGATGATGACGGCGCCGGAGAGATTGGCGTGCATCAAGGGCATCAGCAAGGCAAAGGCGCTCGACATCGGCGAGAGCTATTTAAAGCAGCAGAGCGTGCAGCAGACGGTGATGTTTTTGCAAAATTACGGCATCAGCGCGGCGATGGCACTGAAGGTGCAGCGTGCGCTCGGGGCAGATGCGGTGAATCTGATTCGCCAGAATCCGTACGTGCTTGTCAGCGCTGTGCACGGCATTTCGTTTAAAACGGCGGATCGCGTTGCGATGCAGATGGGCTTGCCGCCAGACAGCAAGAGCCGTATCAAGGCGGCGCTTGCATATATTTTGCTTTCCAATGCTTATGAGCGCGGACACACGTACCTGCCGGAGCACGAGCTGATAGAAACCGTATGCCGTATGCTGTCGGTGGATGGTGAAGTGGCAGTGGGCGCACTGATTTCGCTTGCCATTGAGGGGCGCATTACGGTGGAAACCGTATCGGAGGTGCGTTGCGTATTTTTAAACACCTTTTTACAGGCAGAGCGCGCGATTGCGGCAAAGATTGCGAGACTCCGGCAGGGCAAAGCACTGTATACGGCAAAGAAAGCGGCACAGCGTGTGGATGATTGGCAGAAAAACAGCAGTATTCAGCTCGGTGACAAGCAGCGCGAGGCTGTGATTTGTGCACTTTGCAATCGCATTATGGTTCTGACGGGCGGTCCGGGCACAGGCAAAACAACTGTCGTGAACACCATTATGGATATTTTAAAGCAGGATGGTTATAAGATTGCGCTTGCGGCGCCGACGGGGCGCGCGGCGAAGCGGCTCGGTGAGGTAACGGGCGAGCGCGCAAGCACGATCCACAGACTTTTAGAGATTGAATATATGGAGGAGGGCGAGGCGCAAATCTTTGCGCGCGATGCGTCTAATCCATTAGAAGAAGATGTCGTTATTGCGGATGAAAGCAGTATGATTGATGTACTTTTGGGCAGCGCACTTTTAAATGCGGTGCATCCGGACAGTACGGTGATTTTCGTCGGCGATGCCGACCAGCTGCCGCCGGTGGGCGCGGGTAATATGCTTAAAGATATTATCGAGAGCGGACTGGTGCAGACCGTGCGTCTGACGGAGATTTTCCGCCAGGCGGCGCAGAGCCTGATTGTGCAGAATGCGCACCGCATTATACACGGAGACACCCCGATTTTAGATGACGTGCAGTCCGACTTCTTTTATACAGAAAAGCATGATGCAGAAACGATTGCGGCAACGGTGGCGGATTTGTATGCAAAGCGCCTGCCGCAGGCGTACGGATTTGATGCGCTCCGGCAGATGCAGGTGCTCTCACCAATGCGCAAGGGCATCAGCGGCGTGCAGAATTTAAATATGCTGCTGCAGCAGCGCGTGAATCCGCCGTCCCGTGATAAAGCGGAGCATCGCATGGGCGATACAGTCTTTCGCGTGGGCGACAAGGTGATGCAGATTAAGAATAATTACGATATCGGCTGGACCAGCACGGAAAGTGATGCCTTCGGGCAGGGTGTGTTTAACGGCGATATCGGGTATATCACGCATATGGATAAGGAAAACAGGGTCGTGACGGTGGTCTACGATGAGGATAAGCAGGTGCATTACACCTTTGACCAGCTGACAGAATTAGAGCTTGCGTATGCGGTGACGGTGCATAAGAGCCAGGGTAGTGAATTTGATGCGGTGATTTTGCCGGTATATCACGCGGCGCCGATGCTGATGAAGCGCAATCTGCTCTATACGGCGGTGACGCGCGCAAAAAAGCTTGTGGTTTTGGTAGGTATGAAATCCGCGGTCGCGGCGATGACGGCGAATGATACGGAAAATTTGCGCTTTACAAGCTTAAAGCAACGTCTCGTTGCTATTGTAGAGGAGGCAAAAAATGCGTAAACTGGCAGAGTGGATCAATCGCATACTGTTTCCCAAACGCTGTGGCTTTTGCGATGCCGATATTCCGGAGGCAGCACCGCTGCATCTGTGTAAGGATTGTCTTTCTAAACTGCCGGTCATCCGCGGCAGCGGTAAGCTGAGGACAAAAGGACATATTGCTTTTGTGCTTTCGCCGTTTTGTTATACCGGACGGGTGGAACATATCGTGCAGAAAATGAAGTTTGCCGGCAAGCATATGCTGGCAGAAACGCTGGCGGCATTTATGGCAGAGCGTTTGGTGAAGGTTTGCGATTTAGACGAAATCGATGTGATTATACCGGTACCGATGACGAAGAAAAAGGAAAGTCGGCGCGGATACAATCCGGCGGCACTGCTTGCGCGCAGTGTAGCACGGCGCTGTGATTTGGCGGTGGCGGAAAACGTGCTGTATAAGGTGCGCGAAACGAAGCCGCAGAGCCGCTTGAAAGGGGAAGCGCGCATCTTGAATGTGCGGGATGCCTTTGCCTGCAAGCGCGAGCTGATAGGCGAAAATGTGTTGTTGGTGGACGATATCTACACGACGGGCAATACGGTGAAAAATTGCGCCAAAGCCTTAAAGGTTGCCGGCGCGGAAAAGATTATGGTATTGACGGCGGCGCAGGCGCACACGAGCCGCGCAAGCAAAGCGATAACATACAAGCAAATCTGGGATATGGTTTTTCGCGAAGATGCGGAAGAATAAATGATGGAGACGGTTATGGAAAAGGAAAAAGATTTACATGCATATCTGACGGCATATAGCCAGAGCGGCAGAATCCCGATGCATATGCCGGGGCACAAGCGCACAAAAGCGGTGTCGGCGCATATGGATTTTAGCGTGATGCAGGATTTTACGGAAATCGAGGCAACGGACAACCTGCACGATGCGACGGGCGTTTTGCGCGATTCGATGGAGCTGGCGCGCAAGCTTTGGCAGAGTAAAGCTTCGTTTTACTTAGTCAACGGCAGTACCTGCGGTATGCTTGCCGGCATGCGTGCGCTCACCAAGCGCGGCGATAAAATTTTAGTGGCGCGCAATGCGCATAAGTCCGTTTTTCACGCGATTGAGCTTTGCGGATTGGTGCCGGTGTTTGTTTTGCCGCCACAGGTGCCGGTGTTTGGCGTGTGCGGCTCGGTGATGCCGATGCAGATTAAAGAGGCGTTTAAAGTGCATCCGGATATCCGGCTTGTTGTGTTGACCAGCCCGACCTACGAGGGCGTGCTGTCCGATATAGAAAGCATCAGCAAAATTGTGCACCAACACGGCGCGGCGCTGTTTGTCGATGAGGCACACGGCGCGCATTTAGGACTGCATCCGACCTTTGAAAGAAGCGCGCTTGCCTGCGGTGCGGATTTGGTGGTGCAAAGCTTGCACAAAACCTTGCCCGCGCTGACGCAGACGGCGATTTTGCACGTGGGCAGCGACAGGGTAGACATAGCGCGACTACGCCAGCAGCTCAGCGTATTTGAAACAAGCAGTCCGTCCTATCCGCTTCTGTGCTCGGCGGACGGATGCGTACGCGCTATTCTGGAAAAGAAAGATATTTTTGACCCGTGGCTGATCGGACTTGCGGGCTTTTCCATCTGGGCAAGTCAGCTTGTGCATTTAAAGGTGCTCGGCTGCGGCACTTTGCCGGAAAATGTGTTTGCATTCGACCAAACGAAGCTGTATATCAGCACGGCAGGCACCAATATTACGGGACCGATGCTTGCGGAGATGCTTAAGGTCTACCGCATTGATTTGGAAATGGTCTGCTGTGATGGTGTGCTTGCGATGACGGGCGCGGGCGACAGCATTGAATCCATCGGCGTTCTTGCAGAGGCTTTGGTGGAAATTGATGCGCAACTTTTGCCGGCGGCGTCGGAAGAATGTGCGCCGTATGCTGTACCAACGCTACTGCGTTCGCCGGAGCAGGCGCAGGAGGCGGCGTTTGAGATGCGCGGTATACAGGGAAGCATCGGCTGCATCAGCGCGGAATACGTCTGGGCATATCCGCCGGGGATACCGCTGCTGATTCCGGGGGAACGCATAGAAGAAGCATTTGTGCAAACCGCGGCGGCAATGGAGCGCGCCGGTATTGCACTATGCAAAAGCCGTACAAAGGAAAATGATAAAATTGCCGTAATCGCTTCTTGACAGAGGCGGTTTCCTATGATATACTAACTGTAACTTGTAAAAAAGGAGAGAAATAACAATGAAGAGAATTGTAACGGTTGAAACTCGTGATTTAAATGAATCTGTTAAGACAGGCGGCTGCGGCGAATGCCAGACATCCTGCCAGTCCGCTTGCAAGACTTCCTGCGGCGTAGCAAATCAGGATTGCGAAAACGAAAACAGATAAGCATAGAATACATACGAGAGAAAAGAGTCTCATAATTCGACATTATGAGACTTTTTATTTGAGGTAAAACGATGATTCACCAGTATAAATTAAACGGATACAATATTGTTTTAGATGTCTTTTCCGGCTCGATTCACGTGGTCGATGATGTTGCGTATGATATTATCGCGATGTACGAGGAAAAGACGGCGGCGGAGATTGAAAAGCTTATTTTAGATAAGTATGCGGATGCGCCGGATGTAACGATAGAAGAAGTGGCGCAGTGCATCGCCGATGTGGAGGAATTAAAGCAGAAGGGGAAGCTCTTTACCAAGGATGCGTACGCAGAAATTGCGAAAAACTACAGACGCAGCAATTTTTCCATCAAAGCACTTTGCCTGCATGTGGCGCACGTTTGTAATTTAAACTGTTCCTACTGCTTTGCTTCGCAGGGGGAATACCACGGCGACCGTGCGCTGATGAGCTTAGAGGTCGGCAAGCGCGCAATGGATTTTCTGATAGAAAACTCTGGTACGCACAAAAACTTAGACGTGGACTTCTTCGGCGGCGAGCCACTGATGAATTGGGACGTGGTCAAGGCACTTGTGGCATACGGAAGAGACCTTGAAAAAGCGCACAATAAAAATATCCGTTTCACCCTGACCACCAACGGTGTTTTACTCGATGACGAGGTAACGGAATTCTGCAATAAGGAAATGCACAATGTGGTGCTCAGTCTTGACGGCAGAAAAGACGTGCACGACCGCTTCCGTGTAGACCACGCAGGGCGCGGCAGCTATGAAAAGATTTTGCCGAAGTTTTTGGATTTTGTGGAAAAGCGCGGCGACAAAAGCTATTATGTGCGCGGTACCTATACGCACCACAACACGGACTTTTTAAGCGATATTCTGCATATGGCAGACCTTGGCTTTAAAGAGCTGAGCATGGAGCCGGTGGTGTGTGATCCGTCCGACCCGTGTGCGCTGACCGAGGCGGATTTGCCGGTGCTGTTTGACCAGTATGAAAAGCTGGCAACCGAAATGATTAAAAGAAAGAAGGCGGGCAACGGCTTTACCTTCTACCACTATATGATTTCTTTGACGGGCGGCCCATGCGTATATAAGCGCGTATCGGGTTGTGGCTCGGGTACGGAGTACCTTGCGGTAACACCGTGGGGTGAGCTCTATCCGTGCCATCAGTTTGTCGGCGACGAGAAATACAGTATGGGTAACATCTATGATGGTGTTACAAATATGGCACTGCGTGACAAATTTGCATCCTGTAACTGCTATACGCGGCCGGATTGTCAGAATTGTTGGGCAAAGCTTTACTGTGCAGGCGGTTGCGCCGCCAATGCGTGCCACGCGACGGGCGATATTGCCGGTGTATACGAATATGGCTGTAAGCTGTTTAAAAAGCGCATAGAATGTGCGTTGGTGGTAAAGATTGCCGAATTGGATTTATAATTGCGGAAAGTAAAAAACTGTTTAAAAAGGTAAAAAGGCTTGCGCTTGAGGGTTTCTCAAATGCAAGTCTTTTTACCTTGCGGGAACAATCTGCATATCTCCTTCTGCGGATGCAGCTTTGCAGTAATGTGGCACGCGTTTTGGTTTTATCGCAATCTGTGCAATCCATCCCCTGAGCGCCTATTCTTCAAAAAGTGCATCCATCAAAGATGTAATTTCCTGCGTATTTGCCGCGGTTGCGATGTGTATTTCCAGCGCATCGCCTTCGTGTGCACCTTCGGGCACCAGTGTGCGCGGCAGATTTTCAAAGGTTTTGTCTTCTAATTCCACGACGGCATATTCGCCCTCAAATCGGTCAATAATAATCTGCATACAGTCAAATCCTTTCGAAATTTTCACTACCATTTATTATACACTGTATTTCAGCGCTTGACAACAGGAAAGATTAAGAATACAATAAAGGAAAATATAAAATGAAGGAAATGGCTATGAAACTGATTATTGACAAGCTTGCCGCAACGGGGGATTTGCCGTCTGCGGAGATGGAAGCCCTTTTGCATATGCAGAATAAAAGGCAGCTGACCTATCTGTATGAGAAGGCAGATGAAGTGCGCCGGGCACATTTCGGAAATAAGGTTTATATCCGTGGCTTGGTGGAGGTCAGCAATTATTGTAGGAATAATTGCTATTACTGCGGCATTCGCGCCGGCAATCGCAAAGTGGAGCGTTACCGTTTAAGTGTCGAGCAGATTTTGGCGTGTGCCGCGGAAGGATATTCCCTCGGCTTTCGCACCTTTGTGCTGCAAGGCGGTGAGGATAGCACCTTTACGGATGATTTTGTCTGCGGTGTGGTGTCGGAGCTAAAAAAACGCTATCCGGACTGTGCGATTACGCTTTCGCTCGGTGAGCGAAGCTATCAGAGCTATAAGGCGATGTACGATGCGGGTGCGGACCGCTATCTTTTGCGCCATGAAACAGCAGACAGCAAGCATTATCAGAAGTTGCATCCGGAAGGTATGCTGCTTGAAAACAGAAAAAAATGTCTGGAGGACTTAAAATATATCGGTTATCAGGTTGGTGCCGGCTTTATGGTGGGCTCGCCGTACCAGACTGCAGCCCACATTTTAGCGGACTTGCGCTTTTTGAAGCGATTTGCGCCGCATATGGTGGGCATCGGTCCGTTTATTCCGCATAAGGATACGCCATTTGCCGCATTTCCGGCAGGGGATTTGACGATGACGCTCAAGCTCCTTTCCATAGTCCGCCTGATGCTGCCGAAGGTCCTTTTGCCGGCGACCACGGCGCTTGGCAGTATGCATCCGCAGGGCAGGGAAATGGGCATTTGCGCGGGTGCAAATGTGGTGATGCCGAATTTGTCACCGCAAGAGAACCGTGCGCTGTATGCGCTCTATAACAATAAGCTTTCGAACGGTGCCGAGTCTGCGCAGATGCTTGAAGCTCTTAAAGAAAATATGGCAAAAATCGGTTACGAAGTCGTGGTCGACCGCGGCGATGCACTGATGTAAAAAAGAAACAGGTGCAGCACAATTTTGCTCTACCCGTTTTTTGTGTGTTGGGATTTGTGTGTAACGGCGCGCCGGATTAATGCGCCATGCTTTGTAACAAGGCATATGGTGAAAACATATGGCAGGCGCGCATGACCACGTTATTCTTGGTAAAGCGGGTTGTCGGAAAATATGGGAATATATAGATATGGATGTAATGGGATGGGAAAAGAATTGTATTTATAATGATGTAAGGCTCTCGCAGTAGCGAGAGCCTTGTTATATACACTGATCAATCATTTAAGCATAGTACCTGCAAGCGCTTGCTGACAAGCTCAATTTGCAAGGGTTGTGTTTCTTCGCAGAGTTCACCGTCAATATTGACCGGAAGCGGCTTTTTCACCAGCAGGCTGATTTTCTTGCAACGAAAAATCTTCGCGTATTCGGTGATTTCGGCAATTTTGCCTTTAAAGAACTTTAACAGCACGCCCGGCAGTGCAAGGTAGGAGAGCTTTTTGATGCTCACCAAATCCATATACCCGTCATTGGCGGTTGCGGACGGACAAATCGGAAGACCGCCGCCGTAATACTTGCCGTTTGCGGCTGCCAAAAGCAGCACATCTTCTTCAAACGGCTCACCGTCATCGACGCGAATGGTCACCGGTGTAAATTCAAGCTTTAACAGCGCGCGCAGCAGCGCCAAGGTGTAACTGAGCTTGCTTTTGTATACCTTGCGGATTTTTTGCTCGTGCAAAAGCACGTTGACATCAAAGCCTGTGCCTGCAACATTTAAGCAGCGCTTGCCGTTGACTTTTATCATATCGTAGAGCACCGGCTTACCATATGCGGCAGCTTCAACCGCCTTTTGTGTATCTGTCGGCAATTCTGCGCCGTTTACAAAGTCGTTGCCCGTACCGGCGGGTACGAAAGCAATTGGTACGGATAAATCCAAGCCGCGGAGCACCTCGCTGAAGGTACCATCACCGCCGATGGCAATAATGCGGCGACAATCCAAGTTTGCGCAGGCTTCTTTTGTAAGTACGCTGCTGTGTCCGGCGTATTCGGAAATGCGCGTCTGGAAAGCGATGTTTTTCTCGCGCAAAATCGCTTCTGTCTTTTTCAGGCATGCGGCGCCCTTGCCGCTGCCGGAAAGTGTATTTGCAATAATGTAAATCATAAAAATCCCCCGCTAGCACAATATCACACAAAGTATACCATAATTAAAAAATTTGTCAAGTTTTGTCATAATCTTGACAAAAGCAGGGGCAGTTTAGTATACTTACTTCATATAAAATTTCTGTGAGGTTTATGCGAGATGTCCAAAGAAAATAAGAAATCAACCTTCAAAATATTTATGCAGTTTTTGCCGTACTACAAGCCGTACTTGGGCATTGTGGGCGTCGACCTTCTCTGCGCTGCGCTGACGACGGTGTGCGAGCTTTTGTTTCCAATGCTCGTGCGCTATATCACCGCTACGGCGCAGACCAATCCGGAGGCGCTTTTGCTCAGCTCGGTTTTAAAAATCGGCGCTCTGTATCTGTTTTTGCGTCTGGTGGATACAGCGGCAAATTATTATATGGCATATGTCGGGCACGTGATGGGTACGAAGCTGGAAACGGATATGCGCCGCGATTTGTTTGCGCATATGCAGACGCTTTCGTATAACTTTTTTGATAATACCAAGGTCGGGCAGCTGATGACGCGCGTGACCACGGATTTGTTTGACATTACGGAGTTTTCACACCATTTTCCGGAAGAAATGTTTATTGCGGGTATTAAACTGATTGGCGCGTTTATTATTTTAAGCGGCATCAATGCGCAGTTGACGGTATTGATTTTCCTAGTGTTGCCGATTATGCTCATTTCGGTCGGACTGTTCCGCAAGGGAATGAAAAATGCATTTAAAGAGCAGCGCGTGCAGGTTGGCGAGCTTAATGCGGATTTGGAGGACAGCCTGCTCGGTATTCGCGTGGTGAAAAGCTTTGCCAATGAAGAGGTGGAGAAAAAGAAGTTCGGCAAGGGTAATCTGCGCTTCTTCGCGGCGAAGAAAAAGGCGTACGTCTATATGGCGCGCTTTCAGGCGGCAAACCGCTTCTTTGACGGATTGATGTATGTGGTCGGCATTGTGCTCGGCTCGGTATTTATGATTCGCGGTTTGATTCAGCCGGCGGATTTGATTGCATATATTTTATATATTCAGACCCTGATTGCGTCCATTCGCAAAATCGTGGAGTTTACGGAGCAGTTTCAGCGCGGTATCACCGGCATTGAGCGTTTTACGGAAATTATGGCGGAGGAGCCGGACATCCGCGATTGTGAAAATCCGGTGGAGATTGAGGATGTACGTGGCGAAATTGAATTTAAGAACGTTTGCTTTAAATATAACGACAGCGCCGAGGATGTGCTAAGTAATATCAATTTACACGCAAAACCGGGCGAAAACATTGCACTGGTTGGTCCTTCCGGTGGCGGTAAAACGACGATGTGTAACTTAATTGGGCATTTTTACGAAATCCAGTCTGGAGAGATTTTGCTCGATGGCACGGATATAAGAGACATTTCCTTAAAAAGTCTGCGCGACCATATCGGTGTTGTGGCGCAGGATGTATATATGTTCTGCGGCACAGTGAAGGAAAACATCTGTTATGGTAAAATGGATGCGACTGAAGAGGAAATTGTTGAGGCTGCAATGCTCGCGGGGGCGCACGAATTTATTATGGGACTTTCAGACGGGTATGACACCTATATCGGTGAGCGCGGCATTAAACTCTCCGGTGGACAGAAGCAACGCCTTGCCATTGCACGTGTATTTTTAAAAAATCCGCCGATTCTGATTCTGGATGAAGCGACGAGTGCACTCGATAACGAAAGTGAGCTGATTGTACAGCAGTCACTCGAAAAGCTTGCCAAGGGCAGAACGACCTTTACGGTGGCGCACCGCTTAACCACCATCCGTAATGCAGATAAGATTGTTGTCTTAACGGATGAGGGTATTGTCGAGGAAGGAACGCACACAGAGCTGATGGAAAAAGACGGCATGTATGCCGGTCTGTACAGTATGTATACGAAAATAAAATAAGCACCTATAAAATTTGCATATCATTGCCCAACGGATTGCAGTTTTTTATGGGCGATTCGTGCATTACCCCTACGATATTGAATGTTAGTAGGGCGCACCGCAACAAAAAGGCTCCCCTGTGTAAGGGGAGCTGTCAAAACGAGTTTTGACTGAGGGGTTGTTATTTACAACCCTCCCGTCTTTTGCTTTGCATTACAGATTATAATATTTCTCAAATTCTGCCGGATGCGGAATGGTGGAGAGCTGACGGCATTCTTCGCGCTTGGTAGCGATGAAGTTTTTGAGCAGTTCTTCCGGGAATACACCGCCTGCAGTGAGGTAGTCGTGATCTGCTTCTAGGGCATCGAGTGCCTGGTCGAGCGAGGTCGGCAGGTGCTTTAATTTCGCCTTTTCCTCGTCGCTTAAGTGGAAGAGGTTCATATCGTACGGACCCCAGCCGTTTTCGTGCGGGTCAATCTGATTTTTGATACCGTCGATACCTGCCATCAGGATAGCTGCATAGCAGAAGTACGGGTTACAGGTTGCGTCCGGATTTCTAAGCTCGAAGCGGCGAAGCTCCGGTGCTTTTGCGTATGCAGGAATACGGATTACGGCACTTCTGTTGGAGGTTGCATAGCCTACGGTCACCGGTGCTTCAAAGCCCGGTACAAGACGCTTAAACGAGTTGGTGGACGGGTTTGTGAGTGCACAGAGGGATGCAATGTGCTTTAAAAGACCGCCCATGAACCAGTGCGCTTCCTTACTTAAGTGTGCATAGCCGTTATCATCGGAGAATACCGGCAAGCCGTCCTTAAAAAGCTGCATGTGAACATGCATACCATTACCTGCTTCGCCCATCACCGGCTTTGGCATAAATGTAGCGGAAAGACCGTACTTTCTTGCGGTGTTGTGGATGATGTATTTAATCATCATGGTTGCATCAGCCATTTTAGACATCTGACCGAGCTCCGGCTCGATTTCAAACTGACCGCCTGCGCCCACTTCCGGATGGTGGTAGTTTAAGGCGATGCCTGCATCGTCGATAAGCATACACATTTCGCTTCTTGCTTCGTATGCAATGTCAAATGGCTTTGCAATGTGGTAGTTTTTCTGCTTTGCAACAATGTTGCCCGTGCCTTCTACGGCGCTGTTCCAGTGCGCCTGCATTGCATCAAGACGCATGCCGATGGATTCCGGCTTTACTTCCCAGCCAATCTGGTCGAAAAGGTAGAATTCAAACTCCGGCAGAATCAGCATCGTATCTGCAATGCCGCAGTCCTTTAAGTATTTTTCAGCCGCGAGTACGATGTTTCTCGGATACTGCGCGAGCGGTCTGTTTTCCGGCGAGTCGATAATCATGGCGTTACCGGTCATAGACAGGGTCGGGATTTCGCAGAACGGGTCAATCACAGCGGTGTCTGGATCCGGAATGAATACCATATCGCTTTTTTCCACTACGGCGTAGCCATAGTTGGAGGCATCGAAGCCGATGCCGTTTTTCATTGTCTTTTCGGAAAAGTTCTTTGCAGGAATCGTCACATGGCGATACTGACCGTTGATGTCCACCATCTTAAAGTCCACCATCTTGATGTCATTTTCCTGAATCATGGAAATAATATCCTGTACAGTTTTCTTCATTTGTTTACACTCCTTTTTTATTGGAATTGCTACTGATGTATTTATATTAGCACAAAAAAGTTTTACAATCAATAAAAACATTGCCTTTTCGTATGATTTTATGCAAAGTTTATTAAAAAAACGCTTGACATCTTCCGTCGAATATGGTATCTTATTTAAGTGTTCAATTTCATATGCCGCTGTGGTGGAATTGGCAGACGCGCTGGACTCAAAATCCTGTGGTAGTGATACCGTGTCGGTTCGACCCCGACCAGCGGCACCAAAAAAGCACTTGCGTAAGGCAAGTGCTTTTTTCGTTTATTTTAATAAATATTCGCCGACCTGAAATATGTTGCCGGCACCCATTGTGAGTAATATATCCCCGGGCTGTAAGGTGTGTCTTAAATTCGTCTCGGCCGCATCAAAGTTTTCGATATATTTTGCATTTACACCGTTTTGCTTTAGCTTTTTAGCTAGGTCACGCGCGTGAATCAGACCGGTATCCTTTTCGCGTGCCGCATAAATGTCAAATACGAGCACTTCGTCCGCATCGTTAAACGCATTTGCAAACTCTTCAAGCAAGGTGTACGTTCTGGTGTACGTATGCGGCTGGAATGCAACAATAACGCGCCCATTGGCGATAGATTTTGCCGCCTGCAGTGTGCACATGATTTCCGTTGGATGGTGGGCATAATCGTCTACAATGCAAGCACCGTTTAGCTCGCCTTTTCTTTCAAAACGGCGGTGCACCATGGTAAAGCTTTCCACGCCGCGCTGCACGGTATCGGCATCTATGCCCATCGCTTTGCCGATGGCAAAACACGCGAGCGCATTGTAAAGATTGTGCATACCTGCCACCTGCAGGTGTACCTTGCGCGTTTCGCCGGCTGTTTCCAGTTCAAAGCACATATGGTGTTCTTTTGTATATACCCCGGTCGGGTGTATGTCGTTTTTGGCATCCAGACCGTATGTGATGATGGTTGCGTCTGTGGTTTGCACACATTCCATTGCGTTTTCATCGTCGCCGCAGACAATCACGAAACCATCCTTGCCAGGGAGCTTTGCATAGGCTGTAAAGGTTTCTTTGATGTGATTTAAGTCTTTAAAGTAGTCTAAATGGTCTGCATCTACATTGGTAATGAGTGCGTATTTCGGAAAAAACTCTAAAAAGGAGCTATGGTATTCACAAGCTTCCGTTAAAAAGTAACCGGTTTTACCCAAACGATAATTGCCGCCGATGGCATCGAGCTCGCCGCCAATTAAAATCGTCGGGTCACAGTCGTGTGCCAAAAGTACGTGCGACATCATGGAGGTTGTGGTGGTTTTGCCGTGCGTACCGGCGATACATACGCAATCGCTGTAGCTGCGCATTACCGCACCTAAAAATATCGACCGTTCGATGTTTTGTATACCATTTTCGCGCGCATATACAAGCTCCGGATTATCCTCCTGAATCGCCGCTGTATAGACAACCAGCTCTGCGCCGATACAGTTTTTTGCATCGTGACCGCGATAGATGGTTGCACCTGCATCGGAGAGACGGTTCAGAATGGGGGAAGTGCCGGTGTCCGAGCCGGACACTGTAAAACCTTCCTTAATACAAATATGCGCAAGACCGCTCATACTGATGCCGCCAATGCCAATAAAATGTATTTTTGCATTTTTGCTGAGAGACGAGATATAAAAATCGTTCATGTTCGGATAAACTCCCTATTTATATTCCTAGATATCATTATATAACAACATAAGATAAATTAAAACACTTTTCAAAGAAAAATGCAAGAAAAATTTTTTATTGCGCATAGTATAGATACAGTGAAAAAATGGTTTTTGTGCTAAAGCTACAAAAAATGAAATTGTGAACTATTAGATTTGCACAATGTTTTTACAATTAAAACGAAAATTCTGTTACATTTTGCAAGGAATTGGTTAAAAAGCTATTGACATTTATTAGAAATTATGAGATAGTGAAAATGAAAAAATGGAGCAGTTGTGTGCGAAAAAGCGACTGTTCGTAGGGAGGTGAAATATCGTGGAGATAACGGATATCAGAGTAAGAAAAATCAATGCTGAGGGTAAAATGAAAGCAGTAGTTTCCGTTACATTTGATAACGCTATCGTTGTTCATGATATTAAGATTATCGAGGGACAGGATAAGTTATTCATTGCAATGCCGAGTCGAAAGACGGCAGACGGCGAGTTTAAAGACATCGCTCATCCGATCAACGCGCAGATGCGTGAGTATTTAGAAAGTTCGATTTTGGCAAAGTATGAAACTGCTCTTGCTGAAGAGGCTGATTTGATTGCGGAATAATTGATTTTTCTTAGTAAAAAAGACACTTCTTATGAGGAGTACTCTAAAGGACAGTAATTTAAAAGGCTGAACGATTGATTTCGTTCAGCCTTTTATCGTAGGGTTCGGCGGTTTCCGACGAACCGCATTGTAGGGAAAGACCTGCGTGTCGTTCCTCTTCATAAGGTCTTAGGATTATCCTAAAATTATCGGAAGATGCGATACATCTTCCCTGCTTGTTACAGTACCGGACATTATTTATAAAGTGCCAAATCTGTAAGGGCTATATGAGTTGAAGAATTTTGTGCACATTTAATTTTAACTACTAATTGGTTCACGCCTTTAATATTCAAATCAAATGAAAATGGCATTGATGATGTTACTCCTGTGGCCTTATAAAGTAATTTGCCATCTCCATAAAAGAAAACATCATTACTTGCGGATTCACACCGTGTCGCAGCGGTTGTGCTTATGTTGCGTTCTTTTGGGATGATAATTTTTCCCTTCAGAGTGTTATAACTACTGTTTAAAGGATATGCCACCAATATATCGCTCTTATCCGCGTCATCCTGTAATTCTCTGTGCCAATCTACAAAAAATAGTAATCCGTTAGTATATACATTGTTATTGTAATCTGTAATTGTACCATTTATAATAGCAAAATCATTATCGTCATCAGCCTCACGATAATCATTATACTGAATTCTATGCAAATAATTATCGGGTTTTGTCTGGTCTTTCTTTCCAATGTAAACGCTCTGCGTTGCTCCGTCCCATTCAACATCTTTTCCAAAAGCATTTGAAATAGCACGAACAGGCAAATATGTTGTTCCGTTCATTGTAAATGGTTCAACAACATTGCCATTTGCATCTTTTGGAACAATTTCTCCGCCGTCAATGTAAATCTTAATGTTGTTATAAAACAACTCTGCTGTTTCACTGATTTGTTTTGCAAATACCACCCCACTCGCCAGCATTGCACCTATCAGTACACCTGCAATCAATCCTTGTAATCTTTTCTTCATTTTGTTTAACCTCCAAAATTTTATTCTTTTGAATAATTTTCACAAATATAGTATATCATAATTTCATAAAATACGCAAGTGCGTATACGCAAAAATGTAAATTATTTTAAAATATCTTTACGAGGTGTTTTAAAATGGATGTTAAAGATGTAATCGTAAAAAGGTTTAATGAACTTTGTGCTGAAAGAAATATGCGGATAAATGAGCTTGCAAACATATCAGGCGTAACACCGTCAACTGCATATAGTATGATGGATAAATCACGCAGGGATATTTCTATAAGAACAATCAAGAAATTTTGTGATGGATTAGAAATCACATTAGGAGAATTCTTTTCAACAAAAGATTTTGACGATTTAGAACAGGAAATAAAATAATAGTATGGATTTACCAAAACGAAAACCAACAAGATTAAAAGGATATGATTATTCAACACCGGGGATGTATTTCCTGACAATCTGCGTGAAAGATAGAAAACAACTGCTTGGAAAAATCGTAGGGTGTGGCGATTTCGACACACCGCAAATAATACTATCGGAATGTGGTGCAATTCTTGATAAATATATTAATCTGATGAACGAGAAATACTCTCATATAAAAATAGATAAATATGTCATAATGCCAAATCATTTTCATTTAATTTTGAATATTACGGATTACAAAAACGGTGCGTCGCAAACCGCCGCACCCTACAATAACGAAATATCAAAATTTATATCCTTATTAAAGAGATATTGCAATAAAGAATATGGTAAAAATGTATGGCAATCTTCCTATAATGACCATATAATCCGTGGTGAAAAGGATTATCAGAAAATATGGGAATATATTGATACAAATGTTTTAAGATGGGAAAAAGATTGTTTTTACAATGATTAAAGGCTCTCGCAAAATTGCAAGAGCCTTTTACTGTCCTTAAGAGTACACCTGATACGAAGTGTCTTTTTTGTATGCTTTTTGTTTAAATTCCGTCCGGCACTTGTGTCTGATCCACCGGCTGCGTCGGCGTCGGGGACGGTTGCGGTTGTGGTTTCGGACCAGGGATTGGTTTTTGCGTATCTGCCGGATGTTCTGCAGGAGACTGGGGCTTTTGCATTTCTGCAGTTGGATCCTTCGGGGAAGTATCCGGCTTTTCATCCTTCTTATCTTCTGCATCGGCAGGTTCTTTTTTGTTTTCATCACTATCGGTTTTAGAGGTATCGTCTTTATCCTTGCTATCTTCTTTCGTATCCTCTTTTTTATCTTCCTCTTCTTCAGGAATTTCGGCCTTTTTATCGCTGGACATTGTCGGTGCCGGCAGTCTTACAACCTCTACCTCGCCGTACCCAATCTCGTTTGCGAGTGCCTTGACTTCTTCTGCATCATAGATGAAATAAGAAATGTTCTTTGAACCGTAAGAACCAGCAGCGCCCGGCAACATATAAGAATAAATGCGGTCGGATTTTACGCCGGTTACGGAAGCGCCGTACTTGAGTGCATCGCCCAGCGTCACACTTGTTTTTACATACGGCTCCAGGGTTTTATACAGGTCGCCGAGTTTCGTCAGATTTGCGACAGTTGCATGCTGTTCAATTGTTGCTTTGATAAAATTGCGTTGCACTTCTGTTCTGGCAAGGTCAGCCTGCGCGTATATGTTTCGGCAACGCACGAGCTGCTCCGCTTTGTCACCGTCGAGGATTTGCACACCCGGATATAAATCGATATTTAAATCCTGCACAGGGTCATAATACTTCATACGCTGCGGCACATTAAATTCAACACCGCCCAAAACGTCAATGGCTTCTCTGAAACCTTCAAAGTCAATCATCGCATAGAAGTTGACCGGCATACCGGTAACTGCTTTGACTTGCGAAATTAAACCTGCCATACCCTTTGCGGCATAGACGGAGTTGATTTTTGCATACCCGCTGCCACCGTACGGATTCGGCACGCGTGTATCACGCGGAATGGAAATTAAGCTGATTTCCTTGCTTTTGCAGTTCATTACGGCAAGCATAATGGTATCTGTATTGTAGCCACCGCCGTCTGTGCCGATCAGCAGAACGGATACCATATCATTCTTAACTGCGTCCTGTGCCTTTTTAATTTCTTCGTCAATATCGCCGCCAATAAGCGGATTACCCAGCAAAAACAGGAATTTGCAACTGCTGATTAAAAAGAAGAGCAAAAGAACGCTGACAATTAAAAAAGTGATTTTCTTCCTTTTCGTCATTGTTTTCAGCCGGGATAAATCTGCCTTTTTGGATTTGCCGGATTGACGCGCACGCGTTGTTGTCCTTCTGCGACTGGTTGTTCTTGTTGCTGCGCCGGCGCGCGTACGCGGCGTATATACACTTTCAACATCAAATGCATCCGTTGATTTTATTGCATTAAAGCGAATGGTGGTAGAGGTATCTGTGTTTTCCCCACCGGATTTGCTTGCATCGTTTGGAAAAGAATTAAAAATGACTTCCTTTTGCTTCAAGTCCAAGGCCTCCGTTTCCATAATATGTATCTAACTAAAACTAATTAAGCATACTCTAGCAAAAATATTATAGCACCTTGTTTGTTTTTCTGTCAACCACCAAAACAGAGGGTTTCGGCAAATTCACAAATTGTTTATATCTTACTAAACGACGAAATTTGGCATTTGTTCCAAGAAATGTCTGGATGGGCTTGATTTTTTGCGAAAAAGGTGGTAGTATAGCAGCAGGAGGGGACAATATGAAAAATAAAAATTTGCAGTACTGGATGAGAGTGACGTTTTTTGCAGCAATTTTGCTTTTGATGACCATGACCGGTCTCGGCTATATTAAAACCCCGATTCTCAATGTGACGATTCTGACGGTGCCGATTGCGGTTTGTGCGGTGACGATGGGTCCGACGGCGGGGGCCGTATTGGGTCTGGTTTTTGGCTTGACCAGCGCGTGGAGTGCGATTTCCGGCAGCGGCGGTATGACAACGCTTCTGTTTAATTATAATGTTTTTGGCACAATGGTGCTTTGTATTGTGCCGCGCGTGCTGATGGGCTGGCTTTGCGGTTTGTCCTATGTGGGCGCAAAGAAGGTAGTTGGTGATAATGTATTTAGTGTAATTCTCGGTAGCATTGCAGCACCGCTTTTAAATACCGTTCTGTTTTTGGGCACGCTGGTATTGCTGTTTTCAAGCACACCGGTTTTTCAGCAGATTGCGGCAGGCAAAAGCGCGTGGTTGTTTATCTGGGGTGTGTTTTTATCCAACGGTATTGCGGAGGTTCTTACCTGCGGTGTTATTGCCACAGCGGTGTCGAAGGCACTGTTAGTATTTTTAAAGAAGAATTAAAGAAAAGCCGGTGCAAACCGGCTTTTTGTGCATTTTGGGAACTTTTGTAAGCAAAATGCGTCTATAGTGGCAGAGCATGAAAACAAGGAGGTCTTTCTATGAAAAAATGGGTTGCGGCTGTTTTATGCGTTTGTATGCTATTGTGCATTACCGGTTGTGAAAAAGAAACCCTATGGAAGACTACTGATACGCAAGTAGAGCATAGTGCATTTTTTGCGGATGATGTAAACAAGCTGATGCCGAAAAATGAGAATTATATGTTTTCGCCGCTTTCCATACAAAGTGCGTTTGCGATGGTTGCAAACGGTGCGCAGGACGAAACCAGACAAGAAATTTTGGATGCGCTGGGGATACAGGACCTGGAGGTATATAATCAGAGGCTTGAAAAGCTTTTGGAGATATACAAAATGGAAGAGTTGATGCAGTTGCACCTTGCAAACGGTGTGTGGGTGCTAAAAGAAGATGCAACCGTTTCGGAAACGTATGCAGAGCGGATGCGTACATATTATAATGCACCGGTTGCGACAGTGCCAAAAAACAGTGCTGTGCAGGAAATCAACAAATGGGTACGCGACAACACAAACGGCGAAATTCTGTTTATGGGACAGTATGTACAGGTGAAGTAAAACAACAAATTTAAAGTGACATTCCTATCCGGTTGTTGCTATAAATTTTCTAATTATAAAAAAGCAAAAATTAGTTGCACAAATCAAAAAAATAGGGTATAATATATAAGTCGTACTAGCCGGGGTGGTAGCGGTACCCTGAACTTGCAATCCGCTATAGCAAGGGTGAATGCTCTGCCGAGGAGCGGTTTTGTATGGCAGGCGTTTGTTTTGGATGGCAATGAGGCTTTGGTCCTGTGCGACCGAGACCCGTGAACCTTGTCAGGCGGGGAACCGAGCAGCAATAAGCGGTGCACTGGGTGTGATACGGGGGTGCCGGGGCTGAGTCATCGGCAGACTTACCGCATGGAAAACCGACTTCGAAGCAGAGCTGTATGACTTTTTTTATCATTTTGAAAAAACACAGGAGGAAAAACAATGGCATATCAGGCATTGTACCGAAAGTGGAGACCGCAGACCTTTGATGATGTAATTGGGCAGAATCATATTGTTTCCACGCTGAAAAATGAAATACTGTCCGGTAAAACAGCGCATGCTTATTTGTTTTGCGGCACGCGCGGTACCGGTAAGACCTCCTGCGCAAAAATATTTGCAAGAGCAATCAACTGTGAAAATCCGCAGGATGCCAATCCTTGTAACGAATGTAGTATTTGTAAGGGCGTGACGGACGGCAGTGTGCTCGATATCGTGGAAATCGACGCGGCATCCAATAACGGCGTAGACAATATCCGTGAAATCCGTGACGAGGTTTCCTACAGTGCGGCACAGGCAAAATATAAGATTTATATTATAGACGAGGTACATATGCTCTCGGCGGGTGCTTTCAATGCGCTTTTAAAAACGCTGGAAGAGCCGCCCCCGTACGTTGTGTTTATTTTAGCAACGACAGAGGCGCATAAGCTACCGCCGACGATTACGTCGCGCTGTCAGCGATTCGATTTTAAGCGCATCAGCGTGCACGATATTACCATCCGTTTACGGCAGATTGTGACGGCGGAAAATGTCGATGCAGAGGTCGAAGCGCTTGAACTGATTGCCCGCCTGGCAGACGGCGGTATGCGCGATGCGCTCAGCATGCTTGACCAGTGCATCAGTGCTTCGGCAGAGAAAATTACGCGCGAAAGTGTAGAGCGTGTTTTGGGCGTGGCTTCCGATACGCTGCTTGATGACTGCATCGCAGCTTTTGCTGCAAAGGATACGGCAAAGGCACTGGAAATTCTGGCGCAAACGGTTGCCAATGGTAAGGATTTGACAAATTTTACAGACCGCATTATTCAGCGTCTGCGTGATATATTGGTTTTCGGCATTTGTAAAGAGCCGGACAGGCTGTTCGATTGCGGCGCGGATATTCTTTCTGTGATTGAACAGCAGAAAAAGATGTTTACACCGGCGTGGATTGCCTATTGTATTGATACGCTGACAGCGGCGGTTGCTGATGCAAAAACGGCAAAGAGTGTGCGCGTGGTGTATGAGCTGGCATTTATTCGTCTGTGTGATGAGAATTTTGATTCGACCACAGCAGGCTTGCTTGCGCGTATTGAAGCGCTGGAGGCGCAGCTTTCCGGCGGAGCACCGGTGCGCGTTGCACCGCAGGCGATGGAAAGACCTGTTTGGTCGACACCGGCGCCGCAACCGATAGAGCCGGCGCCGCCTGCGGAGGAAATGCCGCCGTGGGAAGAACCACCGATGCCGGAAGCACCTGCCGCACCGGCAGAAAAGCCTGCACCACAGCCAAAACCGATGCCGTCTGCACCCAAAGCAAGCGGCGCATCCGCGTGGGGTGAGATTTTAACCATTCTAAAAAAACAAAGTCCGCCACTTTACGGTGCCCTTTCCAGCAAGCAGGTTAAAATCGCAGACGACAGTTTGTATATGCGCAATGAGTTCTACATCAAAACGATTGTGGAAAGCCTTGCGGACGATTTAAAGAAAGCGACGACGCAGGTTTGCGGTATGCCTCTGCGCGTCAAGTATCTTTCCGATAACGAATTCGATGCGCTGCAGGAATCTGCATCGCAAATCACCGTACAGAACAGCGAACCAGCACCACAACCGACCGAAGAGGCAGACCCGCTCGACGCACTGATGCAATTCGCCGGTGATGACATTTCATTTGATGAATAACAAGTTAAAATAAAAGGAGAGTATAGCAATGGCAAAATTCAGAGGCGGTATGCCTGGTATGGGCAACATGAACCAAATGATTAAGCAAGCGCAGAAGATGCAGGAAGAAATGCTCAAAGCGCAAGCGGAAATAGAAGAAAAAACACTCGAAGCATCTGCCGGCGGCGGTGCTGTCACCGTAACCATCAACGGTAAAAAAGAGCTTATGGCAATCAAAATCAGTCCGGAAGCCGTTGACCCGGATGATGTAGAAACCCTCGAGGATTTGATTTTAAGCGCAGTTAATGAGGCTATGCGTCAGGCAGATGAGCTTGCAGCCGGCACGATGGGGAAGTTGACGGGCGGCATGAGCATCCCAGGCTTGTTTTAAAGGTAAAATCGGCGCAATACTTCGTTGTAAACGATGACCCGTACCTGCGTACTGTGTCATTGTTTACGCCACGTCGTGCATCTGATTTTCGCTTAAAATATATGTGATGTGGCGTTGTAGCCGTCAGAGCGTACCAACGCACTGTGCTACCGTCTGTGCCTTGCGCTGCATCCAAATTCCCACTTTAAAATAGATAGGGAAATTTGAGGTAAGTTAAGGCTCACTTGTGTAAAGGGAGCTGGATTTTGCGAAGCAAAAGACTGAGGGATTGTATAATCTGTCAGCATACTTTGCTTGGGAAATGTGCCCAGAATGCCTCGACAAAGATAAACACAAAGGATTTATATTATGCATGCACCAACGATTGAAAAGTTAATAGAACAGTTTGAAAAATTACCGGGCATCGGCAGAAAATCGGCAGAGCGCATTGCTTTTCACGTGCTGCAGATGCCGAAAAAATACGCAGAGGATATGTGCGATGCCATTGCAGAGGCAAAGGAAAAGGTCGTATTCTGCGATTTTTGCCAGAATCTGACGGACCGTTCGCCGTGCGAAATCTGTGCGGATACAGAGCGTGACAGCAGTGTGATTTGCGTGGTGGAGTCGCCCAAAGACGTGGCGGCGATGGAAAAGGTGCGCGAATACAATGGTCTTTACCACGTGCTCCACGGCGCGCTTTCGCCGATGGACGGTATTGGTCCGGATGAATTAAAGATTGCGCCGCTTTTAAAGCGTCTTTCCGACGGGACGGTGCAGGAGGTCATTATGGCGACCAATCCGACGGTGCAGGGCGAAGCAACCGCGATGTATCTTTGCAAGCTTTTAAAGCCGCTCGGCGTGAAGGTGACGCGTATTGCGCACGGTATTCCGGTCGGCGGCGACCTGGAGTATGCCGATGAAGTGACGCTGCTTCGCGCCATGGAAGGCAGACGGGAAATGTGAGGAAGATTATGAAAAAATGGAAATATTATCGGCTTTGCATGCTGGGGATTATTTTGCTTGCTGCCGTGCTGCTTGTGCATCTGGGTGGGCTTGCGGCAGATGTGTTTGGCATTTTTCAAAAGAGTGGACCGTACACGCTGGGACTTTCGCAGGCGGATGCAAATGCTACACGCGTTAGTGTAATATTAAATGAAGCAAAAGTCATCAAAAGTCCGTTTCTGTTTCGCACAGTGGCGAAGCTGAAGGGCGTGGATGACCGTTTTTATGCCGCGACGTTTACGTTTGATACGGGGGACGGCTACAATGCAATTATCAATACGCTAACGTATGACAGCGGTTATCGTACCACAGATATTACGGTGCCGGAAGGGTCGACCCTCCAGGATATTCAGAGAATTGTGACCGAAACCGGCTATATTACGGACGAAGAATTTACGGCGGCACTGGCGCAAGCCTATGACTATCCGTTTTTAAAGGCAGTCGAGCGCGAAAATCCGTTAGAGGGGTATTTGTTTCCGGACACATACAATATCTCCAACACCATGAAGGCATCTAAGATTATTGAATTGATGCTTGACCGCTTTGCGCAAGTGTATACCGATACGTATCGGGCACGCGCAGAAGAACTTGGCTATACAGATGATGAAATTTTAACGCTGGCATCGCTGATTGAAAGCGAGGCGAGCAGCGTAAATGACCGCACCAAGGTGTCGGCGGTGTTTCATAACCGCTTAAACAAGCCGTCGGTATTTCCGTATTTGCAGTCTTGCGCATCCGTGCAGTATCTATTGGGCGAGAAAAAGCCGATTTTATCCCTGGCGGACACGCAGATAGATTCGCCGTACAACACGTATATAAATCAGGGGTTGCCAATCGGTCCGATATGCAATCCGGGCAAAGCGGCGATAGAGGCGGCGCTGTATCCGGCAGATACGAAGGATTACTATTTCCAGTCGGATGCGGACGGCAAAATCTACTATGCGGAAACGCTGCAGCAGCACGAAGCGATGAAAAAAGAAATTCAAGGGTGATATAAATGCCGTTTGAAGAACAGATTACACACAATTATATTATAGATTATATCCGCGACACGCTAAAGCCGAGCACCGGCATTTTAGCAGATCTTGAAAGCTATGCACACAAAAACGGCGTGCCGATTGTGCAAAAAGAGGTTGCGTCATTTTTGGAAACCATCTGCAGAATGCAAAAGCCGATGCGCGTGCTGGAAATCGGTACGGCGATTGGCTACAGCGCGATTTTAATGCATGCCAATATGCCGACCGGTGCACAAATTGTATCTGTCGAGCGCGATGAAGCGATGGCAAATCTTGCGCGCGAAAATATTGAAAAAGCAGGCTTGTCTGCGCAGATTACGGTTGTGGAAGCAGACGCGGAAGAATATTTAAAAACATTAGAAGATAGCTTTGATATGATTTTTATGGATGCGGCAAAGTCGCATTACATATACTTCTTGCCGGAGTGCATCCGCCTGTTAAAATCCGGCGGCGTACTGGTAAGCGATAATATTTTATACGGCGGCATGGTGGCAAACCGTGCGTTGCTGATTCGAAGAAAAATCACGATTGTGAAGCGACTGAAAAAATACATTGCGGCGCTTTGCGATGCACCGGAGTTGAAGACGAGCTTGCTCTCTATTGGCGACGGCGTTTCACTTTCGTATAAACTATAAAGGATGAAAAACAGTATGACGAAACCGGAACTGCTTGCTCCGGCAGGCGATTTGGAAAAACTGAAAATGGCTGTGCTCTACGGCGCAGATGCCGTATACATCGGCGGCGAAAGCTTTGGTCTTCGTGTCGCTTCCAAAAATTTCGAGCGCGCACAGATGGAGGAGGGTATTCGCTTTGCGCACGAGCGTGGCGTGAAGGTTTATGTGACCGTCAATATTATTCCGCACAACGCGCAGCTGCATGGATTTGAAGATTACTTAGATATGCTCTGCGAAATCGGCGCGGATGCGGTGATTGTTGCAGATTTGGGCCTGTTTTCGATGGTGCGCAGACTGCATCCGGAAATGAGCGTGCATGTATCGACGCAGGCAAACAACGTAAACTACGAGACTGTGCGTACCTGGCACGAGCTTGGTGCGGAGCGTGTTGTGCTTGCAAGAGAGCTTTCGTTTACGGAAATTCAGGAAATTCGTGAAAAGACACCGGCAGATTTGGAACTGGAAGCCTTTGTGCATGGCGCGATGTGCATTTCCTATTCGGGCAGATGCCTTTTAAGTAACTACTTAACCAAGCGCGATGCAAACTTAGGCGCGTGCGCACAGCCGTGCCGCTGGAAGTATGCGTTGGTAGAAGAAAAACGCCCGGGCGAATATATGGAAATTTCGGAAAGCGACAACGGGACATTTATATTTAACTCCAAAGATTTAAATATGATTGCGCATATTCCGGAGTTGGTCAAGAGCGGCATTACAAGCTTTAAAATTGAAGGCAGAGTTAAGAGTGAATACTATGTTGCGACGGTGGTCAACGCCTATCGCAGAGAGATTGACCGCTACTTTGCAGATCCGGAAAATTATGTATTTGACATAGAAGCTTTAAACGAAGTGTTAAAGGTCAGCCACCGCCCGTACTGCACCGGTTTTTACTTTGGCAAAACGGACGAAAACTCGCAGGTGTATGAAAACAGCTCCTATATCCGCGATTATGATATTGTCGGCTTTATTTTGGACTATGACGAGAAAACCGGCATCGCAACGGTGGCGCAGAGAAACAAATTTTCCGTCGGCGATACGGTGGAAATTATGCAGCCGGGCAAGCCGTACTTTACACAGAAGGTGGAATGGATGGAAAATGAAGCGGGCGAGTGTATTGATTGCGTACCGCACGCAGAAATGGTGTTTACAATGCGATTGGACAAGCCTGCGGTGAAAAACGCAATGATTCGCAAGGGTGAATTGGTTTCGGGAAAATAAGAAAACGGTAGGAATTTAAATGTTCCTACCGTCTTTTTTTATTTTCTCTTAATCACGCTGTACACTTCGTTTTTCGGGACGCCGCGCTGTTTGGCGGCGGTTTTGATGGCGTCGGCTTCGCTCAAGCCTTCGTCGGTCAGCATTTTTACGTGTTCTTCGATGGAAAGGGAAGCATAGTCCGTTTCCGTTTCTGTTTTCGTTGCGCCTTCAATCACCAACACAAATTCGCCCTTCGGCTGGTCCTCTTTGTATTTTTCGATGGCTTCACCAAGTGTGGTGCGCACAAATTCTTCGTGCAGCTTTGTAATTTCGCGCGCAAGCACGATTTTGCGGTCACTACCGAGGGCCGTAGCTAAATCCGACAGGGTGGCTCGCAGCTTGTGCGGTGCTTCGTAAAACAGCATCGTGCGCGTTTCGCTTTTGATTTCCTCTAAGTGGATTTTGCGCTGCCGCTTATTCATCGACAAAAAGCCTTCGAAGCAAAATCTGCCGGTGCAAAGACCGGAGGAAATGAGCGCCGAAATGCCAGCAACTGCGCCCGGCACCGGTGTCACACGGATGCCGTTTTCAATCGCGAGCTTGACCAAATCCTCGCCGGGGTCGGAGATGGCAGGCGTGCCTGCATCCGATACAACGGCAATGCTTTCACCGGCAAGCAGCTTTTCAATTAGGTAATTGCCCTTTTCCATCTTGTTATGCTCATAATAGCTGGTCATCGGGGTATGGATATCAAAGTGATTGAGCAATTTTAAGGTTTGTCTTGTATCTTCCGCGGCAATTAAATCCACCGAAGATAAGGTTTCGAGACAACGCGCCGTGATATCGCCCAAGTTTCCAATCGGCGTTGCGCAAAGATATAATGTGCCTTTAGACATCGGAATTCTCCCTTCCGTAGATTGCGTTGATTTCTTTTGAGTAGTTGTGGTCTTCGTCGTATACATACAGCGGTGGCATCATTTTTAGCTCGCTGCCGCCATTGCGCACGCCTTCCACCAAAACAATGTTTGCTTTTTTATACGGCTGCGGATGCACAAACTGCACGCGCTTCGGCTCAATAGAATAGCTGCGCATTGTGCAGAAAATGTCCACTAGTCGCTCCGGCTTGTGCACCAAAAACAGCTTGCCGCCGGATTTGAGCATATCCGCGCTTTCGCGAATCACATCCTCTAAGGTGCACAGAATTTCGTGCCGTGCGATATTCCTTTCGCTTGTCTTATTTTCCAAACCGCCGTGGTTTGCAATGTAGGGCGGATTGCAGGTGACGATATCCACCGTGCCCTTTTTGAAATACTGCCCGCAGTTATTTAAATTATCCTCGATAATATGTACGCGGTCATTTAGCGCATTTAATGCAACACTGCGCCGCGCGAGGTCGGCGGATTTACTTTGCACTTCCACACAGTAAATGCTAGATGCGTTTGTTTTGCCGGCAAGCAATATGCCGACGATGCCGTTGCCGCTGCACAAATCCACAATGGTTGCGGCAGGGGTATCCTTCGCAAAGTGGGAGAGGAGCACTGCATCTACACCAAAGCAGAATAAAGCGTCATCCTGTATGATTTTCAGACCGCCGATTTGCAAATCGTCAATTCGTTCCATAGATTGTTTTAAGATGGGTTTAACAAAAATGCCGATCGCCAAACGGCAACCGGCATTTTGGTTTTTCTTACTCTTCGGCAATTGCACCTACAGGGCAGTTGTCAGCGCAAGCGCCGCAGCTGAGGCAAGCATCTGCATCGATTTCATGAATTTCATCGCCAGCAGCGATACATTCAACAGGGCAGTTTGCTGCGCAAGCACCACAGTTAATGCAAGCATCACTAATTTTGTAAGCCATCTTAAAATACACCTCCGTATACATAATAAACATATCATAAAATGATTTAATAATATGTGTATCTGATAAGCTTATACTTATCAGATACACATTGTATCACATATTTCTTTATTCTTCAAGTGTTTTTAGCAGATCCGCATCAATTTGTTCTGTTTCTGTGTGTTTTGCGTTTTTCAAAAGCTTTACTTCAGAAACGTGGAATTCTTCCAAACCGCCTGTTTTTTCCGGAAGCATGGACACCTTCAGCTTGCCTTTTAAAAGGTTTACGTAGGTGACTGTGCCCTTGCCGGACGGTGTTTGTACCAAGGCACCGACGCGCGGTGTTACCTTGAGCATATCATCGTAAGCGGCTTGCTCGTACTTTAAACAGCACATCAGTCTGCCGCAGGTGCCGGAGATTTTGGAAGGATTTAAGGAAAGCCCCTGTTCCTTAGCCATTTTGATGCTCACCGGTGCAAAATCGCCTAAATACTGCGCACAGCACAAGTTTCTGCCGCAGACACCGTAGCTACCAATCATTTTGGCTTCATCGCGCACGCCAATCTGGCGAAGCTCGATGCGTGTGCGGAATACCCCTGCCAAATCCTTTACCAATTCGCGGAAGTCTACGCGCCCGTCTGCAGTAAAGTAAAACAGAATTTTCGTACAGTCAAATGTGTATTCCACATCGACCAGCTTCATATCCAATTGATGCTGCTGAATTTTGGCAAGGCAGGTGTCGAAGGCTTCACGTTCTTTTTTGCGGTTTTCTTCGGCTTTCTTAAAATCAGCATCGGTTGCAATGCGTAGCACCTTTTTGAGCGGCTGCACAATTTTGTTTTCTTCTACCTCACGGTTGGCAATCACCACTTTGCCCATTTCCACGCCGCGTGTTGTTTCCACGATGACGTGCATATCGGTGGTGATTTGAAGACCGTCCGGATCAAAATAATATATTTTTCCTACGCTTTTAAAGCGTATACCGACAATTTGTACCATTGTTGTTTTGTAATCTCCTTATTTATAATAGATTTGAAGCAGCATGCTTAAAACCGTTGATTTCATAGACACATACATCGAAAGCTTTTCCTGCGCCGATAGCACACAGCTGCAAGCAAAGGTAAGCTTCTCGCGGGATACAAATCCACATAATTCTGTGAGCTTTTCGAAGTAATCCGTGTTTGTAATACCGGCTTCGGAGCCGGCTTTTAACTTCAGCATATCAGAGAAGAAGGAAAGAAGACAATCGAGCAGCAGCCCGGTCTCATCCGTTGTATGCTCCTTGCTTTTTTTGTGCGCTTCAAAATATTCGGCAATTTCAAAAATGCGGGTTTGTTTGCCGCCGCGCAATAAGATCGCCGCAGCATTAAACATTTTCTGCCGCATTTCGGAAAAGTTTTCATTCTGACATAATAAATCCACCCGTCCGGTGATACCGCCGCAGAAAGAAACGATAAAATCGGTGTTCTTTTGCATATGCGGATAATTTTCTTTTACATACAGACGGATTTCGTTGTCACTTTTCGGCAGAAAGCGCAAAATGCGGCTGCGCGACTGAATGGTCGGCAGAATTTTTTCCAGTGCCGCACTGCACAGTATAAAGACGGCGTACTCCGGAGGCTCCTCCAACACCTTTAACAGTGCGTTCTGGGCGCCAATCGTCAATGCTTCGCCGTCTTCAATAATGTATACCTTTTTCTTCGCCTTGAACGGGCGCGTGTATACGTCTGCAATGATATCACGGATTTCATCGACACCGATGCTTTTCTTGGTTGTCATATCCTTGAGCGAACGGGCAATCAAATCTGGATTGTTTCCGGTGCTGCTCTGTACGCAATTGTCGCAGTTGCCGCAGGGCGGCACAGCTTCGCCGTCACAGAGAAGCGCCATCGCAAAATAGTGCGCAGTTTCTCTTTTGAGTAAACCGGCAGGCCCGACGAACAGGTAGGCGTGCACGGTATTATTGTTTTGTATACCGGCAATCAACTCTCCGAGGAGAGCGTGATTGCCTTTTGGATACGGAATAGACATTATGCTTTTTCGAAACGCTCAACGTCCATAACGAAAATCGTTGCGCCGCCAACCTCTACTTCTACCGGATATGGTGTGTATACGGAGCCAAGACCGGACATTGGTACCGGTGTAGAGATAATTTGTTTTCTGGTTTCGCTCTTGGACTTGATGATGTCGATTACAGCCTGCACATTCTGCTCACTTGTGCCGACCAACAGTGTGATGTTACCGGACTTTAAGAAACCGCCGGTTGTTGCAAGCTTGGTTACGCTGAAGCCCTGACGGTTGAGTTCGCTCATCACTTTGCCACCATCTTCATCGTGTACAATCGCAAGAATTAATTTCATATGGGTATCCTCCTTTTTATAGAAAAATGACGTTCATTATACTACTCTGCTTTTATTTTAACACAAAAAATCAAAATTGGCAACAAGAAAATTATGCGAGCGGAAGAGAGGGGACCGCGTTTAATGACAAGTCCGTAACATCACCCTGCAGGAAGGCATAGTGTGCCGCGCAGCCAATCATAGCGGCATTGTCTGTGCAGAGTATTGGTGAGGGTACATAAAATTCCATTTCCCTTTTCTGCGCCGCCGCTTCAAAGCTTGCGCGGAGCGCGGAATTGGATGCTACACCGCCGGCGAGGGTAACCTTCGTTGCACCGACGGTTTCTGCGGCGTGGAAGGTGTGCTCTGTCAGCACTTCTACCACCGCCTGCTGAAAGCTGGCGGCAATATCGGCTTTGTTGTAGCTTTCGCCGTTTTGCTCTAATTTGTGCAAGTAGTTAATTACTGCGGTTTTCACACCGCTGAAGCTAAAGTCGTACGGATTATCCATTGTTACGCGCGGCAGATGTACCGCTTCCGGATTGCCTTCGCGCGCGAGCTTATCCATGAGCGGACCGCCCGGATAGCCGAGACCTAACACACGTGCCACCTTATCATAGGCTTCGCCGGCTGCATCGTCGCAGGTGCGGCCGATGACTTCAAAAACGGTGTAGTCCTTGACGTGAACGATGTGGCTGTGCCCGCCCGATGCGACTAAGCAAACAAATGGCGGCTCCAATTCCGGATGCACAATGAAGTTTGCCATAATGTGCCCCTTGATGTGATGCACGGCAATCAGCGGCAGCTTTGCCGCCATAGACAGCGCCTTGGCAAAGGATACGCCGACTAAAAGTGCGCCGACCAAGCCTGGACCGTATGTTACCGCAACGGCGGATAAATCCTCTAAGGACACCCCTGCGGTTTTCAGCGCTTCGTCCACCACGGTGCCGATGGCTTCCGTGTGACAGCGCGAAGCGATTTCCGGCACAACACCGCCGTAGCGCTTGTGTATTTCAATTTGAGAATTAATTACATTGGAAAGAACGGTGCGACCATTTTTGATTACGGCAGCTGCCGTTTCGTCGCACGAGGATTCTATTGCTAAAATTAAAGTATCTTGCATGGCTGTTCCCTCATCATAATCACGGCGTCTTCGCCGTTGTCTGCATAATATTTTTTGCGCATCCCGACAAGTTGAAAACCGCAGGCTGTATACAATGCCTGCGCCGGCGTGTTGGAAACGCGAACTTCCAGAAATAGTTGTGTTATACTGCGCGTATGCGCCTCCTGCAAAATGCGGTTCAGTATCTTTTTGCCAAGCCCCTGCCTGCGGTAGTCCGGATGTACGGCGACATTCGTAATATCTGCCATATCTGCTGCCTGCCAAAAGGCGCAGTAGCCGATGACGGTATCTTCGTCCAGTAAAAGCACATAACACGCATTTTCATTTTCTAATTCGTTTTCAAATGCTTGCTTTGTCCAGGGGACGGGAAAGGACAGACATTCGAGCGCGTAGAGACTGTCTATGTATTCCTTGCGCAGGGTATCAAAACGCATCATCTGCTGTCTCCTTTTCATACAGAAGGCGAATCGCTTCTGCCAACTGGTCGCGGCAAGCCCGATAGACTTCCAAATTGCCACCGTAAGGGTCTGTTACATTGCCGCCGATGCCGATATACGCTAAAAGCGGCTGCGTTTTCAGTTCGAAGTCATCGCCGAAGTATTCGATGATGGCTTGCTTGTGCGCTTCGGTCATCGTCAGCACCAAATCCGCTTCGTTTAACACATCGGCGTTGATGTTTGCGGATGTGTGTCTGCGCAAATCTATGCCGCGCTCATCCATCACGCGAATGGCGTTTTCCGAAGCCGGCATACCTTCGCGCGTCTGAATCGCGCCGGACAGTACATATATATTATCGTTTTCTTTTGTCAATGCACGAAGCAAGCCTTCTGCCATCGGGGAACGGCAGGTGTTGCCGGTGCATACAAACAAAACATTCATTTTATTTCTCCTCCGTGTACATCACGCGGTTGCCCGCGGCTTTGTAAATGCGGTTGCGTACGGCAACCATCATCGGCGTCTGCCAGCAGAGCGGTGCAAATATCTTATCTGCACACAATGCATCAAAATTACGTAGTGCATCAAACAGATTAGATGCATATTCTTCTGCGGTTTTGCCGCCGTCTATATAAAAATCGGCGTTGCACGCACTGTACGACTTGTCATCTGTCAGTATACCAACTTTATAACCTTCCTTTTGTGCTTGGGCTACCAAATCCGTTAAAGCATCTATGCAATCCGTCTTATATTCCAAAACGGTGACTTCGGCTTTTGGCGCATAGTGCTTGTATTTCATGCCCGGGCTTTTCGGCGCTTCGTCCTGTGTGGCGCTGCCTTTGCCGGCGCGCACTTCGCCGAGAACGGCTTCAAGCATATCGAGTGTAATGCCGCCCGGACGCAGCACAGTTGGTATATCGGCGGTCATATCTATGACGGTGGACTCGAGACCAACATCACAGCTGCCACCGTCCACAATCATATCGATTTTGCCGAGCATATCCTCGCGCACGTGCGATGCTTCGGTCGGGGACGGCTTGCCTGATGTGTTTGCCGACGGCGCAGCAATCGGCACGCCGGCGCAGCGGATGATTTCGCGCGCAACCGGATTTTGCGGCATACGAATTGCAACCGTCGAAAGTCCTGCGCTGACATAGTCTGAAATCTTATCGGATTTTTGCATAATAATGCTGATTGGACCGGGCCAGAAATGCTGCATCAAAAGCTTTGCCTTTTCCGAAATTTCTTTAACGAGCGGGACGACATCCTGTTCGTCCGCAATATGCACAATCAGCGGATTGTCCGATGGTCTGCCCTTCGCGATGAAAATCTTTTTGACTGCCGTCTCATCCAGCGCATTTGCACCAAGACCGTATACAGTTTCTGTCGGGAAGGCAACAACACCGCCGTTTGCTAAAATTGCACTGGCTTGCTGCGCAAGGGCAGCATCTATATTTTCAGGATTTAAGTTAATTTCCTTGGTTTCCATGTTTACATTCCTTTTGTTTGTGTATTATTTTTTTTATTATAGAATTCGTGAATGATTTAGATGCCGCTCTTTTCTGTCGATATGCAAACTAAAGTTTGCTCGATATTTTTGTTATCACAAAATCGATATGTTTTTTCGGGCAATTCGTGAATTGCCCCTACAAAAACTCGATATGATATAAATCTCGTTGCGTCAGCAACATATCGAGCCGCAAGGCATATCGCAAATTCCATCAGGAATTTATATCGCTGAGTTTAATCGTTTCACGCTTAAACTCATTATAACATACAAAAGAAAAAATGACAACAGTTGTTCGTGGAAAACATTTGCTATGCAGATCAAAAGGGGTAATATATTCAAATATGTCCTAATTGTGAAATTTAAAAGAACTTATAGACAAAAGTGTAAAAATATGCTTTAATATTAGAAGTGTTTAGCCGAAAGCGAAAATCTGATTTGCAAATCGTGGTTCGGATTACTTGCTTTCGTTTATGGGAGGTTGGTATTGTGGCAAAGAAAGAAAAGATGAAAAAAGAGAAAAAACCTATGAGCGTGCCTAAATCTACGCTTATCACGCTGGCGGTCATTGCAATTGTGTTTTTTGCGTTTCGCATCAGCACGTTAGTGGGTATGTGCGTTTCGACAATTGTAATACTTGCGTTGGTCATCTGGCAGTGGCCGAATTTGCTGACCTTGTTTGGGCAGCGCGCATATGCACAGGGGAAAAACAATAAAGCGCTGCGCTATTTGAAAGCGGGGCACGAGCATGGCAGAGCGGGTGCGGGCAATTCGAGCACCTATGCTTACATCCTGCTCCGTTGTGGGCGGATGGATGAAGCGCGCGTTGTAGCAAATTATGCACTGCTGAATAAAAAACTATCGGAGGCGGATAAAAACCAGGTTCGCCAGATTCTGTCGCTGATTTGCTATAAGCAGGGTGACTATGCCGAGGCAACGGCGATGATGGAACAGATTTTTGAAAATTATAAAACATCCAATGTGTACGGTACGCTTGGCTATTACAAGATTTTAGCCGGTAGCGAGGATATGTATGCCTTTAATGAGGAAGCGTACGAATACAATAGTGAAAACAAGGTTATCATTGATAATAAAATTATTCTGCATTTGCTGCGCGAGGAATATGCGCAAGCACAGGCATTGTCGCAGAAGAGTATTGATGCAGGAAACAAGGGCGTTGAAATTTACTATCACGCAGGACAAGCGGAAGAAGGGCTTGGCAATCTTGCGCAGGCGCTGGAATATTATCGTATGGCAGATTCCTGTACGCGTTCGTTTATGACCACAGTTTCCGAAACGGAAATTGAAAAAGCGATTGAACGTTTGGAACAGCAGGCTTAAGGGGGAATAATATGAAAAAGGTTTTAGCAGTTTTACTGGCGGCTTGTATGCTTTTTGCATTTGCAGCCTGCGGCGATGAAGTGGTGTATGATACCACTTTGCTCGAGGGCGCGCATACGCAGACAGAGCAAATGGGAGCACCGAAGGAAAATGTTGTGAAGACGGAAGAACCAACGGTAGAGGTGGATGAAACCAAACTCCATGTTGTTATTGAAACGGAAAAGGGCGATATTTATGTTGGATTAAATCCGGAAGAAGCGCCGATTACGGTTGCAAACTTCCAAAAGCTGGTTGGCGAAGGCTTTTATGATGGACTGACATTTCACAGAGTCATCTCTGGCTTTATGATACAGGGCGGTGACCCGAAAGGCAACGGTACGGGTGGCTCGGATAAGAAAATCAAGGGTGAATTTCAGGCAAACAATGTTGAAAACAATTTGAAGCATACCCGCGGCGTGATTTCTATGGCGCGCAGCTATGATTTCAATTCTGCAAGCAGTCAGTTCTTTATTATGCATGCAGATGATTCGAGACTGGACGGACAGTATGCGGCATTTGGTAACGTAACAGAAGGTATGGATGTTGTGGATGCGATTGTAGAAGCATCCGTTGTAGAAGATGGTAATGGTACGGTTAAGCCGGAAAATCAGTTAAAAATCAACAGAATATATTTTGAATAAAAAGGAGAGACTAAAATGGCAAATGTAGTAATGGAAACAGAGCACGGCACAATGAAGATTGCGCTTTATCCGGAGGTTGCACCGATTACGGTAGCGAATTTTGAAAAGTTGGTCAGCGAAGGTTTTTACGATGGATTGACATTCCATAGAATTATCCGCGGTTTTATGATACAGGGCGGAGACCCGGAAGGCACCGGTATGGGCGGTTCCAAGGATAAGATTAAGGGTGAATTTGCATCCAACGGTGTTCAGAATAACTTAAAGCATACCCGCGGCGTCATTTCTATGGCGAGAAGCATGATGCGCGACTCTGCAAGCAGCCAGTTTTTCATTATGCACGAGGATGCACCGCACCTCGATGGGGAGTATGCAGCATTCGGTAAAGTGATTGAGGGTATTGAAGTTGTAGATGCAATTGTTCAAAATGCCCAAGTTGTAGATAGAAATGGAACAGTTTTGCCTCAAAATCAACCAAAAATTTTAAAAGTAACGCTGGAAAAATAAAAAAAATTGAAGTTTATCAAAAATTTAACAAAAAAAACTTGTAAAAATGAAATTGTTGTTGTAAAATAACATAGGTGACTTTATAAGTTAAAAAATATTTGGAGGTAATTCAAATGGCAGTAAAAGTTGCAATTAATGGTTTTGGTCGTATCGGTCGTCTGGCTTTCAGACAGATGTTCGGTGCAGAAGGCTATGAAGTTGTTGCTATCAACGACCTCACAAAGCCGGAAATGCTTGCGCACCTCTTAAAGTACGATTCCGCGCAGGGTCGTTACAACAAGAGCGTTGAAGCAAAAGAGAATTCTATCGTTGTAGACGGTAAGGAAATTACAATCTACGCGAAGGCTAACGCTGCTGAGCTCCCGTGGGGCGAACTCGGCATCGACGTAGTACTTGAGTGTACAGGTTTCTACACCTCTAAGGAAAAGAGCCAGGCGCACATCGATGCAGGTGCGAAGAAGGTTGTTATTTCCGCTCCGGCAGGTAACGATCTGAAGACTGTAGTATTCAGCGTAAACGAAGACATCCTCACAAAGGATGATACAATCATTTCCGCTGCATCCTGCACAACCAACTGTCTCGCGCCGATGGCGAAGGCACTTAACGAATATGCGCCGATTCAGTCTGGTATCATGAGCACAATCCACGCTTACACAGGCGATCAGATGCTCCTCGATGGTCCGCACAGAAAGGGCGACCTCAGAAGAGCACGTGCTGGTGCTATCAACATCGTTCCGAACTCCACCGGTGCTGCAAAGGCAATCGGCCTGGTTATTCCGGAACTCAATGGTAAGCTCATCGGTTCCGCACAGCGTGTACCGGTTCCGACAGGTTCCACAACAATCCTCACAGCTGTTGTTAAGGGCACAGATGTAACTAAGGAAGGCATCAACGCTGCGATGAAGGCTGCAGCTTCCGATTCCTTCGGTTACAATGAGGACGAAATCGTATCCTCTGATATCATCGGTATCACATACGGTTCCCTCTTCGATGCTACACAGACAATGGTAGCTAAGATTGCTGACGATCTGTATGAAGTTCAGGTTGTATCCTGGTACGACAACGAGAACTCCTACACAAGCCAGATGGTTAGAACAATTAAGTACTTCGCTGAACTTTAATTCTAACTTCCATAAGATGCGGTGCTTTGCGCCGCATCTTTTTTATTTCTAAATTCTAAATAGGGTATAAACAGTGCCAAGAAATGTACATATATATAGGAAGAAAAAAATTTTTCAAAAAAAATGAAAAAAAGTGTTGACAAACGAGTTGGTATTTGGTATACTATCAAAGTCGCTGATTGAGAGCGAGCTTAAAATCAGAGGCATTGGACATTGAAAATTAAACAGT
>JAZSQB010000005.1:0-2391 GCA_045537695.1 Clostridia bacterium | reverse complement strand
AAATGCTTCGCTCAAGTTGTTCCTCTAACTCGGCTTCTTTTTCTTCTTTAACTTTTAAATAATTTTCGTAGCTCTCATATTCTTTATCAGTACGGTCATCGACATAAGATCGCATACTTGAAAAAATTGGATCAACTGATTCGCCATGATGGTATAATTTCTCTCCGTTTAAAAAAAGCGACATCTGGCAACGGCAACCTTTGTGAAAATTACCGTGCGATCTCACATACTCCGGCAAAACAGGATAGCGAGGATCCTTGCCGCTTAAACTGTATACTCTGCCGGTCAAAGCGGCACATTTCTCGCAGCAGCCATGACCATAGTCGTGAAATGCAATTAGATCACAGCCAAGTTCTTGTGCACGCTGCAATACGAAGTGAGCGTTGTGGAGTGCGAGGTCGTCATTATTATCATTAATAGAAGTGTGTAATGATATATTGTTTTGTTCCAGATAAGTCAGCGCACGCTGAGCTTCGTCCGGCATATCCAATTCATAATGCCAAAAAGCGAGCTGCAAGTAATCTTTGGCAGACCAAGCGCATTGATCGTTTGCAAACATTAATTCTGTGCTTTTCCAAAGACAAGCGGAACATAACTCACATTTTTCCTCGTTGTAGTATTGACCGGCTTTCATGCGCAAAATATAATCCAAAAAACCACAAGTTCCAAGTTCTTCAGATACTGCGTTCTGAGAATAAAGATTAAACTTCGGCACTTTAATCGACAAGACAGATTTTGCGTCGCGCAAATCATGTACTTCTCCATCGGACACAATCACATCTGCATTGTATATTAATTCTCGGTTTTCATAATATGAACCGTTTGGTGCAGGAATTAACTTAAACGCCCTACCGTGCTTAAAAAATGCCACCACAACACCGTCAGGCGCTTTGAAGTTAAGCATCTCAATTTCTTGTTTTGCGGTGTCCAAAAGCGATTTAAACTTATCGAGAATCCCCATTTAGATAATCACTCCTCTTCAGAAAGAGATTGAATCATTTTAAGGAGCCAGCGCTTCTTTTCTTCGTCTTGAATCTGCGTAATTGCGTTGTGTAATTTTTTATCTAATTCAGACAGCTCACTGCTACTTTCAGCGGTGAGCTTTTCTTTTTGTTCCAAAATCAAATCATCGACACTGACACCAAAATAAGCCGCCAGTTTTGCCAGAGTAGTATCTGACGGGTTCTTCCCGGATTTCCAACCGTTAGGTGATGTTCTGGATAAGCCGACACCTTCCGCTGCGGCGCTTGCGGAAACGCCTTTTTTAGCGCACAGCCTCACATAGTTCTTATAAAAAGTAGTCAGGGTAGACAAAGATAACACCTCGTTTTGTGCATAAAGTCGAAAGTGGTAAAAGCTAACACAAAACAGTTGACAGTAGAAAAAGATAACGGTATAATGGTCTTAGCGGTAGAAAAAGATAACACAAAACCAGACCCCGAACATTCTTGCTCCGCGTCAAAGTGCTGTTATGTATCTCGCAAATTCATAATAGCACAATGTGTTAACTTTTGCAACTACTAATTTATAAAAAAAGGAGGTGATGGCTTGCCGGAAAAGTGGACAGGCGACATTGTTGCCAAAATGCACATAAACCGAATTACTCATGAAGAGCTCGGCAAGGAGCTGGGATATACCAAGCCTTATGTCGGAATGATTCTTAACGGTGTTCGGAATCCGCCTAACGCAAAGCAGCGATTTACGGAGGCGATTAATAATATTCTTGCACGCCGCAAGGAGGAACAAAAAAAGGAGGGATAAAATGCCCAGAATGAAAACCATCAAACCGGCGTTGCAGGAAGAAATTGAAAAAGATTTGATGAAATTCTGTAACGGCGCTCGCTATGTGTGCATTCAGAAGTTCGCTGATTACTACGGAATCAAAAGAACGAAAGCAACAGAGTGGCTTAACGGATTACCTTTTGTGAGAGAAAAAGGGAAACGCAAAGAGCGCAGGGTTTACCGCGTCGCTGATATCGCGGAAAAAATTTATCTGAATACGGAGGTGTAAAAAATAAATGGTTAAAGAAATTTTCGGCGCTCTTGAGTTCGCCGCATTCCTCGGCTTGCTCTGCTTTGCCTGTTATTGGCTTGAGAAGCTGCCGATTGTTCGGAAGATAAATCATTTACTGGGATTGGATGGTGAGAGTGAATGACCAGAGAGCAAAAGCATCAGATGCTCGATATGAGACTGGACGGTTATTCTTTTGAGTATATCGGAGAGCGCTTCGGAGTCAGCAGACAGCGCGCCCAGCAGATTCTCTCGGGGAAAGGCTCCGGTAAAAGAAACGCCGTATCAAAACAGAATCGACTTGAGAGATACGTATTCCCGAATATCGCAGTATGGATGAACGAGAACAACTATTCGCTCACCATGCTGGCTGACGAAAT
>JAZSQB010000031.1:0-2748 GCA_045537695.1 Clostridia bacterium | reverse complement strand
CCCGACTTGATACAGTCCCATCTCAGAGAGGTCTGCGTGGTTATAGATATTTGTGATAATTCTACGGCTTCCCTTATTGTACTTTAAGTCATAGAGGACTCTGTCGACCTGGTCGAACATTCCTTCCTTGTACTGATGCTTTACACCGAGCTGATATCCGTATGCTTTACCGATACTGCCGTTTTCATCTGCCCAGCTATCCCAGATGTGCGTAGCCAAATCGTGAATATTGTTCGATTTCTTCTGCCAAATCCAGAGAATTTCATCAATCGCTCCCTTTAAGTTAATCGGGCGCAATGTCAGAAGCGGAAATTCCTTTTGCAAATCATAACGGTTTACAACGCAGAATTTCTTTCTTGTATATGCCGGCGTGCCATCCTCCCAATGCGGACGCACCTTGTCCGTGCAATCTGTTCCGTTTTCCAGAACATCTTTGCACATCCGGATAAAAATTTCATCAGTCACACTCATAGCATTTCCCTCACAATTCTATTACTCAATTGTAATTCTGTGGAATACCTTCTTACCCTTCTTAACAACGATGCCTTCGTCTGCCAGACGGTCCGGCGTGATGACAAGGGCTGTATCTGTTACCTTTTCACCGTCAATGCTAAGACCGCCCTGCTGTACAAGACGTCTGCCTTCTGCCTTGGACGGGATCAGTTCTACCAGTGCCAAAAGGTCTAAAATCGCAAGACCTTCGCCAACCTCTGCTGCTTTGAGGGTTGTTGCCGGCATATTCGCCGCATTGCCGCCGCCGAAGATTGCTTCCGCCGCTGCGCTGACTTTGTCCGCTTCTTCCTTGCCATGTACAAGGCTGGTTACTTCGTATGCAAGCAGCTTCTTTGCCTTATTAAGTTCCTGCCCTTCCAGCTTTGCAAGCTCGTTAATTTCTTCCATCGGTACAAACGTTAAGAGCTTTAAGCACTTGATAACGTCTGCATCGTCAACATTTCTCCAGTACTGATAGAAATCGTACGGCGTGGTCTTCACCGGATCCAGCCATACAGCACCGCTCTGGGTCTTACCCATCTTCTTACCTTCGCTGTTGGTCAGAAGAGTGAATGTCATACCGTAAACCTGCTTCTGGTCCTTACGTCTGCAAAGATCGATACCACCGAGGATGTTGCTCCACTGGTCATCACCGCCGAGCTCCATCTTACAGTCATACTTACGCGCGAGCATTAAAAAGTCATAGCTCTGCATCAGCATATAGTTAAACTCAAGGAACGAAAGTCCCTTTTCCAGTCTCTGCTTAAAGCATTCCGCCGTCAGCATCTTGTTTACAGAGAAGCAAGCACCGATATCACGCAGGAATTCAACATAATTGAGCTCTAAAAGCCAATCTGCGTTATTTACCATAATTGCCTTATCATCCGAAAAGTCCACCACGCTGGAGAGCTGCTTTTTAAAGCACTCACAGTTGTGTTCTATGGTTTCCTTCGTCATCATCTGACGCATATCCGTTCTGCCGGACGGGTCGCCAACCATACCGGTACCGCCGCCAACCAATGCAATCGGTCTGTGACCGGCAAGCTGCATATGGCGCATAACGACCATCTGCAAAAAGTGTCCAACGTGCAGGCTGTCCGCCGTCGGGTCAAAGCCGATATAAAAAGTTACCTTTTCTTTACCAAGTAATTCTCTGATTTCAGCCTCGTGTGTTGTCTGCGCAATCAAGCCACGCTCCAAAAGTACGTCATAAACATTTCTTTCAGCCATGATTATTCAACTCCAAAATAGATTCAAACGAAATTTTACCATAAAAACGAACAAAAATCAACCTTTTACTTTGCTTTTTACCTTTTTTATGGTAAAATACATTTTGGGTGATAAAAATGAAGGAAAAAATATATACCATTCCTGTTAATGAAGCGTTTGACGAAGCAGACGCCTGCCCGCTTTGCACCATGATAAAAAAGCTCGAAGCGGCACGTGTAAAATACATGCTTGGACCGGCGATGATGGAACCGGATATTCGCATAGAGACCAATCTGAACGGCTTTTGCAAGCGGCATTATGAGATGATGTTTGCACAGGAAAACAAATTAAGCCTTGCGCTGATTCTGCAAACGCATTTGGAGGAAGTACAGCAAAAAATCAGTGCAAAAACAGAGCGTTTGTCTAACGTCGCGCCGAAAAAAAAGTCGCTGTTTAAAAAAACATCGACCGACACGCTCGGCAGTGCTGTACTCGTCTCTCGTGCAGCAAGCTCCATCGCTGAATCCTGCGTCATCTGTAACCACGTAAACGCTACATTCGAACGCTATATTGATACGCTGTTTTATATGTGGAAGGCGGACAATGATTTTAAAGAGAAATTTGCAAAAACGAATAGTTTTTGTCTCTCGCACTACGCCTTGCTCGCCAAATACGCCTGTAGATATTTAGACGATTCAGAAGCGCTCGATTTTTTACAAACGCTAAATCAAATTGAAACCGCACACCTTGACACGCTCAAGTCCGACATTGACCGCTTTGTGTTAAAGTTCGACTACCGCAACAAGGATTTGCCTTGGGAGAACGCCAAAGATGCACCAAAGCGTACACTGGAGACTTTGTCCGGTGCAGAAATTGAATAAACAAAAAAAGCTGAACTTCACGAAATGAACCGACCCCCAAAAGTTAGACCAAAAATCTAACGATTGGGAGGTCGGTTTTTTCGTGGCAAAATATAGTTTTGAATTTAAGAAAAAGGTAGTACAAGAATACTTAGATGGGAAAGGTGGTTTTCAAACAATTGCAAAA
>JAZSQB010000012.1:0-13040 GCA_045537695.1 Clostridia bacterium | reverse complement strand
AACATCGATGGTACGCTGAATATGTTGGAAGCGGCGCGTCAGTGCGGCGTAAAGAAGTTTGTTTATGCTTCCAGCTCCAGTGTGTATGGTGATGAGCCGAATTTGCCGAAAACAGAGGGTAGGGAGGGTAATATCCTTTCGCCTTACGCGCTCACAAAGCGTTGTGATGAAGAGTGGGCAAAGCAGTATACGCGCCACTACGGCTTAGATACATACGGACTGCGTTACTTTAATGTGTTTGGTCGCAGACAAGACCCGAACGGTGCGTATGCAGCTGTAATTCCGAAATTTATTATGCAGTTGATGAAAGACGAGCAGCCGACCATCAACGGTGACGGCAAGCAGAGCCGTGATTTCACTTATATTGAAAATGTCATCGAGGCAAATTTAAAGGCGTGTCTTGCATCGCATGAAGCTGCGGGAGAAGCATTTAATGTTGCTTACGGTGGCAGAGAGTATTTGATTGATATTTATTATGCGCTTACCAAGGCGCTCGGTAAGGATATTGAGCCGAACTTTGGTCCGGACCGCAAGGGTGATATTAAACATTCCAATGCAGATATTTCTAAGGCAAGAACCTTGCTCGGTTATGAGCCAGACTACAATTTTGAGCGTGGCTTAAATGAAGCGATTGCGTGGTATAAGGAGAATTTGTAAGCATTATTTAATTTAGTAATAAAAAGATTTTGTTGCAGTTGATATAGAGGGGATATATATGCCATTAATCAGTGTAATTGTACCGATTTACAATGTGGAAGCTTATTTACATCAGTGTGTAGACAGTGTATTGAATCAGTCCTTTAAGGATCTGGAAGTTATCTTGGTGGATGATGGGTCTCCGGACCGTTGCCCGGAAATTTGTGATGCATATGCTTGTCAAGATGCTCGTGTGAAAGTGATACATAAAGAGAACGGAGGTCTTTCCTCTGCACGCAACTGTGGGTTGCGTGCAGCGTCAGGGACATATGTGATGTTTTTGGATAGCGATGATTATTGGCTTGACAATTGTCTGGAGACTTTTTTGAAAATGGAGAAGAAGTGGCAACCGGAAGTGGTTGCTTTTCCGGCGATTCGTTGGCAATATAAGGAAAATATCTTTAGCGCAGCCGAAGTTTCGTATCCAGAATGGTTGAATGATGCGTCCATTCAACAGGTGCTTGAATACTTAATTGCACATGACTTGTATGCCGGAAGTTCTTGTAAAAAAATATTGAAGCGGGAATTTTTGCTTAAACATGATTTGTTCTTCGTTGACGGAATTAAAAGTGAAGATATTGAATGGAGTTTTCGATTGTTAGAGCACGTGGAAAACTTTAAATTTTTAAATGAAGCGTTTTATGTTTATCGGATGGGACGATCAGATTCGATTACCAATACAATAAATGAAGCGCATTTGGGACAATATCTGGAGTTTTTGGGCGTTGCTAAGGAGAAGATTGAAAACTCTGTAGTGGAGTCGTGGCGGAAAAAAATAATTCTGGGATATATTTCGTATCATTATTGTATATTGGTCGGACTTGCAAATAGGCTATGTGTTGCGCCTGGATTGGCGAAAAAGCTTCGTGAGATGCGAATAGTTTTGAAGTATTGCTTTGGAAAAAAATCTAAAATGTGTTACAGAGTTTATAGCGTTTTGGGTTATCGAGGCTTGTGTTTTGTTTTAGGAATGTATTTAAAACTGAGGTGATGAAATGAAGGTATTGGTGTTATCTTCAAATGTATGGAGAGATGATACAAATGCAGGCAATGTATTATCAAATATTTTTGACGGGACTGGGTTTGAGTTTGCAACGGTTTATTGCGGACCTGGGGTGCCGGACAATAAACTTTGCACCAAGTATTTTCAAATTACGGATAAAATGATAGTGAAAAATCTTTTGCAGAGAAAAAAAGTTGGGCGCGCATTCGAGTATGATTTGACACATGAAGTTACGATGCAAGCTAAAGAGCAAGCCGCAGAACCGGAGAATAAAAAGGTTTATAATTGGTTTAGGAAGCACAGTTTAAGCATTTTTAAGGTAATGCAGGAGGTTGCATGGAAACTGGCCGATTGGAAAAACGATGCACTGAAAAAGTTTATTTTAGATTTTGAACCGGATGTGATTTTTGCACCGTGCTATGCAAGTTTCCGAATGCTACGCTTGAGCAGATTTGTTTCGGAGCTTACGGGCAAGAAGCTGGTATCCTATATTTCTGATGACAGTCATTCTATGCGACAATTTCGTGTTTCACCGGTTTATTGGCTGAATAGAATTATGATTCGCAATAGATTACGCAAAACATTTCCGTATTATTCGCTTGTATACACTATGACTGAACAGCAAAAGATTGAGTGCGAGCAAATGTTTGGGGCAAATATGCAAGTATTGCGCAAAAGTGTTGAAGTAAGCAGCATTCCCCAAAAAACAACAATCAATGCGCCGATACGTTTGATTTTCGGTGGCGGGATTTATTGTGGCAGGTGGAAAACGCTTTCCAAGATTGCCGATGCCATAGAAAGACTGAATTCTGAAGGCTATGGATTACATTTGGATATTTATACAGGGAATGTTCTTACAAAAAGACAGGCAAAGCTGTTGAATCGCGATGGTGTAGTGTGTGTTCATAAGCCTGTGCCGTATAACACGCTTAAAGAAATTTATGCAAAACAGGATATTGCATTGCATGTAGAGTCGCTCGATATAAAAAACAGACTGTTAACCCGATTGTCGTTTTCGACAAAAATCGTAGATTGTTTGGCAAGCGGGTGTGCGACACTTGCGATTGCGTGGAAAGAACACGCGGGTTTGGTGTATTTAAGAGAAAAAAATGCAGCATTTTGTATAGATAATCCGAATGAAATCTATAATCTGCTTAAAACAATTGCCGAAAAGCCGGAAACGATTCTGGATTATCAGGCGCGCGCGGTGGAATGTTGTAAGAAATATCATAACAGAAACGATAATTTGCAAATGATTTTATCAGACTTTGAAAGAATGAAATAGGGGAAAACGAGCTATGTATTATGTCAACATTTTATTACTGATATTTTACGCAGTAATTTTGCTTTGGATTCGCCCGTCGCCCAGTAAACGAAAAGTGTTTTGTGTATTGGGGGCGGCGAATTGGATAGTGCTGTCCGGCCTGCGTCATTTTTCTGTTGGTGCAGATACTAATGCATATCGGTATGCTTTTTATAATAGTAAATATAAGACGTGGTCAACTTTGTTTGAAAATTTTCGGAACACGATTTTTAAGTGGAATTTATTTGAAGAAAGGGTCATGAATTCGGATGCGGAGTCTAGTATTTTCGAACTGTTGTTAGGGGAAAATGCTTTGGCGGTAAAAGATCCGGGATATGCAATTTTAAGCAAGGCGTTCTATAGTATATGCCCGAATTATACAATGTTTTTGATTTTTATTGCTATCATTTTCATGATACCATTTGCAATCTTGGTATATAAGCATTCGCGTGAGCCTTTAATGAGCTTTTTGATTTACTCTTGCTTGTTTTACTCGTTTTTTGCAATCACGGGGCATAGACAGACCATTGCAACGGGTGTGGCATTGATTGCGTATATGGCGTTTGCGGAGCGTAAAAAGTTTATACCGTTCTTATTAATGATATTGTTGGTATATCCGATTCACAAGTCTGTTATAGGCTTTGTACCCGTCTATTTTTTGCAGTATATCAAAATGGACAGAAAAAAAATAGTTGCTGTTTTATTGGCTTTTCCGGTTGTGTTTTTACTGCGAGGGCAGTTAACGGCAATTTTGGCGAATTTAAGTGGCTACGACAGTTATGCGGAACAGTTTTCCGGTGCAGGCTCCTATGTGTTCACGTTTGTGTATATCGTAATTATGATTGTGTCCCTGTGGAAAGGAGAGGCTGCAATCGAAGTTAATCCGAATGCGAATACGGCAATGGTGGCGGTGGCGGTTGCATTTTTGCTGACGCCGACGACCTTTGTTGACCCCAGCTTAATGCGTTTGGTGCAGTATTATTCGTTGTTCTTAGTTTTATTTATTCCGGATTTGGTTATGGCATTTGATGATCACGAAATGCAGTTTGCCTATTTTCTGGCATTGGCGGTTTTGGTGGGTTTGTTTATAAAAAACAATCCGCAGTATATGTTTTTTTGGCAATAGGAGGCAGTATAGTGAAGGTTGTACATATCAATGCGACAGATGCATACGGCAGTACAGGTGTTTTGGCAAAACAAATTCAAGCAGGGCTTGTACAACAAGGTCATAAGTGCCGTATTTATGCTGCGGATGTTCGTGAAAATGGAATGGAAATCGGTAGCCGATTCGGTAGAAAAACACATGCTTTTTTATCGCGCTTGCTTGGACTGCAAGGATATTTTTCCCGCCTGGCGACGTACAAGCTCATTCGTGAATTGCGGGCATATAATCCGGATATTGTTCATCTGCATAATTTGCATGCGAATTATCTGTATTTTCCGGCGCTGTTTGCATATTTGAAAAAAAATAAGATAGCAACATTTGTGACATTGCATGACTGTTTTTTGTTTACAGGAAAATGCAGCCATTATTTAAAGGATGGCTGCTATAAATGGCAAACGGAGTGCGGCAACTGTCCGCGTTTAAAAACAGATAATAGAAGTTGGTTTTTTGACAGAACGAAAAAAATGTTTTCAGATAAGAGAAAATGGTTTTCAGGATTGGAAAACTTAAATGTAATTGGGGTATCCAAATGGATTGCGGGAGAGGCGAAAAAGTCTTTTTTGCAGTTTGCGCGCACCGTAGATTATATATATAATTGGGTAGACTTGGAATGCTTTTTGCCGCAAGATGTGAGTGAACTTAGAAAAGAACTTGGGTTAGCGGGAAAAATTGTTGTTTTGGGTGTAAGTGCATCGTGGTCGAAAGCTAAGGGCTTAGATGATTTTATTACGCTTTCAAAAGAATTAGATGAAAGATATAAAGTTGTGTTGGTTGGTAATGTTGCGGAAGAGAAAATTGCCGGAACCGGTATTGTGCATATACCGCCGATTGCAGATGCTGGAACGCTTGCACAGTATTACAACATGGCAGATGTCTTTGTCAATGCATCTGTGCAGGAAACCTTTGGCCTTACGACAGCGGAAGCGCTTGCGTGCGGCACGCCGTGCGTCGTTTATAATAAAACGGCTTGTCCTGAGCTAATTGGTCCGGGATGCGGCTATGTTGTGGAAAACTATGATGGGTTGAAAAGACAAATCTGTTCTGTTGCCGGCGGTGGGAAAACAGCTTTTTTAAAGGCTTGCAGAGCTTATGCAGAGGAAATGTTTTGCATGGAAGAGAATGTGGGAAAGTATATAGCGCTCTATTATAACAGTCTGTCGTAAAAATTTAAGGAGAAATCGTATGAAGCGAGTTGGATTAATTACATATTATGGTGAAAATTATGGAGGAATGTTGCAGGCGTATGCATTGCAAAGGCAGATTTGCGAATTGGGTATGGAGTGCGAGTTGATTTCCGATGATTTTTTGCATGTTCCTAAGCGTAGACGACGTATTGCACAAAAAGTTAAAAACTTATGCGCATTGCTTAAAAATCCCCGCCAATATTTGGTTCGCAGGAAGGCTGTGCGTAGCGGACAGGGTGGCAATGCGTTGCGAAGTGCCAAATTCCGGGATTTTTTGGAGAAGCATTTAAATATATATCAAACAGGGTATGTAATTTATCAACAGTATGTAGATAATCCGCCGCTTTATGACACGTATATTTGCGGCAGTGATCAAATATGGAATCCGAATTTGTATTGTGATAATGGTTTTTATTTCGGCAATTTTGCTCCGGAAGATAAAGAAGTAGTTTCGTATGCGTCCAGTATTGGTACGACCCAGGTTACAGCAAAACAAGCCGATTTCATGAGACCAAATCTTGAGCGCCTTTCAAGTATATCGGTCAGAGAAAAAGAGGGCGCAGGCGTTGTAGAGGGTATTGTTGGAAAAAGACCGCGTGTGGTCTTGGATCCGACGTTGCTTTTAAACGCTGAACAATGGAACGATGTAGCGGTAAAGCCTTTGTATGATAAACCTTATATATTCTGTTACCTGTTTGGAGACCGTGATTATATTGGCCAAATTAAGGAAAAAGTCAAACAGATAACGGGGCTTAAGGTGATTTGCTTGCCGTATGCGGCAAGAGAGTTTGGCGGCAATGATATAAAAGTATTTGATGCGGGGCCGGCCGAATTTGTCGGATTGATTCAAAATGCTGCCCTTGTATTGACAGATTCATTTCATGCAACTGCATTTTCGATTAACTTAAAAGTTCCCTTTTTCTCGCTTTTGCGTTTTTCTGATGGGGATAAAAAGAGCATGAACTCCAGGCTGTATACGCTCTTAGATGAACTTGAATTGCGTGACAGGCTGATTGATGAAGGCATGACAATTACAACGGAAATGCTTACGATGGATTTTACTCGAGCGCATGAATTGTTGGAAAAGCGTCGAGAGGAAGATAGGAGTTTCTTGAAAAAAATCTTGAAAGGATAGGTGAAGGTAATGCATAAAAGTAAAATAGATATTGCGGTATTGTTAATTTTTTTCAATCGGGATGTACAGTTTGGCAAGGTGTTTGAGCAGGTGAAGTTGGCACGACCAAGCAAGTTGTATTTGTATCAGGATGGTGCAAGAGCGAACAGGCCGGATGATGTGGCAGGTATTGAAAGATGCAGAGCCATTGCCGAGGATATCGATTGGGAGTGCGAAGTACACCGACTGTATCAGGAAAAGAATTTTGGCTGCGATCCGTCTGAGTATATTGCACAGAAATGGATGTTTGAAACGGAAGAATATGGTATTATCTTAGAAGATGATGACGTGCCGTCGCAGAGCTTTTTTCCGTTCTGCAAAGAGCTTTTGGAAAAATACAAGGATGACACACGTATTCATATGATTTGCGGTATGAATAACAATGATGTAACAGAATGTCCGTACAGTTATTTCTTTGCAGAAACCGGTTCGATTTGGGGCTGGGCATCCTGGAAGCGAGTGATTGACACCTTTGATGCTGAGTATAAATTTTTAGATGACCCTTATGCAATGGCTCGAGTGCGTGAAAGGTGCGCAGACAAAAAAGAATTTGATGCATTTATTGCATTGTGCAAGAGGCATAAAGCGACAGGGAGAGCGCATTATGAATCTATATTGGGTGTTTCCAGGCGATTGTATAACCGAATCAATATTGTGCCGACTAAAAATATGATTACAAATATTGGTGTTGGCTGCGAAGGTACGCATGCTGCAGCTGATTTGAATCATTTACCGAAAAGCATACGAAATCTGTTTCATAAAAAACGTTATGAGGTAGAATTTCCGCTTGTGCATCCGCCATATATTTTGGTTGATAAATCTTTCGATGCGCAGCTTAAGGCGGCAACGAAGAAAACTGTTTTTTCTGTGTTTGGAAAGGTATATAGATTGTTACGTTATTCGGGTGTTAAGCGAACGTTTGATACAATCAAGAAAAAACTGTTTCGTTGAATTGAATGGAAAATTATGAAGATATGTAATTCGAAAGTATGTGTTGGCTGCGGTGAATACACTAAGCCTCAGCGCAGAAAACAATTTTTTAAGGATCTGGAGAAAAGGGATTTTTCAATTATGCTTTCAAAGTATGATTTGAAGAGAATTTTGCCAAGCAAACTTGTGCTGTATTTCCGAGCGATAAAAAAACGTTTGTTTAAGATTTGAGAGAGCTGAGAGGGTTAAATGAGAACAATAGATTCTTCAAAACAAGTAAAAATTGGAGCAATTATTTCCTATATAGCGATTGCATTTAACATTCTGTCGGGACTGCTCTATACACCATGGATGCTTAAACATATCGGGCAGTCGGACTATGGCCTGTATAGCACAGCGGTTGCATTTCTTTCGTATTTTACGATTGATTTAGGTCTTGGAAGTGCAATCAGTCGTTTTATTGCAAAATATCGAGCTGAGAAAAATGAAGCAGCTGTGGAGCGCTTGCTGGGGGTAGTTTATAAAATTTATCTGGCGCTTGATGTAATCTTTTTAATTTGTGTTATTGTCGTTTTTAGCTTGATTGAGCAAATTTTCTGGAAGTTTACGCCGGTTGAGATTGAAAAGTTTCGAATTATCTTTTTGGTTATGGGTGCATTTACGCTGATTTCGTTTCCGTGCAGCACCTTTTCCGGTATTTTAATTGCATACGAGCGGTTTTTTGCGCAGAAAATTTGTGACCTTTCAAGCAAGGTGCTTATTGTTGTCTGTATGGTGATTGCCCTATCGATGGGGCAAGGCTTGTATGCATTGGTGCTGGTCAATGTGTTGGTGCATTTGTTTATGCATATTGTCCGATTTGTCTATTTGAAAAAATCGATTCATATACACATTGCGTGGAAATGCTTTGATAAGGCGTTGATTAAAGAGATATTCTCTTTTTCCGCATGGGTGTTAGTGATAACCATTGCAGAACGATTTATATTTAATATTGAACCGACCTTAATCGGTGCACTTTCAGGGACTGTGGCAGTGTCAATTTTTGCGGCAGGCAATACGATTGAAGGTTATATCTGGACTTTTGCAAATGCCTTGAACAGCTTGTTTTTGCCGAAGGTTTCCAGGCTGGTTGCCACTGACGGCGCAGACCGAACAAAAATTAACGCGCTCATGGTGCGTGTCGGTCGTGTGCAGATGATTATCATTGGTGCAATTGTATTTATTTTTGTTTCAATGGGCTATGAGTTTATCGATCTTTGGTTACCGGAAAATTATCAAAGTGCTTATTATGTAGCACTCTTGATGATATTGCCTTCTTTGGTGCTACGCACACAGGATATTGCATCTACGTTGACTTGGGCGGAAAATAAGCTTAAAGCGCGTTCGTTTATGTATATCCTTAATGCGGTTATCAGCGTTGCGCTGTCCGTGATATTGGTTCCGCGATTGCATGCACTTGGTGCAGGTGTTGCAATCTTCGTGGGAACGGTGTTTGCGCAAATTATCGGTATGCATTTTATCTATACTCGAGTAATGCATTTGGATATGTGGGAGCTTTATAAAAATTGCCAGTCTAAGATGATTATACCGGGCTTGATTTGTATGGTAGTTGGTTTTGTACTTCAACGATATATCCCGAGCCCGAATCTGTTGCATTTTGTGCTTAAGGCATGTGTCGCAGGCGTTGTGTATATCGTAGCGATATGGTTTATGTATATGAATGCCGGTGAAAAAGAATTGTTTACAGGGGCATTGGAAAAAATTAGAAATAAGCTGATTAAGAAATAATATGGGTGATTTTATGAGTAAAACAGTGCATTATCTCGGTTATTATGTTGCTGAGGCGCAGAGAAAAAAGCTAACTCTGTTTCCCTCTTGCTTTAGTAAAATTGAATATGTGGCGAGCAAGTTGGAGCAGCTTGGTGCGCGGGTGCGCTTGGTGAGTGCAGCGTCTGCTTTAAAAGGTCGTATATTCGGTGGTGGACGAGTAAAATTGTCTGAACAGCGAACGCTACGTTATTTTTCAAGTTTTGGTATCAAGGGTGCATTGTTTCGGAAATTGAATGTGGTGTGGTTGCGGTTTCAGCTACTCTTGTATATATTATTTTGTGTAAAAAAACAGGATGTGCTTTTGGTGTATCATTCGCTGTTTTATGCGCCTGTGCTGAAATTCGCAAAAAAATATTTAGGAAAGAAATTTGTCTTGGAAATTGAAGATGTGTATTCCTCTGTTACGGAAGGTGCGAAGAGCTTCAAAACCTATGAATGGGATTTCTTTAAATATGCCGAAAGCTATTTGTGTGTCAACGATATTTTAGCAAAAAAACTGCCAGCAGAAAAAAGAAAAATTGTGTCCTATGGAAATTATAGTGTGTATCCGAATTTGGCCCAACCGGATGACGAATACATAAGGCTGGTTTATGCAGGCGTTATTGAGAGTTATCGTGGGGCAGCGTTTATGGCGGTGGAAATCATGCAGCATTTGGATGCGAAGTATCGCTTGGATGTGATGGGATTCGGCAGTGAGGCTGAAGTGGAAAAATTAAAACAACAGATTCAGGATATGAATGCAAAAAAAGGTTATGAATGCGTAAGGTTTTTGGGGATGCTTCAAGGCGAGGAATATTATACAGCATTGCAAAGTTGTCATATTGCATTGAGCACTCATAAATATGATGCGGAAAATATGGAGTCTGCTGATCATACTTTTCCGTCTAAATTGTTGGTTTATCTTGGTAATAATTTGCGGATTGTTGCACAGGAAATTCCATGTTTGACGAAATCAAAACTGAAGGAATATATTACTTTTTATCCGACGGCAGACAGTACATGTGTTGCGAAGACGATTCAAGGTATACCTTTGAAATCGAAGTACTGTTCGACGGAGTTTATCAAAAGGTTAGATGTGGATTTTTTGGAAACGTTAAATAAATTATTGTTGAAATAAGGGGAGAAAAAAATGTTTAAAAACAAAACCTTACTAATCACCGGCGGCACGGGGTCGTTCGGTAATGCGGTATTAAACCGCTTTTTGGATACGGATATCGGTGAAATCCGTATTTTCTCGCGTGACGAGAAAAAGCAGGACGATATGCGCCACGAGTATCAGGTGAAATATCCGGAGGCGAGCAGCAAGATTAAGTTCTATATCGGTGATGTGCGCGACTTGGCAAGCGTGAAAAACGCAATGCACGGCGTGGATTATATTTTCCATGCGGCAGCCCTTAAGCAGGTGCCGTCGTGTGAGTTTTTTCCGGTTGAGGCGGTAAAGACAAATGTGCTCGGTACGGACAATGTATTAAATGCCGCAATTGATGCCGGTGTAAGCAAGGTGATTTGTCTTTCGACAGATAAGGCGGCGTACCCGGTAAATGCGATGGGTACGAGCAAAGCTATGATGGAAAAGGTCGTTGTGGCAAAGTCGAGAACGGTCGACCCAAGGAAGACGCTGATTTGTTGCACGCGCTACGGCAATGTTATGTGTTCGCGCGGCAGTGTAATTCCGCTGTTTATCGATCAGATTAAGGCGGGGCAGCCGCTTACGGTAACCGAGCCGAACATGACACGCTTTATTATGAGCCTGGAAGAAGCAGTTGAGCTTGTTTTGTTTGCATTTGCAAACGCATCGAGTGGTGACATTATGGTGCAGAAAGCGCCGGCTTGCACCATCGGTGTGCTTGCACAGGCAGTTAAGGAACTGTTCCGTGCAGATAATGAGATTAAGGTTATTGGCATTCGACACGGCGAGAAAATCTACGAAACACTGCTTACGAATGAGGAATGTGCAGGCGCAATCGATATGGGCGATTTCTACCGCGTGCCGGCGGACAAACGAGACCTCAATTACGATAAGTATTTTAAAACGGGCGATGTAGAGCGCAATCCGCTGACAGAGTTTAATTCAAATAATACAGCGCTTTTAACTGTGGAAGAAGTGAAAGAAAAGCTGCTGAGTTTACAATATATCCGCGATGAGGTTGCTGCTTGGGAGGAAAAATAAATGCTTGATAAAATGGAAATGATTGGTAAAAACGGGAGGCGGGTAAAGCTCTCTGTTGTTGTACCGGTGTATAATGTTGAAAAGTACTTAAGTGAGTGCCTTGACTCGTTGCTGAATCAAGGACTTTCTGATGAGGAATATGAAATTGTATGCGTTGATGACGGATCAACGGATAATAGCTTAAGTATTCTGAGAAAATATGAAAAAGAACATTTTAATATTAGAGTTATCATGCAGAAAAATTCCGGTGTTTCGGCGGCGCGAAATGCGGGTATTAGAAGTTCGTGTGGCGCGCATTTAATGTTTTGTGATTCTGACGATGCGTTGCAACCCGGTAGTCTAGCATCGCTTTTAGCAATCATGCAAAAAGAACATGTATCTACGTTGAATTTTGGCATGCAACGGTTTGTTTCCGCTGATGAGCTGATACCGAAAACGTCGCAGATTGAATACAAAGTAAATCATCATCGTTATACAACACCGAATGTTTGCAGTTGGATTTATGATAGTGGCATTATAAAAGATAACGGCATTCTATTTAATGAACGTATTAAGTATGCGGAAGATACACTTTTTATGTGTAAATATATGAATTTTTTTGGAGAAAAAGAGTGGATAAAAACCGAAAATAAAATATATTTTTATCGAATGCGCGAGGGCTCTGCAATGAGGACTAAAAATAAACAAAGCTTAGCTGTGCATATGGAGTCTATGCTTATATTGGCTGAAGAATATAAAAAAATGCAGCAAGTTGTTGATAGAAAGATTTTTAACGAGATTACAAAGCGAACAGCAATGTCTGTTTCGAATGTATTGTTTGATGCAATGAGAATGGAAAATGTTCAGTCTAAGGTGTTGCTAAATAAGCTTCAAAACGATGGGTTATATCCCTACCCGTTATTATGGTTCACCTTAAAGCATGTCAAAAATAATAGAAATGGAACGATTATCAATTATTTTAAGTTTCTATTTCCGTTTAAATGGTACTACTTGATGATGTGTAAGATATATAAAGCATTACAAAAGGTTAAAAAATGAGGGAGAGGTTTATAAATGAAGATTTTGGTGACCGGAGCAAAAGGGTTTGTCGGCAAAAATCTTGTGGCGTCGCTTGCAAATATTCGAGACGGCAAGGATAAGACGACAGGGCTCGGCTGTGATTTGGAAATCTTTGAATATGATGTGGATACAGAGCCGAGTTTGCTTGAGGGTTACTGTAAGGATGCGGATTTTGTATTCCATCTTGCAGGTGTAAACCGTCCGCAGAATGAAGCAGAGTTTATGGAAGGTAATTTCGGTTTTACCTCCACGCTTTTGGAAACACTTGAAAAATATAATAACGCTTGTCCGGTTATGATTTCATCTTCGATCCAGGCGGCATTGGACAATCCGTACGGCAGAAGTAAGAAGGCGGGAGAAGACCTCGTTTTTGAATACGGAAAGTGCACGGGTGCGCAGGTGCTGGTATACCGTTTTCCGAATTTGTTCGGCAAGTGGTGCAGGCCGAATTATAACAGCGTAATAGCTACCTTCTGTCACAATGTGGCACATGACTTGCCGATACAGGTAAACGATCCGTCTGTTG
>JAZSQB010000059.1:0-3630 GCA_045537695.1 Clostridia bacterium | reverse complement strand
TGTGTAATATGACTTTTTTCCGTTTATGAGGCTTTCGGGCACAATGCTGCTTTTGCCGAAACCGAGATGCCATTTTGCATCCTGTGTAGGTTCATCAATAAAAACGTCATTGCCTTCATAGAAGTTTTCACTTTCACCTGCATAGTATTCCTCAACAGACGGGAAATCGTTTGGGAACAATGAACCGAAGCCTTTGAAAACGGCATTAAGCAATCCGTTAACCATATTTGTAACAAAAATAATTTTACTGTTATCGGCTGCCTGCGCATCGCTTGCGCTTACAAACACGGTACCTGTAAGCAATATGGCTATTGTGAGTACAAGGGAAATGATTTTCTGAATGTTCTTTTTCATCTGACATTCTCTCCTTTATTGTTTTGTTTTACGGTTTCCCATAATGCTGTTTGCATCTAAAGTATAAGTCCTGTTAAAAAATCTGTCAAGCAACATTAGTCCCCAAATTGCAAAATGTGCAAAAAAAAAACAACCGCAAGTGGCAAATTGAAGCCATTTACTGTTTATTTCCCCGGTGCAAGTTATCTTATTATATGTCCAATCGTATCTCCGCCTTCGGCGTACCGACACAAGATGGACTGTTCCGTTCAAGTCTCGCCTAAAACCCCACCCGTCAGCCTGGCGGGTGAGGTTTTGCTTGGCTTTAGTGCTTACGAAAAGAAAAAATTGAAAATGTACATCGGTAAATATAAAAGGTCTGAAAGAATGGCTAAAATTGGACTGCTCCAATTTGTGCGGACAGTACAAAAACAGACCCTACGGTAGATAAAATTAAATTTTAAGCAACATACTGACATCGCATTTCAAGTGGTGTCAGTTTTGTTTTAAGTTGTATTCGTTGATGGTTGTAAAAATAGATGTACTCACCTATGAGGAGGCTCGCCTCCTCATAGGTCTGAAGTTTTACTCGGTAGATACATTCTGTTTTGAGTATGGAAAAGAAATTTTCAGCCAAAGCATTGTCATACGGATTACCACGTCTTGACATTGACGGCTTAATATTGTATTCTTGAGTTAGCTTAAAATACGGATGAGATGTGTATTGAAAGCCTTGGTCACTGTGGAGTTGCAGCTCTGTGGTGACCTTCTCTTTTTTCTTGGCTTCTTTGATGGTACTCAACACAAGATTGACGTTTTGCTCGGTACCGGTCTTGTATGCAACAATGCTATTGTCGTATAAATCTCTAATGATTGAGAGATACAATATACCTTGCTTTGTGTGTATGTATGAAATATCCGTAACCCATTTTTGATTCGGTCTTTCGGCAGAAAAATCTCTGTTTAGCAGATTGGGATATTTGTGCAAACGTTCTCCATAATTACGGTATTTCTTTCGTCTGATCACCGACAACAACCCATATTTCTGCATTACTCTGAGTACTGTCTTGGGATTTCGGTATATATTGTGTCTTTCAAGCCACGTATGTACTCTGCGGTATCCATAGGTTTTGCCGCATTCATCTTGGCATTCCCGTATCTTTTCAGCCAGTGGCAGATCCCATGCAGGTATATCCATTCGTGAAACGTAACCGTAATATCCACTGCGTGATACGCCGAAGAATCGGCACATTTCACTGATAGAATATTTTTCTTTGTGACGGTAGATTACCATATATTTTATACTTGTCCTCACTTCCTTTCGGTGAGCGAGAGAAAATCCCGCATCAATTCGTTTTCCATTTCTAATCGCTTTATGTGACGTTCTTTCATTGATATTTCATATTGTAATTGAGTGAGTTTGCTTAATTGTTGTATAGATGGTGGTAGTGTTGTTCCATCCTTTCGTGGTCTGCCTTTAGGTTTAATTGATATCCCTGCTACAAGTTTTCGTTGATTTTTGTTATATCTCGTTTTGAATTCCTGTACTTGCTCTTTTGTAAATCCTAATCTTTCAGCAATTTCTCGCAATGTTATCCCTTGCTCCCAAAGTTCTATTATTTCTTTTTCATATTGTTTTATATGTCGATATTCTCTTGGCATACAAAATCCCCCTATGGTAGTTTATTTTATTCTACCATAGGGGGTCTGTTTTTTCTATTGTCCGTTTTTAATGGACTTGTGCAACACGGCAATCCGTTAATTTATTTTATAAATCCTCCGCCGAGGACTGTGTCTCCGTCATAAAAAGCAACGCTCTGCCCGGGGGTTATGGCTCTTTGGGGAATATCAAAAACAACTTTAACGTCGCCGTTTTCCAAAGGATAGATTGTGGCTTCGGTTTCTTTTTGTTTATAGCGCACCTTAGCTTTCACTTTTAAAGGCTCGGTCAATTTTTCAATGCTTATGAAATTGACATCCGTTGCTTCAAGGGTATCCATGAACAAATCATCGTTACTGCCGAGGATAACCTTGTTGGTTTCGGCATCTTTTTTGAGCACGTAATAAGGCGCAGGGGCGGCAATTCCGAGCCCCTTTCGCTGACCGATTGTGTAATTGATAAGCCCCTTGTGTTCTGCAATGAACTCCCCTGCTTTGTTGACAAATTCACCTTTTGGAAATTTTGTGCCGCACCAACGCTCTATAAAGGCGGCATATTCACCATCTGGCACAAAGCAAATATCCTGGCTGTCGTGCTTGTCGGCGTTGTCAAAGCCTGCTTTCCTTGCGACATTTCTGGCATCATCTTTTGAAAGACCGCCCAAGGGTAAAAGCATACGGCTTAATTGCTCCTGAGAAAGTGTCCAAAGCATATAGCTCTGGTCTTTGGTTTCATCGTCGGCTTTTTTAACAACGTAACGCTGAGTTTCTTCATTAAATTCGACCTTTGCATAGTGACCTGTTGCAACATAGTCAAAGCCAAGCTCATCGGCTTTTTTAATAAACGAGCCGAATTTGATATGCTTGTTGCACACTATACAGGGATTGGGGGTAAGACCGTTTTTATATGCTTCAACAAAGTCGGATATAACATATTTTTTAAAATCATCGCCAAGCTCGAAAACATAAAAAGGGATATTGAGGCTGTCGGCAACACGCTTTGCGTCGGCAATATCCTCGGGCTTTCCGCTTCCCTCATCACCGAAAAGGGACATAATTGCCCCCGCGGTTTCGTAGCCTTGGGATTTTATTATATCTGCCGCAACGGAGGAATCCACTCCCCCGCTCATGGCAATGAGAACTTTTTTCATTTTAGTCACCTAAAAAATACGGGACGAAGCAAGTCGTCCCTTAGTGTCTTAATTATCCGCAATGGTCACAATTTTCGCAACCGCCTGAGCATGAGCCGAAAATTGCAGGGTCAAGCTCTATTCCGTTTTTGGTGTAATAATCGGCAATAGCGGCTTTAACAGCTTCTTCTGCAAGCACTGAGCAGTGAATTTTTGCAGGGGGAAGTCCGTCAAGAGCCTCAACAACAGCTTTGTTGCTGAGTTCAAGTGCGTCTTCAACCTTCTGACCCTTGATGAGTTCAGTTGCCATTGAGCTTGTTGCAATGGCAGAAGCACAACCGAAGGTGTTGAATTTAACGTCGGTAATTACGCCGTCATTGATTTTGAGATATATTTTCATAATATCGCCGCATTTTGCGTTACCTACTTCGCCAACGCCGTCTGCGTCATCCATTTTGCCGAGGTTTCTCGGGTTTTCAAAATGGTCCATAACTTTTTTACTGTAAGC
>JAZSQB010000023.1:0-80120 GCA_045537695.1 Clostridia bacterium | reverse complement strand
CACGGGGCAATATCTCAGCGGCGCAAAAAAAATTCCGATTCCCTCCCAACGTCGGAACGGAAACGGGAAGCACCTTACCTTCTACAATTGCCGAGAAAACAATCTCCAAGGGATCGATGTTACCCTTCCCTTAGGTACTTTTACCTGTGTAACCGGTGTTTCCGGTTCGGGCAAATCTTCGCTTGTCAATGAAATATTGTATAAGTATTTGGCGCGCGAATTAAACCACGCACGCACCAAAAACGGAAAGGTGAAGGAAATCAAAGGTTGTGAACATTTAGACAAGGTCATCAATATTGATCAGTCGCCAATCGGTCGCACGCCTCGTTCCAATCCAGCGACATATACGGGTCTGTTTTCTGACATCAGGGATCTGTTTGCAGGCACTGTAGAAGCAAAAATGCGCGGTTACAACGCCGGTAGATTCAGTTTCAATGTCAAAGGCGGCCGCTGTGAGGCTTGTAGCGGTGACGGTATTATTCAGATTGAAATGAACTTTTTGCCGGATGTTTATGTGCCGTGTGAGGTATGTAAAGGAAAGCGTTATTCCAAGGAAACTTTGGAAGTGAAGTATAAAGGTAAGAATATACACGAGGTTTTGGAAATGACAGTAGAAGAAGCACTTGTTTTCTTTGAAAACATCCCTAAAATCGCACGTAAGATTCAAACGCTTTATGATGTGGGTCTTGGATATATCAAGCTTGGGCAGACGTCTACGACGCTTTCGGGTGGTGAGGCACAGCGCGTGAAGCTTGCCACGGAGCTTTGCAAACGCTCAACCGGCAAGACAATTTATATTTTGGACGAACCGACGACTGGTTTACACGTTGCTGATGTACATCGCTTGCTTGAAGTGTTGGAGCGTTTGTTGGAGAGCGGCAATACCGTGTTAATTATCGAGCATAATTTGGATGTAATTAAGACGGCGGATTATATTATTGACCTTGGACCGGAGGGCGGCGATGCCGGTGGTGAAATTCTTTGCTGTGGTACGCCGGAAAAGGTTGCAAAATGCAATCAATCTTCAACCGGACAGTATTTGAAGAAGATTTTAAGTAAGTAGGTGTGACGCATGGAAAAGGGAAGTAAACAGCGGCATTTTGCTTGACGCTTCGCTGTTGCGGAATGGAACGCAAGGTGCTCGCATTGCAATTTTTAAAAACCGGTGCTATCTATGATTTTGTTTTTGATGAAGCAACGGAATTGGTATTGACCAACAGAAAGGCGTTTGTGCCCGTGAAGGGCTTAAATATTAAAAGGAGTTATTTTTTATGGCTAAATTTAGGGATTTTGAATATGATCAGTTGGCAGAAATTGAGAAGGAACATGAGAAGAGGGGGATATTTGCTTTTTTTGATATTATTTTCAGAAAGATTGTACCGATGATTAATACAAACTTTCTCTTTTTGGTTTTTTCGTTGCCGTATATTATACTTTTATTCTGGTTTTCGCCGATTAACGCCAGTTCACTTGCGGGAATGAGTGAAAATATGCAGTCATTGCTCGCGAATATGCCTGCACATTCAGCTTTAACCGTGGATATAGGCTTACGTTTTGTTTTTGCCATCCTTGTTGTTGTGCTTTGGGGAACGGGTCCGGCCTCGGCGGGTATTGCTTACATATTGCGCAATTATTCGCGCGGTGAATTTGCTTGGGTATGGGCAGATTTTATCGGAACGATTAAAGAAAATTTTAAGCAGAGCATGATCGTTGTTTTGTTTGATGTTGTTGCCATTTATCTGTTTACAACCATTATTCGGTTTTATGGCGGAGTGATGCAGGGTGGCATCTCGGTTGTTGCTTTAATTTTTGTTGGATTTTTCTTGCTGTTATATACGTTTATGCACTTTTATATTTATCAGCTGATGGTAACGTATGAAGATAATACCAAGCAGTTGTATAAAAATGCAATGTTATTTGCGCTTATGCGTTGGCTGCCGAATTTGTTAGTTCTTTTAGGGATACTTGCAGTGACAATTGCACTTTTCTATTTCTTGCAGCTGTTTGCGCTTGTATTGTATGTTATTAATTTTACAGCGATATTTGCACTGGTTGTACATTTTAACGCTTCAAGAAGTATCAAGCGTTTTGTGCAGGCGGAAATTGAACGAAAATAAGCAAATTTACTTGAAAATTATTGGGAACGGTGGTATACTATCGTTTATAACTTAGAAATGGAGGCATATGTATGGTAGAAAATCCAGGCGCTAAAACAGACACGTTTTTTAATACAATTAAAGATGCATATAGTCCGCTCGACAGAGCGTTATATGATAAATATAATGTGAAACGCGGTCTCAGACGTAATGATGGTACCGGTATTATGGCGGGCTTAACTGCCATCGGGGATGTTAAGGGTTATTATATTGAAGACGGTGAAAAAATTCCTTGCGAAGGCAGACTTAGATATCGCGGTATCGATGTGCGTGAAATCGTAGAAGGGTGTAAAAAAGATAATAGATTTGGTTTTGAAGAAGTCATTTATCTTTTGCTGTCCAGTCGATTACCGGATGCGAAGGAATTGGAAACATTTTCACGTCTGTTGGGTGATTTCCGTGATTTGCCGGATGGTTTTACAGAGGATATGATTATGCACGCACCAAGTGGGGACATAATGAATAAACTGGCGCGCTGCGTTCTTGCATGCTATTCTTATGACCAAAATCCGGATGACATAAGCTTTGCAAATATGCTCCGTCAGTCCATTGAGCTGATTTCGCGTTTCCCAACAATGGTGGCATATGGTTATCAGGCAAAGCGCCATTACCACGATGGACAGAGTTTGTATATTCACAGTCCAAGAGCGGATTTGTCAACCGCTGAAAACTTTTTATATATGCTTCGTCCGGATAACCAGTATGATCCGTTAGAAGCGGAAATTCTTGACCTTGCATTTATTTTACATGCAGAACACGGCGGTGGTAACAACTCTGCGTTTACCACGCGTGTACTTGCATCATCCGGTACGGATACGTATTCTTCCATTGCGGCGGCTGTTGGCTCTTTGAAAGGACCAAAACATGGTGGTGCGAACCTGCGTGTTATGGGTATGATTGAGGATTTCAAACGTAACGTGACGGATATCACGGATGAAAAGCAGGTTTGCGAACATATTCGCAAGCTGTTTCGAAAACAGTCTTACGACCGTAGCGGTTTGGTTTACGGCATGGGACATGCTATTTATACACTTTCTGACCCGCGCGAGGTTATGCTGAAGGAAAAGGCAAGAGAACTTGCGATGATGCGAGGAATGATGGATGAATTCCGACTTTACGAACTTATTCAGGAGAACACGCCAGGTATCTTTATTCAAGAAAAGAAAATTGATAAGCCGATTTGTGCAAATGTTGATTTGTATTCCGGCTTTGTGTATAAAATGCTGAATTTACCACCGGAACTGTATACACCTATTTTTGCAATTTCCAGAATCGTGGGTTGGTCTGCGCATCGTATTGAAGAAGTAATTGCAAATGATAAGATTATTCGTCCGGCGTACAAGTCTGTAGTCAACTCAAAAAAATATGTGCCGATTGAGGAAAGATAATGAAGATTTTTGATACACATGCGCATTTGAATGATGAACGTTTTGCAGCAGACAGGGATACGCTCATTCGATCTTGCTTTGAAGATAATATTGCGTTGATTCTGAATATTGGTTGCTGTATAGAATCCTCGTATGATTCTGTTGCGCTTGCAAAGCAGTATCCTGGCATTTATGCCGCTGTTGGCGTACATCCGCACAGCGCAGAAGAAATGAATGAAGAGGAATTCGAAAAGCTGAAACAGCTTGCGAAGGAAGATAAGGTTTGCGCGATAGGTGAAATTGGTCTTGACTATTATTACAATAATTCGCCGCGTGATATACAGCGATATTGGTTTGAATGTCAGCTTGCGTATGCCGTAGAAATCAATATGCCGGTTGTAATTCATAACCGTGATGCGCAAAAAGATTGTATGGACATCCTGCATAAGTATGATTTAACAAAGAGTAGCGGCGTTGTGCATTGTTTTTCGGGAAGTGTGGAAATTGCGCGTGAAGTGCTAAAAATGGGACTGTATATTTCCATTGGCGGTGCACTAACATTTAAAAATGCATCCAGATTGCTCCATGTCGCTGAAAGCGTACCGCTTGACAGAATTTTATTGGAAACGGACTGTCCATATTTAACTCCGGAGCCGCACCGTGGTAAACGTAACGATCCGCGTGAAACGATTTATGTCGCACAAAAATTAGCAGAAATTAAAAATGTTTCTGTGGATGAGGTTATTAAAACTACACTTCAAAATGGTTGTGATTTGTTTAGAATCAAAAATCCGATGCAATAGCATCGGATTTTTATTATTCTCTTATAAATGAAAGCGCCTCTATCACACTTCCTGCATAAAGTAATTCAACCATGGTTTTGAAGTTCTTAAGCGCCGCCTGATTGTTTTTCGGCAATATGCATTTTTCAAAGCCGAGCTTTTCTATTTCTGCTATGCGTTTTTCGATATGGTTTACCGAACGTAATTCGCCGGTTAAACCGACTTCGCCGATTAGTGCGGTATTTTCCGGAATAACGAAATTGCGGAAGCCGGAGGCGATAGAACAGATAATACCCAAATCTGCAGCAGGTTCATCAATTCGAATGCCGCCAACTACATTTACATAAGCGTCTTGCGTGGATAAATTCATACCCACACGCTTTTCAAGCACTGCCAGCAGCATAGAAACGCGGTTGTGGTCAACGCCATTTGCGCTTCTGCGTGGTACGGCAAATGTTGTAGTTGCTACAAGAGATTGAATTTCAGCCAGCAATGGTCTTGAACCTTCCATAGCACAAATAACGGCGGTGCCTGCTACGTTCTTCGGGCGTCCCTCCAGTAAAGCGACAGAAGGATTTTCAACTTGTATCAGACCGTTTTCACGCATTTCAAACACGCCAATTTCATTTGTAGAACCAAAACGGTTTTTTACGCCGCGTAAAATGCGGTAATTCTGATGCCGTTCGCCTTCGAAATAGAGCACGCAGTCCACCATGTGCTCCAGCACCTTCGGACCGGCAATGCCGCCGTCTTTTGTGACGTGGCCAACAACCAAAATCGTAATACCGTATTCCTTGGCTTTTCGCATCAAGGTCATGGTGACTTCGCGAACCTGAGATACACTACCCGGAGCAGCGCTCAATTCCGGAGCATACATTGTCTGTATGGAGTCAATGATAACAAAGGAAGGGGAGAGCTCGTCAATATTTTGGAGCACAGCATCCATATTGACTTGTGATACGATGGAAAGGGCATCCGAGTGAATGTCCAGTCGCTGTGCGCGCATTTTAAGCTGCCGCTCAGATTCCTCTCCGGAAACATAAAGCACGCTTCCACCTTCGGCAAGTGAATCACATATTTGCAATAAAAGCGTGGACTTACCAATGCCAGGGTCGCCACCGATTAGTATCAGGGAGCCTGTGACTAAGCCGCCGCCGAGCACGCGATCTAATTCTGTAAGACCGGTGGATTTTCGAATCTCTTTTTCCGTCTGAATATCTTTCAGTTTTGTGGGCTTATTTATATCTGTTAATACAACAGACTGCTTTTTTGCGCTGCCTTTTGCGGGTTGCAATACGGTTTCCTCTACTAAAGTATTCCATGCCCCGCAGGCGGGGCATTTACCATACCACTTTGCGGTTTCGTTACCGCAGTCGCTACAAAAAAACACGGTTTTATTTTTCATAAAGCAACATCCCTTAGCCGAGGGGAGTCGAACCCCTTAGGCCCTATACTTACTAAATTACCGCACTTTGGCTTAGTCGAAAGTGAATAATCCGAACCATGATTTTCAAAGGCGGATTTCAAGTTGATTTTAGTTTTCAAAAATTAGCTGTGAAACACCTTTTGCAATCACGTTGCCTGTTTTGTTATTCTTGGCAAAGCACAAATCTCCTTTGCCTGTTTGGGCATCATAATTTTTGATGTAATATACGGAACCGTCATTACGGCTGCTGAAGAGTAATTCTGTATTTGCAAGAGAGATCTCTTTGTCAATTACAAGATTCTTAGTCGGTCTGTTTGTGTTAATTACATTTAAAGTTGCTGTTTCAAAGTTTGCGCTTGCATCGGTAAGATAAAAGAGCTTTTTGTCTTTCTTATCAAATTCTGCATACATAACTTTTTCGGAAACCTTGGTAGACTTTCTACCGTTATAAATGTGCATTGTACCAATGCCGGTTGATATGTCGATGTCGGTAAAATAAAGAATATAATCTAAATCCTCACTCGCCATAGCATAACCGACTTTATCAGCAATCTTTTTGGTTTTTGTTAGTCCAAACTTTTTTTCGGTTATATACAACTCGCCGTAATAATTATCCGAATTAAAATTTTTAAAGTAAATCATTTTTTTGTAATCACGGCTGGTTTTAGAATAATTCAGTGCGATCGCATCGCTTTCTGTAGCTATAATTTCATGCTTATTTCCGCGGACTACATGAAAATCAAGTAGTTCTGTGTTGTTTTCATTTGGTAATACAAACAAAAAGTTTTCGTTCTCTGCATCCAGTTTGAAGTTTAATTGACTTTCGGCAGAGAAAACGGATTTTGGTTTTTTGCCGATTTTCCCTAAATTAAATTCTGTTTTTCCGTCCGGCGTAGAGGTGTAATATGCAAAATTATTTGTAAACTGTCCAATGAAAGTTTCTGCGGCAATAGCGTCTTCAGAAACCTTGACAGAGCCTTTCTTAGCAGATGCATAGTAAAGTGCATTTTTCTGCGTTCCATCTTCGGTTGTAAGCACATCGTTGAAAAATACATATCCGTTATCTTTTACAGCGTATATTCTCGCCACGCTATTCGATACTTTTTTAGGTTTTAATTTTCTGTCTGAGGACTTTACGACATACAGCTCTGTTTTCTGTGTTTTCGCATTATCTACACCATAAGCGATATATGCAGCGCTCTGGCTAAATACCGGCATAATTGTCTGGCTGACATTTTTCTGAAGCAGTTGCGGTGCTTTGCCTTTGCGATATACATAAAAGTCAACTTCTGAACGCTTCTCCTCCTCAATCACATTCAGTTTCGGATATAAAATGATTTTGCCATCAGATGAACAGATGGAACCTATAGAAACGTCTGTATCAATTTTGATTTTTTCTTTATCTTTGTAGCGAACGTATAAGTCGCCACTGAAAGTTTCTGCATTAAAGTTTTCATAGAAGAAAAATGCTTCACCGTTTGGCGAGCGCATAGATGCGCCGTTTGCAAAGTCTAAAAACGTAAAACCGGCTTCGCCAATGGTGGTGTTTTCGAAAACCTTGTAAGTGTCGCCGTTGTCTTTGTAGCCCATAACAGCATCGTTTTGCACAAAGTATGCCGTGTTTTTGCTGTTGTCGTATGTTGGCGCGTATTTCGGCGCAAATATGCCGGAATATGCAAGCCAGAGCCCAAGACACATAACAATCAAAGCAAGCAAGCCTGCAAAAGCAAAAATTTTGTTTGTGTGTTTGCCATCTGTTGCCAATTCATCTTGCAGAGCACTTTCTGCAGATGGTAAATCTTCTTTGTTTTCTACTTCAACGGAAATGGTTTCCTCTTCAAAATCCGACTCCTTATTGACTTCAGATGCAACATCTTCTACAACATCTTTTACAACAGTTTCCATTTCAACGGCTTCAGCTACAGATGCCTCGTCAATCGAAACGTTAAGTTCGGCCTCCGCTTCTGCTGGAGACTGGTTTTCATTTTCCATATTTTCGTTTTGTGTCATACTCACAATAAAAACTCCTTTGCTCAAGTAATTACTTTTTCATTTTACAATAAATTTAAATAAAGTGCAACAACATATTTAAAAATTCTTATTTTGTTCATATTCTTAACCTTGATTTCTATTTGCGCTTATTGTATAATTTAAATAAACAAAATATGGAAATGTGAGTGAGAAAAATGAAACTTTTAGTAGCAACAAACAATATAGGGAAAATTCGAGAGATTAAAACCATTCTTTCTTCGGAACAAATCCAAATTATTAGCTTGAAAGAAGCTGGTGTAGATATTGACCCGGAGGAAAACGGGGTTACGTTTGAAGAAAATGCTTTAATTAAGGCTCGTGCGGCGGTGCAAGCGGCGGGCATACCGGCCATCTCGGATGATTCCGGTCTCTGTGTGGATTATTTGGATGGTGCGCCTGGAATTTATTCAGCGCGTTATGCTGGTGAGAATGCAACAGATGCCCAGCGCATTGAAAAGCTTTTAGAAAAAATGCAGGGCGTACCGCATGCAGAAAGAAAAGCATTTTTTATTTCTGCGGCTGCTTATGTCAGTCCGGATGGAACGGAGCTGACGGCTATAGGGACAGTGGACGGTTATATTACGGAAAAGCCTGACGGTGATGGTGGTTTTGGCTATGACCCGGTATTTATGTCTGCGGAGCTTAAAAAAACTTTTGGCGCAATGAGCGATACGGAAAAAAATGCAATCAGCCACCGATTCAGAGCAATGACGAATTTGAAGGAGAAACTTATAAAGATGGGTTTGATATAAACAGGATTTGAAGTGCAAATGAATTGTACAAGCGGCTTTCATAATTTCCGTGCCTTTGCATATGTAATATATGTGGGGGTGTGACGAATGTATAAAATGCTGCTTGTTTTTTTCTTGTTTAGTATTGTTATAAATACATATCCAACCGAAGTGGAAGCTATTTCTGCTGCAAGCTACTGCGTAATTGAAACACACAGCGGTCATATTCTATATGAAAGTAACGCACGGACAAGGCGCGGTATGGCAAGTACCACAAAAATTATGACGGCTATTGTTGCTCTTGAATCCGGAAAGACAGATGAATATGCAACCGTAAGTCAGGATGCGTCAAGAACAGAAGGTTCCTCGTTATATTTAAAAGCCGGTGAAAAGATGCGTGTATATGACTTGGTTTGCGGATTGATGCTTAATTCGGGCAATGATGCAGCGGTTGTGTTGGCAGAACATATCGGTGGTGATGTAAAAGGATTTGTAAATTTAATGAATGAAAAGGCAAGCGCACTTGGCTTGACAGATACGCATTTTGTAAATGCAAATGGTTTGAGTGATGATATGCATTATACTACCGCTTACGATTTGGCACGGATTACGGCTTATGCACTACAAAATCCGTCGTTTCGAGAGATTGTATCTATGCAAAAAAAGACAGTAGCTACAACAGAAGGACGATGTATATATCTATCCAATCATAATAAACTTTTGCGTACATTGGATGGGTGTGATGGCGTTAAAACCGGCTTCACTAAAGCAACCGGCAGATGTCTGGTGTCTTCGGTAACTCGAAACAGTTTGCAGACAGTTTGTGTTACGTTGCACGCGCCGGACGATTGGGATGACCATTCAAAATTACATAATCGAGCACATTCTGAATATGCCTTAATACCGCTCGTTGAAAATGGTGCGGCTTGCGGTGTCGTCAATATAAAAGATGGCGCAACAGAAAGTGTAGAGGGAATTTTAGCAGAAAGCGTGAATATAGTACAGCAAACAGGTGCAGTGCCGAATAAGAAAATTGAAACAAAATTTGAGCAAAATCTCACAGCGCCCGTGTTACGCGGTGAGAAAATTGGCGAGGCAATTGTATATGCAGACGGCACTGCGTACAAGCGTGTTGATATCATTGCAAATCGGACAGTTGAAAAACTGTGCAAATTGTCCTATTGGGATGCTTTCCATATACTGTTTGAAGCAGTATTTTGTTTATAATGGAGAAAGTAGAAATACTTTCTCTTTTTTTGTTGCTTTTGCTTTAAAATTGGTATATAATGTCTTCTGCATGTTATTATATACAATATATAGATTATAGACTGTCGGGAGGATAGACATGGGGGAAATAGTACGTTTACAAAAGTATATTGCAATGGCAGGAAAAGCTTCCAGGCGTGCTGCAGAGGTTATGATTGAAGAGGGTAGAGTGCGTGTGGATGGTACATTGGTAACCGAGTTGGGCACAAAAGTCGAAATCGGGGCGAACCGCGTTTTTTTAGACGGAGAAGAAATCAAGGTAGTACAGAAGAAGTATTACATTATGCTCAATAAGCCGCTTGGGTACATCAGCTCGGTGCACGATCAGTTTGACAGACCTACGGTGGTGGATTTGCTGAAAGAAGAAATCAAGGCAAATTTGTACCCGGTCGGACGACTTGACTATGATACGGAAGGGCTGCTCCTTCTTTCAAATGATGGTGATTTTACTTATAAAATAACACATCCGAAGCACAACATTGGCAAAACGTATGTTGCTACACTCAAGGGTGGAATTACGCCGGCACATTTAAATGCACTTCGTCGCGGTATTCGTGTCGAAGATTATAAAACCGCACCGGCACTGGTTGAATTGTTGGATGGTTTTCCGGGACACAGTGTGGTAAAAATAACAATTCACGAGGGCAAGAACAGACAGGTTAGAAAAATGTTTGAAGCGCTTGGCTATAGTGTAAGGGCGCTTAGACGTATTGCGATCGGACCGGTGGAGCTTGGTGGCTTGCAAGTCGGCAGATGGCGTCACCTGACGAGCGTGGAGATTAGCCGTTTGTGTGGAGGAGGCGATAAAAATGATTGAAGTAAAAACTGTAGTAGATAAAACGGAAGCAACCGCCTTTATCCGTGCGCATGGTATAGAGACGGATTTGGAGCCGTTATTTGTTATGTGCGCTAAAGAAAACGATATTCTTTTAGGTGTCGGTGCGGTTTCTATGACTGCAAAGGAAACAGTTATTGAGGAAATCGTTTTTGAAGACGATACGGGCTGGTTGATTGGAAAAGCGTTGTTAAACTCTTTGGATTTGGGCGGAATTCGTTATATAACTATAAAAAAACCGCAGCTTTTTCCGCTGGCAAAATTTTTGCGTTTTAAGGAAGCAGGGGAAGTATATAGTCTCGATTTGGAAGGTTATTTTGATGCCGGTTGCAATGGTTGCGGACAAGAATAATCAAGATTTGGAAAAAACACTTGAAAATTAATTGTTTTTATGTATAATGTATAATAGGTTACTTTAGTGTTTACTAATGTCAATGTCTGATGGTAGAACTGTGAGGTGAGAGTATGGATAGCTTAAACTTAGGGTTGCTTTATACTGGTATGGGTATGCTGATCGTATTTGCTGTTCTGGTTATATTAATGGTTGTAATCTGTCTGATGCAACTGTTCGGCAAGAAAGCAGACGCGGAGAAATCAGCACCGGCACCGGCACCAGCCGATGCGATTGATGCAAACGAAACAATTGCAGTGATTTCTGCAACGGTTGCAGCAATGAGCGGTGATGATCCCAATAAGCGGCTTCGCGTGAAATCCATTAAGGATCAAAGCGGAAACGTACTTTGGAGTAAATAAGGGAAAATTTAAAGTTTTATTGGAGATTTGGAGGAAAGAAAAATGAAGAATTTTGTAGTAAAAGTAAACGGTAATGTTTATAACGTAGAAGTAGAAGAAGCTACTGGCGTAACAAACGCACCTATCTCTGCAGCAAAGACAGAAGCACCGGCTGCGGCACCGGTTCCGACGGCTGTGCCGGCTGGTGCAAATGCGGTAACAGCGCCGATGCCGGGTAACATTTTGGATATTAAGGTTTCTGCAGGACAGAGTGTGAAGTCTGGTGAAGTTCTCGTTATTCTTGAAGCTATGAAGATGGAAAACGAAATTCTTGCTCCGTGTGATGGCACAATTTCCGCTGTAAACACAACAAAGGGATCCACTGTAAATACAGGCGATGTTCTCGTAACAATTGGCTAATATTATATGACTTTAGAGGTGAGTGATATACAATGCAACAGTTTCTCGCTGAATTTATGGCGACGACCGGTTTCAACCTGCTGTTTGCAAACGGTTGGGTTGACGGCGTAAAAACAATTGCAATGCTCCTGATTGCTTTTGTTTTAATTTATCTTGCGATTGCTAAAAAATTTGAACCGCTACTGCTTTTGCCGATTGCGTTTGGTATGCTTTTGGCGAATCTGCCACAGGCAGCGGACATTATGCATCCGGATTGGTATACAGGCGAAACGATTGATTATGGCAAAGTATTAAAAGAAGGCGGTCTTTTAGACCTTTTGTACCTAGGTGTTAAGCTCGGTATTTATCCGCCGCTTATTTTCTTGGGTGTCGGTGCGATGACTGACTTCGGTCCGCTGATTGCAAATCCAAAGAGCATTCTTTTGGGTGCAGCTGCTCAGTTTGGTGTGTTCTTCACCTTTGCAGCAGCACTTCTGCTTGGCTTTACACCGCAAGAGGCAGGCTCTATCGGTATTATTGGTGGTGCGGACGGTCCGACAGCGATTTATATTACAAAGACTTTGGCACCGCATTTGCTTTCTGCAATTGCGATTGCGGCTTATTCCTATATGGCACTGATTGAAGTTATTCAGAAGCCGATTATGAAGCTGATGACCACAAAGAAAGAGCGTATGATTGTGATGGAGCAGCTTCGTCCAGTTTCCAAGACGGAAAAAATCATTTTCCCGATTGCAGTAACTGTAGTTGTTGGTTTGATTGTACCGGATGCAATTCCGCTAGTTGGTATGTTAATGCTTGGTAATCTTGCAAAAGAATGTGGCGTAACAGACAGAATCAGCAAGACTGCACAGAATGAATTGATGAACATTATCACAATTTTTCTTGGCACAACGGTTGGCGCAACTGCAACAGCGGATGCGTTCTTAAGACCGCAGACCTTGATGATTATTGGTCTTGGTATTGTTGCGTTTGCGTTCTCGACTGCAGGCGGCTTATTGTTGGGTAAGCTGATGTGCTTCCTGACAAAGGGAAAAATAAATCCGCTTATCGGTTCTGCTGGTGTATCAGCTGTACCGATGGCAGCGCGTGTATCGCAAAAGGTTGGTCAAGAAGCAAATCCAAAGAACTTTCTTTTGATGCACGCTATGGGTCCGAATGTTGCTGGTGTTATTGGTTCTGCGGTAGCAGCTGGCGTATTCCTGTCGATGCTTAAGTAGTTCGGCTGTTAATTTAAATATAGGGGAGGTAACTAAATATGGCAAAACCGGTTAAAATTACTGAAACCATATTAAGAGACGCGCATCAGTCTTTGATTGCTACGCGTATGACAACGGAAGAAATGCTTCCGATTGTTGAAAAATTAGATAAAGTTGGCTATCATTCCTTAGAGGCATGGGGCGGTGCTACATTTGACTCCTGCCTGCGCTTCTTAAACGAAGACCCATGGGAGCGTTTAAGAAAGATTAAGGATAAGGCTAAGAATACGAAATTGCAGATGCTGTTCCGCGGTCAGAATATTCTCGGTTACAGACATTATGCAGATGATGTTGTAGATTACTTCGTTAAGAAATCCGTAGATAATGGTATTGATATCTTACGTATCTTCGACGCACTTAATGACCCAAGAAACCTGGAGGCGGCAATCAAAGCTGCCAATCAGGCAAAAGCACACGTACAGGCAACTGTATGTTACACCATCAGCCCGGTGCACAACATTGAGTCTTTCGTAAAGCTCGCAAAGCAGCTGGAAGAAATGGGTGCGGACTCCATTTGCATCAAGGATATGGCTGCACTTTTGCTTCCGTATACTGCATATGACCTTGTAAAAGCGATGAAGGAAGAAATTAAAATTCCGATTCAGCTGCATACACACTACACAAGCGGTGAGGCTTCGATGACCTACTTAAAGGCAATTGAAGCAGGTATAGACGTAATCGACTGTGCTATGTCTCCGCTCGCACTTGGTACATCCCAGCCGGCTACAGAGCCGATGGTTGCTGCATTGCAGGGTACAGAGTATGACACAGGCCTTGATCTTGACCTCTTAAGTGAGATTGCAGACTACTTCAGACCGCTTCGTGAAGAATACCTTAAGAGTGGTCTTATGGACCCGAAGGTTATGGGTGTGGATGTTAACACACTGCGTTACCAGGTGCCGGGCGGTATGCTCTCGAACCTCGTATCCCAGCTCAAGCAGCAGGGTCAGGAAGGAAAGTTTATGGACGTACTCAAGGAAGTACCGCGCGTGCGTGAAGATTTAGGTTTCCCGCCGCTCGTTACACCGTCGAGCCAGATTGTCGGCACACAGGCAGTGCTTAACGTTTTGATGGGTGAGCGTTATAAGATGATCACCAAGGAAACAAAAGGTATTGTGCGCGGTGAGTACGGTCAGACGCCGGTTCCGATCAGCGATGAAATCGTAAAGAAGGTTATCGGTGATGAAGAAAGAATTACCTGCCGTCCGGCAGATAAACTCGAGCCGGAAATTGACAAGCTCAGAGAAGAAATCAAGGATTACGTAGAGCAGGACGAGGATGTATTGTCCTATGCACTGTTCGGCCCGGTTGCCATGAAGTACTTTGAGCACAGAAAGGCGCCGAAGGTTGAGCAGAGCGCACCGGCTGCTGAAGCAGCACCGGCAAAAGCTGCATTTGATGTTGAATATATCGACATGGACTCCAAAGATTACCCGATTAAATAATTTAATGTCCCGATACCGCATGTATCGGGACATTTTTTGCATTTTTTATATAAAAAATCTTGACAAAACTGCTTTTTGGGTGTATTATACATTCATAGGCTGTGACGAAGACGGTTGAACTGTAGCGTCTCCAGAGAGTTGACGGTTGGTGCGAGTCAATGACAAACTTTTCAAATACCTATCCCTTCTGAGCCGGAAACCCGAAAGTGAAAGCGAGTAGACGTTTCCCGTGTATGCTACGTCAGTGCACAGGAATTGATAGATTCCGACGAGTGGCAGTTTAACTGCAATTTGAGTGGTACCGCGAGTGAAATTTCACCCGTCTCAAAGAAAACTTTGAGACGGTTTTTTTAATGTAAAAAACCGTCGAAAGCAAAATTTTGAGAACCTTTTATGGGAGGTAAGAGAAAAATGGAAACATCCACAACAAAAACAAAGCTGTTTGAAATCGCAGGCAGAATTCGTGAAGCTCGCGAAATTGCCGGTTTAAGTATTGAAGAAACAGCACGGAAGACAGAAGTCAGTGTTGGCGAATATCTGCGCTATGAAGCGGGCGAGATTGATTTTCCGTTCAGCTTTATTCATAAGTGTGCATTGGTATTCGATGTCGGAATGTCTGATATTCTGGAAGGTCAAAGCGCAACTTTTCTGTCTTCGTATACAATTACAAGAAAAGACCATGGTCAGCAGACGGCGAAAGAAGACGGCATTGATATTAAAAACCTGGCACCGCGCTTTAAAAATAAGCTCGCAGAGCCGTATTCGGTGCTCTATGAATACAACGCTGATCAGCAGAACCGTCCGATACATCTGACAACACACAGCGGTCAGGAGTTTGACTTAATTATTTCAGGCAGCCTCAAGGTGCAGATTGGTGAAAATACTGAAATTCTGCATGAAGGTGATAGTATCTTCTACAATAGCTCCATTCCGCATGGTATGATTGCCGTGGATGGCAAAGACTGTCTCTTTTTAGCCGTAGTTGTATCCGGTGAAGAAACATCAGAAGATATTATTCGTGACAGCGTAGTTTCTGCCGGTAAATCCGAGGCTTTGATTTGTGAGAAGTTCATCCATACAACTGAAGAAGAAAACGGTGCGCTTAAATCGATTGACTTTACAGACGATGATAAATTTAATTTTGCGTTCGACGTTGTGGATGAAATTGCGGATAAATATCCTGACAAGCTTGCGATGCTGCATCTGGATGTAAATAAAACCGAAAGAAGATTTACTTTTAAAGATATGAAACGTGCCTCTGCCCAGTGTGCAAACTACTTTAAATCACTTGGCATCAAAAAAGGCGACAGAGTGATGGTTGTGCTCAAACGTCATTACCAGTTCTGGTTTGCGATGCTTGGTTTGCATAAACTTGGTGCAATTGCAATTCCGGCGACCAATCAGCTGCAGGAGCACGATTTTGAATATCGTTTTAACGCCGCAGGCGTGAGTGCGATTTTGTGTACGGCTGACGGAAATACGGCTGAGCAGGTGGATAGCGCGCAACGGAAAAGTCCGACGCTGAAAACCAAGATTTTGGTAGGTGGCAACCGAGAGGACTGGCACGATTTTGATGAAAACTACAGTCTGTTTACCGGTAAATTTGAAAGAAGTGAAGATACACCGTGCGGCACAGACCCGATGATTATGTTTTTCACTTCCGGTACAACTGGTTATCCCAAAATTGCGACACAGAGCTACCGTTATGCGCTCGGTCATTTTATTACGGCAAAATACTGGCACGGCGTATACAGAGATGGTATTCACTTTACTATCTCCGACACGGGTTGGGGGAAAGCGCTTTGGGGTAAGTTCTACGGACAGTGGCTTTGTGAAGGGGCAGTGTTTACGTATGACTTTGACCGCTTTGATGCATCTGACATCCTGCCAATGTTTGCAAAGTATCAGATTACAACATTTTGTGCGCCGCCTACTATGCTGCGCATGCTTGTTAAACAGGATATTTCCAACTACGATCTGTCTTCCATCAAGCGTATGACAACTGCGGGCGAAGCACTCAATCCGGAAGTATACAGAGCATTTGAAAAAGCAACTGGTCTGCGTATCCGCGAAGGCTTCGGACAGACAGAAACAACACTCGTTATCGCGAATTTGCGCGGTAACAAACATAAGCTTGGCTCGATGGGTAAACCGAGTCCGATGTACGATGTAGACATTCAATTGCCGGATGGCACACCGGCGGGCGTTGGTGAAACAGGAGAAATTGTTATTAAGACAAGCGAAAATGTACCGTGCGGTCTGTTCAGTGGCTATTATCTGAACGAAGAAAAGACCAACGAAGCGTGGCACGATGGTTATTATCACACCGGTGACACCGCTTGGAAGGATGAAGACGGCTTCTACTGGTATGTTGGTCGTGTGGATGACGTAATTAAGTCTTCCGGCTACCGCATTGGACCTTTTGAAATCGAGAGTGTTATTATGGAGCTTCCGTATGTGCTTGAATGTGGCGTATCTGCTGAGCCTGACGAAGTAAGAGGTCAGGTTGTAAAAGCGAGCATCGTGCTTACGAAGGGTACAGAAGGCACGGATGAGCTTAAGAAAGAAATTCAAAATTATGTTAAGGAAAGAACGGCACCGTACAAATATCCGCGTATTGTTGTATTCCGCGATGAATTACCGAAAACCATTAGCGGTAAGATTCAGAGAAACAAACTCTAAAATGCGAAAAATGGCTTAAATTCGCAAAAAAACAGTTGACTTTCAACATAGAATGTACTATAATGTTTAAATAAAGGCATTGACGAAGAGTGCGTCAAGAAGGAAGACTCAGAGAAGCGGCGTTTGGTGCGAGCCGTCGAAATCCGACTTGAATGGCTGTAGCTTCAGAGCTGGAAGGAAGAAAGCGCATGCAAGTAGAACCTTCCCGTCAGCGCAACGTAATGGCGCAGGAATTGTTAGATTCCGATGAGTGGTAACGCAAATTTGCGTTGCAATTTGGGTGGTACCGCGGGTAGGCAGTATATGCAACGCTCGTCCCAAGTTCAATCAGCTTGGGACGGGCGATTTTTATGTAACGTTCCTAAAAGAAATACCCCCAAACAGGAGGCAAATCATGAAACAAATTACAGGACTTGACTTCAAAATTAAAGAAATGGCAGGCAGAATCCGCGAGCTGCGCGAAATTATTGGCTTATCTGTCGATGATATGGCACAAAAGACGGATGTTTCTGTCGAAGAATATCTGCGCTGTGAAAATGGGGAAAGCGATTTAAACTTTGCTTTTATTTACCGTTGCGCGCTAGCATTTAATGTCGATGTCACCGATATTATTGAAGGTTCCAGCCCAAAACTGAAATCTTATACGGTAACACGTGCCGGCGGCGGTCAGAAGATTGAGCAGGCACACGGCATGGTATACTACAATTTAGCATCTGCATTTAAAAACAGAATTGCCGAGCCGCTTTATGTAAAGAGCGAGTATGACCCGGAGGCAGAGAGACGTGATATTGAACTGACAACCCATAACGGTCAGGAATGCGATATTATTATCCAGGGACATTTAAAGGTTCAAGTAGGCAGCCACAGCGTTGTCTTAGGCCCGGGAGACAGCATATACTACGATTCTTCCACGCCGCACGGTATGATTGCCGTAGACGGTCAGGATTGCTTGTTCTACGCGATTGTACTTAACCCGACAGGGGAGCCGATTCCGGAACTCCAGCCGAAGAAAGAGCCGGAAACGCATAAGAAGTCCGCTTCGATGGAAAACCCGGAAATCCGCAAAACAAAACGCGTATATAACAAGTATGTAGATGTTGTAAAAAACGAAGCCGGTACACCTACTTCCATTACATTTAAAAACACAGAGAAGTTCAACTTTGCTTTCGATGTTGTAGATGAGCTTGCTAGAACAAAGCCGGATAAGCTTGCGATGTTGCATATTGACAGGGAAAAGACAGAGAGAAGATTTACCTTTTCTGATATCAGTAAAGCGTCGAACAGATGCGCGAACTACTTTAAAGCTATCGGTATCAAACGTGGCGATACCGTAATGCTTGTACTCAAGCGTCACTATCAGTTCTGGTTTGCGATGATGGCACTTAACAAGCTCGGTGCAATTGCAATTCCGGCAACAAATCAGCTGCAGGAGCATGATTTTGAGTACAGATTTAATGCAGCGAACATCAAAACGGTTATTTGTACTGCAGATGGTGACACTGCGCATCAGATTGATTTAGTTGCTGATAAGTGTCCTCAGCTCGTCAACAAAATTATAGTTGGCGGCGTGCGTGACGGCTGGAGAGATTTTAACGATGAATATATGATGTATAGTACGCACTTTGAGAGAGCCGAAGATGCACCTTGTGGTGATGATTTGATGCTGATGTTCTTCACATCCGGCACATCCGGTTACCCGAAACTTGCGGCGCATAACTACAAATATCCGCTCGGTCATTTCCATACAGCGAAGTACTGGCATTGTGTAAATCCGGAAGGATTACACTTTACCATTTCCGATACCGGCTGGGCGAAGTCCATGTGGGGTAAACTCTACGGCCAATGGCTCTGCGAAGCCGCAACGTTTGTGTACGACTTTGACCGCTTTGACGCGGCAGAAATCCTGCCGATGTTTGCAAAGCATCACATTACAACCTTCTGCGCACCGCCGACAATGCTGCGTATGCTTATAAAGCAGGATATTTCTAAATACGATTTATCCTCAGTAGAACATATGACAACAGCAGGCGAGGCGCTCAATCCGGAGGTTTACCGCCAATTTGAGAAGGTAACGGGTCTTCAGATTCTGGAAGGCTTCGGTCAGAGTGAAAGCACAATGATTATCGGCAACCTTTACGGTGCTGACCACAAAATCGGTTCCATGGGTAAACCGAGTCCGATATATGATGTAAAGTTAGTTGATGCAGAAGGCAACGATGTTGCTGTCGGCGAAACAGGCGAGATTGTAATCCGTATTGAGGACGGCATGCCTTGCGGTCTATTTGTCGGCTATCACGGCGATGCAGAGAAAACTGCAGAAGTTATGCATGACGGCTATTACCATACCGGTGATACTGCATGGATGGATGAAGACGGTTTCTACTGGTACGTAGGTCGCGTGGATGACGTTATTAAGTCCTCCGGCTACCGCATCGGACCATTTGAAATTGAAAGTGTTATTATGGAGCTTCCGTACGTGCTGGAATGTGGTGTATCTGCTGAACCGGACGAGGTAAGAGGTCAGGTTGTCAAAGCAAGCATCGTGCTTGTAAACGGCAAAGAAGGCACGGATGAGCTGAAGAAAGAAATTCAGAATTATGTCAAGGAAAGAACAGCGCCGTATAAGTATCCGCGAATTGTTGTATTCCGCGACAGTCTGCCGAAGACCGTCAGCGGTAAGATTCAGAGAAATAAGCTTTAATGGGGGATGACAATGTCAGATAAGCGTGTACTTCTTTTGTCGGGACATTACGGCAGTGGCAAAACCAATATCGCCGTGAATCTTGCATTTGATTTAAAGCGCAGGGGTGAGGATGTATTGATTGCCGATATTGATATTGTCAACCCGTACTTCCGCACAAAAGACAGTCAAAAAGAATTAGATGCAGCGGGAATAGAGCTGATTTGTTCACCGTATGCAAATTCCAATGTAGACATTCCGGCGCTGCCGCAGGAAATGTATCGCATAATAGAAAAACGTGATTGCTATGCGATTGTAGACATTGGCGGTGATGATCGCGGCGCACTTGCACTCGGCAGACTTTCGGATGCAATTAAAGAAGAAAACAACTATGAAATGTTTTTGGTTGTTAATGCATACCGACCGCTTACAAGAAATTTAGAGGACATGTTAGAGGTTATTCGTGAGATTGAAACGGCTTCAAAGATACCTTTTACGGCAATCATTAACAATTCAAATTTAGGGGAGGAAACAACGCCGGAGCAGGTGCTTGAATCCATACCTTTTGTAGAAGAAATTTCTAAAGTGTGCGGTATTCCGGTAAAATTGACAACCGTAAAAGCATCGCTCTATGATGCACTTGCAGACAAGATTGACAATCTATTTGCACTGGATTTACAAGATAAAATTATTTAAATAAACACAATCTTGGGGAGGTAGCTATAATGGCAAAATTAAGTTTCAGAACTGATCTTTGTAAGGGCTGCGGACTTTGTGTAAACGCTTGCCCGAAAGAGGTTTTGGCGATTTCTAAAGACAAAATCAACGCAAAAGGACATCATCCGGTTGAAGCGGTGAACATGGATGCCTGTGTAGGCTGTGCATCCTGTGCAATTATGTGTCCGGATTGCATTATTACGGTAGAAAGGTGAGTGAGCAAAATGGCAGATAAAGCATTGATGAAAGGTAATGAAGCAATCGCAGAAGCTGCGATTATGGCGGGTTGCCGTTTTTATTTCGGTTATCCGATTACGCCGCAGACAGAAATTGCTGCTTACATGGCAAAGAGAATGCCGAAAATCGGCGGTACATTTTTACAGGCAGAGAGTGAAGTTGCTGCAATTAACATGGTATACGGTGTAGCATCGACCGGTATGCGTGTTATGACCTCTTCCTCCAGCCCGGGTATTTCTTTAAAGGCTGAAGGTCTTTCGTATCTGGCAGGTTCTGACTTGCCGTCCTTAGTTGTTAACGTACAGCGCGGCGGTCCTGGACTTGGTGGTATTCAGCCGTCCCAGTCTGACTATTTCCAGGCAACACGCGGCGCAGGTCACGGTGACTTCCGTATGATCGTTCTGGCGCCGGCTTCCGTACAGGAAATGGCGGATATGACAGTCAAGGGCTTTGATTTAGCAGATAAGTACCGTATGACTGCAATGATTTTGGCTGACGGTACTATGGGTCAGATGATGGAGCCGGTATCCTTGGATATCAAGCCGTCCGATCCGATTGAAAAGCCGTGGGCAGTAACCGGTACAAAGAAGGGCAGAAAACACAACATTATCAACTCGCTTTCTCTCGTTCCAGAAGAACTCGAACAGCTCAATATTGCAAGATATGAGCGTTATAAGCAGATCGAAGAAAACGAAGTTATGTATGAAGAATACATGATGGATGATGCTGAATACTGCATCGTTGCTTTCGGTATTGCAGCGCGTGTATCCAAAAATGCAATTGTTGAAGCAAGAAAGCAGGGCATTAAGGTTGGTTTAATCCGCCCAATTACACTTTGGCCGTTCCCGAAAAAGCCGCTTTTAGCAGCTGCTGATAAGGTAAAATCCTTTATTTCGGTTGAACTTTCTATGGGCCAGATGATTGAAGATGTTCAGATTGCAACACAGTTTAAAAAGCCGGTACACCTCTGCAACAGAGTCGGCGGCATGATTGTTACGCCGGAACAGGTATTGGCAAAAATTAAGGAAGTTAGCGAAAACGGAGGTGCGAAATAATGGTAGTATTTAAGAAACCTGAAGCTTTGGCAGATGTACCTCTGCATTATTGCCCGGGTTGTACCCACGGCATTGTGCACCGTTTGGTTGCTGAAGTTATTGATGAATTAGGCATTGAGGGTAGAACAATCGGCGTAGCACCGGTTGGCTGCTCCGTAATGGCATACAACTATTTTAACTGCGATATGGTTGAAGCAGCGCACGGTCGTGCACCGGCGGTTGCTACCGGCTTGAAGCGTGCAAATCCGGAAGAACATGTGGTATTTACATACCAGGGTGACGGTGACCTCGCTTCCATCGGTATGGCTGAAACTGTACATTCCGCAGCAAGAAATGAAAATATCACAATTATCTTTATAAACAACGCAATTTACGGTATGACAGGCGGTCAGATGGCACCGACATCCTTGCCGGGTCAGGTAACACAGACTTCGCCGTACGGCCGTGATGTTGAAGCTTGCGGTTATCCGGTAAAGGTTTGCGAGATGCTTTCCAAGCTCGACGGTCCGGAATATCTTGAAAGAGTTGCCGTAAACAATGTTGCAAACGTTAGAAAAGCAAAGAAAGCCATTAAGAAGGCATTTGAAAATCAGTTAAACAACAAGGGCTTTTCTCTAATCGAAGTTGTTTCCACATGTCCGACCAACTGGGGTATGACTCCGCAGAAGGCACTCGAATGGGTGGATGAAAAGATGATTCCGTACTATCCGCTTGGTGTATACAAAGACAGAAGTGCGGCAAACGAAGAGAAATAAGGGGAGGGAGCAAGATTATGAGTACTACACAGATTTTGATTGCCGGTTTCGGCGGACAGGGTATCTTGTTCTCCGGTAAATTCCTGGCATATAAAGGTCTTATGGAAGATAAAAACGTAAGCTGGCTTCCGTCCTACGGTCCGGAAATGCGCGGTGGTACTGCAAGCTGTAGCGTTATTATCAGCGATATGCCGGTAGGTTCTCCGATCGTTTCTAAGCCGGATGTATTAGTTGCAATGAATCTGCCGTCTTTAGATAAGTATGAAGATACTGTTGTACCGGGCGGTACGATTTTTGTTGAATCTTCTTTGATTGAACGCAAGGTAAAGCGTACGGATGTAAATGTTGTTTATATTCCGGCAACAAAGCTTGCTTCTGAAAACAAGATTGATACTCTTGCAAATATGATTATGACCGGTAAGCTTTTAGAGACACTCGGCATGTATGATGAAAATTCTATCAGAGCTACTCTTGGCAAGGTTGTATCCGCTAAGCGTGCGGATATGCTTGAAGTCAATGTCGGTGCTTTAGAGCTCGGTAAAAACTATTAATTCAGGTAAGTGACACGAATGAAAAAACACTATATCATTGATGCGCATTGTCATATTTATCCGGTAAAAATTGCTAAAAAAGCAACAGAACATACGGATAAGTTCTATGATGTACATTCTGCGTTTGACGGTTCAGTAAAGCAATTACTCGATTCAGGGAAAAAAGCAGGCATAAGCAAATTTTTGGTACAAAGCGTTGCTACAACGCCGCATCAGGTTGCCAGTATTAATCATTTTATAGCAAATGAAGCAAAAGAACATCCTGATGTGCTGATTGGACTTGGCAGTATGCATCCTGACAGTGAGGATATCCGTGCAGATGTAGACGCTGTGGCAAATCTTAGTTTGCGCGGTATTAAAATGCATCCGGATATTCAAGGATTTGCACTTGACGATGAGCGATGTATGCCGTTTTATGAAAGATGTCAGGCGCTTGGTTTGCCAGTGTTGATTCATACAGGCGATTACCGCTATGATTATTCCAATCCGGACAGACTTTTGAATGTGCTAAAAACATTTCCGAAGTTGACAGTTATCGGTGCGCATTTTGCCGGCTGGTCCGTTTGGAACGAAGCGCTTTCCAAGTTGTCTGCATTTGAAAACTTATATGTAGATTCTTCCTCAACGCTTGGCTTTGCTAAAGATACTGCAATGGTAAAGAAGCTTTTTGAGGGTTGGGGAGAAGATAAGATTTTGTTTGCATCTGACTATCCAATGTGGTCAGCTGCGGATGAACTTAAAATTTTAAAGTCCATGAAGTTTTCAGATGTGTTTTATGAAAAACTGTTTCATTTAAATGCTGAAAAAGTTTTTAAACTTTAAGTAAAATGGGATGTAAAAAAACGTTAAGGTGTGGTACAATGGATGAAAAACATACATACTACGGCGTGCATTCTATAAAAAAGATACAATACGCTTAAAATAAAAGAATGACCTCGCGAGGGCGAGGTCATTCTTTTATTTTAGGGACATAATTTACATTCTTAAATTACGGCTGCTTGCCGATGTAAGCCAGAATACCGCCATCTACATAAAGGATGTGACCGTTTACAAAGTTGGAGGCATCGGATGCCAGGAAAACTGCCGGACCCATCAGGTCTTCAGGGGTACCCCATCTTGCTGCCGGTGTCTTTGCGATAATGAACTGGTCGAATGGATGTCTGGAACCATCCGGCTGCTTTTCGCGAAGCGGTGCAGTCTGCGGGGTAGCGATATAACCAGGTCCAATACCATTGCACTGAATGTTTGCTTCGCCGTATTCAGAACAAATGTTACGGGTAAGCATCTTCAAACCGCCCTTTGCAGCTGCATAAGCAGAAACAGTTTCACGGCCGAGCTCACTCATCATCGAACAGATGTTGATGATTTTACCGTGTCCCTTTTTGATCATGGACGGAATTACAGCCTTCGACATAATGAACGGACCATTGAGGTCAATATCGATAACCTTTCTAAAATCTTCTGCACTCATTTCGCACATTGGGATGCGCTTGATAATGCCAGCGTTGTTTACGAGAATGTCGATAACGCCGACTTCCTTTTCAATCTTAGCGATTGTCTCTGTAACCTGTGCTTCATTTGTAACGTCGCAAACGTAACCGTAAGCTTCGATACCGTCTGCCTTGTATGCAGCCAGACCTTTGTCAACGAGCTCCTGGTTGATATCGTTGAACACAATTTTCGCGCCTGCTTTTGCATAAGCAGAAGCAATTGCGTAACCGATACCATAGGAAGCACCGGTAACCATAGCTACTTTACCTTTTAAGGAAAAGCTATTCATAATATCCATGGAAAAATCCTCCAAACATTAAAATTTACAGTACTATATTACCATGTTTTACAGTAAAATGCAACCCAAAAACCGCAAAAATATTGCTATTTTTGTAGCAAAACGAAAAATCGGACATAGAATATAGGGAAAACCAAAATAGGAGGTATTCAAATGCAGGAAAACACATTGTTTAACGATTGCGATAATCACGGTTATGACGACGCTGTATGCGTACATACGGACAAAATCTATGACCAGTGCAGGGATAAGGATTGTATCAATGATTTGCGCGTCTATTTAACACAGGAGGGGCAGGCGTTGATTAACGAAGCCATTAACGTACGTATCCGCAAGGCAGAGGTCATCTGGATTTATTCCGATGTTGAGCCGGTGCCGTTCCACCGCGGTTACTACAGCGTGGATTTGAAGTATTTCTTTAAAATTACGCTGGATGTATTCAACGGCTGCGGAAAACCGTGCAAGGCTACCGGTCTTGCGACCTTTGACAAAAAGGTAATTTTGTACGGTAGTGAAGGCAGTGCAAAGGTGTTCGGCACCAAGTATTCCGGCAACTGCTTTGATGCACAGAGTTGGAAAAAGACAAATATGCCAAAGGTTGCCATTGAGGTGGTAGACCCAATTGCGCTCGGCGCAAAACTGGTTGAACCAAGCGAATGCTGCTGCACTTGCTGCGACAACATTGATTTAAGCACGGTGCCGGCTGATGTTTGCGGTATCTTTGATTCCTCTCTCGTATTTGGCGGTGCGGATAAAAAGGTACTTATCACCATCGGCGTGTTCTCCATTATCCGCTTAGAACGTAGTGTGCAGCTGTTGATGCCGGCGTACGACTTCTGCGTGCCGGACAAAGAATGTGTTGCTGCAACGGAGGAAAATCCGTGCGAGCTCTTTGACAGAATTGAATTTCCGGTCGATGAATTCTTCCCGCCGGTGAATATGGAATGTGACGATGAGCGTCGTGGCGGATGCGGTTGCGACAAAGAATAGCAAGCTAACAAAAAGGGTAGGTACGCTGTACCTTCCCTTTTTGTTTAAAGAATTGTGCCACCGCCAACTACGCTGTCGCCGTCGTAAAATACTGCGGATTGACCGGGAGAGATGGCGCGTACCTTCTCATCGAATACGAGTTTAACCGTGCCATTTGCTGCCGGATAAATAGTTGCGCCTGTTTCTTTTTGGGAATATCTTGTTTTCGCTGTTACGTGCATTGGCGCGTTGAGGCTTTCGATCTGAATCCAGTTGACATTTGCCACCGTGCAGGTATCCGTAAACAATCCTTCGCTTTTGCCGAGGACAACGGTGTTTGTTTCGGCATTCTTTGAAATGACAAAACGCGGTTCGCCGAATGTGATACCAAGTCCCTTGCGCTGTCCGACGGTATAGTGAATAATGCCTGCATGCTTACCTAAAATATTGCCGCCAACGTCGGTATAATCGCCTGCCGGAAAGGTAAGACCGGTCGTGTTTTGGATATAGGCGGCATAATCTCCGTCTGGGATAAAGCAAATGTCCTGACTGTCCTTCTTTTTTGCGTTTAACAGACCGTTTTCCTCTGCGATGGCGCGCACCTCTGCTTTGCTGTAGCCACCGAGTGGGAAGAGCGTGTGCGCGAGCTGATGCTGTGTAAGATTATATAAAACATATGTCTGATCTTTCGTTGCATCCTTAGATTTTTTTAACAGATAGCGGCCAGAGGGTTCATCAAAGTCAATTTGTGCATAGTGTCCGGTTGCGATGCAGTCGCATCCGATTTCTTGCGCTTTTTCAAGCATTTTGGCAAACTTGATATAGCGGTTACATTCAATGCACGGATTCGGCGTGCGACCCGATTTATATTCGTCTACAAACTTGTCGATGACACATTTTTGAAAATCTGCGCTCAAATCAAAAACAAAATGCGAAAACCCCAGGTTTTCGGCACACTTGCGCGCCTCGTCAACGTCCGAAAGTGAACCGCAACTTCCTTCGTCATCATTTGTTGGTTTTTCGTGCAGCTTAAGCGTAGCACCTACCGGCTTATAGCCCTGCCGGAGCAGTAGCAGTGCCGCCACGGAACTGTCCACACCGCCGCTCATGCCAATCATTACTTTTTTCATAGAGATATCTCCTTTTTGTCTTTAATAAATTATAGCGCAGAAATGTAAAATTCGCAATAGTTTTTTTGGTGCTTTCTATTGACTATTCTTTATCGAAAGTAGTATAATATTATAAATTGCTGTTTTGGCAGTTTGATTAATTTTGCGCATGGTTCCGTGCGCCCACCGCCGGTGCTACGGCGGCTACAAAGGGAACAGAAAGGTAAGTGGTAAATTATGAAACGTGTGTACAATTTTTCGGCAGGTCCGTCCATGCTTCCGGAGGCTGTTTTAAAGCAGGCTGCTGAGGAAATGCTCAATTACGGTGATTCCGGCATGAGCGTTATGGAGATGAGCCATCGCTCCAAGGTGTATGATGATATCATCAAGACCGCGGAAGCAGACTTAAGAGAGCTTTTAAACATTCCGGACAATTACAAGGTATTGTTCGTGCAGGGCGGTGCTTCCAGCGTATTTGCAATGGTGCCGTTAAACCTGATGACAAAGAATGGTAAGGCTGACTATGTAATTACCGGTCAGTGGTCCAAAAAGGCATTCTCCGAGGCGCAGAAGTACGGCAATCCGAGAAAAGTAGCTTCCAGCGAGGATAAGGTATTTAACTATATTCCAAAGCTTGACAAATCTATGTTTGATCCGGAAGCAGATTATGTACATATCACTTCTAACAATACAATTTTCGGTACAAAGTACAACGAATTGCCGGATACGGGCGACGTTCCGATTGTAACGGATATGTCCTCCTGCATTCTCTCTGAGCCGGTAGATGTTTCCAAGTACGGTATGATTTACTTCGGTGCACAGAAAAACGTTGGTCCGGCAGGTGTAACGATTATTATCGTTCGCGAAGACCTTATCGGCAACGCTATGGATATTACACCAACCATGTTTAATTTGGAAACACATGCAAGCAACGATTCTCTCTACAACACACCGCCGTGCTATTCCATCTACATTTGCGGTCTTGTGTTTAAGTACTTAAAGAGCATCGGCGGCATCGAGAAGATGTACGAAATCAACAAGGCAAAGGCAAAGATTCTTTATGATTTCTTAGACAGCTCTGAAATGTTTAAGGGTACGGTTGTTAAGGAAGATCGTTCTTTGATGAACGTTCCGTTTGTAACTGACGATGAAGAGCTCAACGCTAAATTCATCAAGGAAGCTGCAGCAGCAGGCTTTGTGAACTTGAAGGGTCACAGAGTTGTCGGCGGTATGCGAGCAAGCATCTACAATGCTATGCCAATTGAAGGCGTACAGGCACTCGTAGACTTCATGAAGAAGTTTGAAGCTGAAAATAAATAAGGGGGTCGCTGTCATGTATAATATTTTAACACTCAACAAAATTGCAAAGTGCGGCCTTGATCAGCTCAGTCCGAAGGCATACACCGTTACGGATGATGCAACAAAGCCGGCAGATGGTATTATTTTAAGAAGCTTTTCCATGCATGAAATGGAATTTCCGCAGGATTTGAAGGCAGTTGCAAGAGCAGGTGCCGGCGTAAACAATATTCCGATTGACCGTTGCAGCGAAAATGGTATCGTTGTATTTAACACACCGGGTGCAAACGCAAATGCCGTAAAAGAACTGACAATTGCAGGTCTTTTCCTCGCATCTCGCGACATTGTCGGCGGTATCGAATGGACAAAGACGCTCACAGAAGCTGACGGCGACGTTGCAAAGCAGGTGGAAAAAGGCAAGAGCGCATTCGTAGGTCCGGAGCTTGAGGGTAAGACGCTCGGCGTTATCGGTCTCGGCGCAATCGGTATCATGGTTGCAAATGCGGCTATTGGTCTTGGTATGAAGGTCATCGGTTACGATCCGTACCTCTCCGTAGATGCTGCATGGAAGCTTTCCAGAAACGCAATCAAGGCAACAGAGCTTAAGGATATTTATGCAAACTGTGATTATATCACTTTGCACGTGCCGCTTAATGATGCAACACGCGGCATGCTTAATACAGAAGCGTTTGACCAGATGAAGAAGGGGGTTCGACTCTTAAACTTCTCCAGAGCTGCCCTTGTAGATGCAGATGCGCTCAAGCGTGCTCTCTTTGACGGTACGGTTGCAAAATATGTTGTAGACTTCCCTGATGCAGATGTGATCGGCGTTAAGAACGTAGTGCCGATTCCGCACCTTGGTGCTTCTACACCGGAATCTGAAGACAACTGCGCAGTTATGGCTGCAAAAGAGCTTGCAGATTACCTTGAAAACGGTAACATCACAAACTCTGTAAATCTGCCGAACTGCTCGATGGAAAGAGAAACGGATGTGCGTATCACAATCATCCACAGAAATATTCCGAATATGCTCAGCGGTTTTTCGAGTATGATTGCGGAGAAGGGCATCAATATCGCGCATATGATGAATAAGAGTAAGAAAGATTACGCTTACACCATCATGGATATTGAAGGTGATGTTACAGAGGCAGATCTGGAGACACTTAAGAACACACCGGATGTGCTCGGCGTACGTGTGATTCGCTAATTTAGCTGATAAAAAACTATAAAGCGTGAACCACTCCAGTATGTGTTTACGTACAATGTGCCTTGCGGCTCGATATATAGCTATCGCAATTTTATTTACAAAATTATATTGCATTTGCCGTAAGATAAATATATGGAGTTTACAAAGCAAACACATAGAAAAATAACCTCTCAAATTGCATTACCATGCATTTTGAGAGGTTATTATTATAAAGTATTCTTAGAAACACTTGCTCTTAGTAGTTTCTTTTATTCTACTATAGGAGGTTATTTTATCTATTGTTAATTTTTACTGGTTGTGTTATCTTTAACTTCAGTTGCCGTTTTGCTTTGCGCGGATTGGTTGCCTGAAAACGGTTCATCAAACACCATTTGTCCGTAGGTCTCCACCTTTTCACCTTCAATTAAAAACATAACTTTATTTACACCGTCTAAGTTTGTCAGCGTTTGTACAATTGAATTGATTACCATTGTTTCTGCTGCGCTACCCTGTGGCTTTTTGTCTATAAAATCTTTAGATAAATTTACATAACAAATGCCTTCTTTGGTTTCGCAAGACAATACTTTGGTAGAAGCCGGAATGACGTTGGTGGCTTCTTTGAGCTTTGAACCTTTGATTAATTCAGTTAAAATAACAGTCTCGTTAATTGCGCCACCGTCTACCTGTAATGCACGTTCTTCTTTAATCAATGCATCTTCTGTAGCGTTCGGATAGTACAGCTGAATTGTCTTTTGTGCGGAAGCATCTTTTAGTTTTGAAGCATTTACAATATCTTCTTTTCCAAGTGCACCGAGCGGAATTATGCCCTGACCGATAATGTCTTGGCCTTCAACCTGCACATTCACCTTGTCTGCTTTGCCGGTGTCGCAAATGGTTAAAACAATGGTGCAAACGGAGAAATAGTTTTCTAAATCCGTCTTGGCTTTAAATCCTTCAGAAAAATTAATCGTTGCAATTCTGTTTTCGCCAATTCGCAGACTTTTTAGCTGTGCATCAGCGGGAATGGCACGTTTGTTTACTACCGAATCCTTTGGACCGGCAAGCAGTGCATTTACTAACGTTGTAAGCAGCTTTTTTTCGCTGCCGATAAGCTCCGGTGTCATTTCGATGCTACGTTTTTCCGTTGCAAAGTTTGCACCGGTGCTGTCCAAAAAATACAAATTGAAGCTTTGCTTTGGTCCTGCATTGCCCGGCTTAAAAAACAAATATGCGCCAATCGTAGCAGCTGTAACCAGAAGAATGCAAAGCAAAACCGTTATAATCGTTTTACTCTTTTTTGTAAGGTGCATACATCCACCAACCTTTCGTTCTTTAATCAGTTTAGCATATAAACATTACAAAACTGTTAAATCGCGAAAAAAAAGATAAATTATTTACCTGAATATGGTAAAACAATAATAAATTTACTGCCAACACCTTCTGAACTGATGAGTTCAATATGTCCGCCATGCGCTTGCACAGCCTCGTTTGCGATGGACAGACCGAGACCGGTACCGCCCGTATCTCTTGCGCGTGCGCGGTCCACACGATAAAATCGGTCAAAAATCAGACCTTCCTGGTCCTTCGGGATACCAATACCGTTGTCTTCTATTTCGATAATGGTTTTTGTTATATCGCCGCGGAGTGTGATTTTTACAAACCCATCTTCGTTGGTATATTTAATGCTGTTGTCTGCAATGTTGTAGATTGCCTCATACAGTTTGTCGTAGTCTGCTAACATCTGAATATGATTTTCGTCATCGTCACCGATAAATGAAAGGTTGATATTTTTCTCGCGTGCCAAGGGGGATAGCTTTTTGATAATAGAAACAATCAAATTGTGCACATCTACAGTTGTGATATCTGTACGAACAACCTGCGAATCATTTTTCGTCATCGTTAAGAGCTTTTCGATGATGCGGTTCAATCGGTCGATTTCGCCGATGATGTCGCTCATAAATTCACTTGCCATTTCTACATTGCCACCGCTGTCCAATGCGGATTTTGCGGACTCGCAGGAAAGCTTGATTGTAGCGAGCGGTGTTTTCAATTCGTGCGATGCATCGGAAACGAATTGCTTTCGTTTTTCCTCCATCAGCGTCAGCTTGCCGGACATGTTGTTGAATGATTCACCAAGTCTTGCAATTTCGTCATGACCGACGACCTCTACTTTTTGACTGAAATCACCTTCTGAAATTTCTTCTGCTGCCTTTGTCAGGCGGGTGAGCGGCGAAGTGATAACATTTGCCAGTAAAAAGCTCATAATCGCCATCAAAAGGGCAGATACAATTGTGAGAATGAGCAGGGTAGAGCGAATGTCCCTTAAATATAAGTCCGCATCCGTCAGTGCTTTTTTCAAAAACACAAAGCCGATGATGGTATCTGCTTTTTTAATCGGCAGCGCAACCTCCATGCTGTGTGTGCCGTCCGTGTTATCTGACACAGCCCAGGAACTTGTACCTGTATTTGCCTCGCTGATTACTTTTGTGCCGGATACATAGAATTTACCGTTTAAGCTAGCTTCGGTACTGTTGTCATAGCACACATAGGAGTGTGAGTCTAAAATCAGCACACGCACCGGCTCATCAAATAAATCGCCGGATATGCTGAATTTACCGGTTTCAATGGATCCTTGCGCAGCGATGTCCGCCACAATGTTTGCTTTTGCAAGTAAATCCACGCGCTCGCGGTCATAAAAATAATCTTTGAGTGCGGAGACAACGTAAATGCTGATTAAAAACATCATCAGCAAAGAAATCAATACATATGCAAGTGACGTTTTCCAACGCAGGGAAGCATTGATTTTTTTAGGATTAAACATTTGTATAATAGTAACCAACTCCCCATTTTGTGCGGATGTATTTCGGCTCGGCTGCATCCGGCTCTATTTTTTCGCGTAGACGACGCACGTGTACGTCCACGGTACGGATGTCGCCCGGGTAATCATAGCCCCAAACGATGTCCAAAAGATTATCACGGCTGTAAACCTTGTTTGGATTCGAAATGAATAAGTCCATCAAATCAAATTCTTTGCTTGTCAAGTTAATTTCACGACCGGCAACGATAACGTGGCGTTGATTGTAATCAATCTTAATATCGCCGTTGTCTGTTTGTGTGCTTTCTGTACCGGCTGTAGCGTGTGCCTGACGGCGTAAAATAGCCTTAACGCGCGCTTTAAGCTCTAAAATATTAAATGGCTTTGTCATATAATCGTCCGCGCCATACTCAAGTCCCATAATCTTGTCCATATCTTCGCCTTTTGCGGTCAGCATAATGATAGGCACATTTGAAAATTCACGGATTTTCTGGCATGCATCCAAACCATCAATTTTTGGCAACATCAAATCGAGAATAATTAAATTAATACTTTTATCCTTTGCCATCTTCACTGCTTCTTCGCCGTCAAAAGCGGTTTCACAGGTATAGCCATCCTGCTCTAAATTAAATTTAATGCCCTTTACAAGCAATTTTTCATCGTCTACGATTAATATTTTCATACCGCAGCGCTCCTTTTTATTATTCGTATATATTCAGTATACCATATGTTGTGGAAAAGAGCAATAAAAATGTTAAAAAAATATTACAAAATAATTTTTTGGAATGCTTTTATAAGGTTTTGCTCCTATAACTATGTTTAAAAAAGGGGTATCCTTCCACCGGCAACTTTTTCTTAACGCAAACCGCCCTCTTAGGGTTCAAGTCCCATTTTAATGAGGGAATAAAAAAGGGGCATCCTTTCGGATACCCTCTTTTTCTGGTGCGAGTGATGGGACTTGAACCCATACGCCATAAGCACACGCCCCTCAAACGTGCCTGTCTGCCGATTCCAGCACACTCGCAAACGACTTGCTTATTATACAGCAGAAATTATGGTTTGTCAACACTTTTTTTGCAAAAAAGTGAAAAAAATTTAAATTATTAATTAGGCGTACATAGCTTTTATGCTTTCTTAAATCAAATCCATACGGACAAGAGAGATTTGTACGCTTTGACTGTTTTTTCCTAAAATCATGTTTGAGCGTAAATCCACAGTACGGTCTTCAAGTTGTGAATTTATATATAATACAAATCTAAAGCAATCGCCCTTCGTTGTTTTTGTTTTAATATACTTTTTTTGATTTAAACAAATTATAGGAATAATTCATATAAAAATGCAAAAAAATATTGATATTGAAAGGAGACGATATTATGGTAGAGTTTAAAAACAGTGAAACAAGAATTAATTTAATGCGTGCGTTTGCAGGAGAAAGCCAGGCGAGAAATCGTTACACCATTGCGGCCCAGAAGGCAAGAAAATTAAATTTGCCAATCATTTCGGATGTGTTTTTGTATACGGCAAATCAGGAGAAAGAACATGCGGAAGTGTTTTATGATTTTCTAAAACAGATGTCTGGTGAAAAAATTGTGATTTCCGGTGACTATCCGGTCGATAATTACGCTGAGGTTGACCGTCTTTTGCGCGCGGCGCAGCATGGGGAGACGGATGAATATTCTTCAGTCTATCCGACGTTTGCAAAGATAGCGCAGGAGGAAGGCTATCCGGAAATTGCGGCAAAATTTGAAATGATTGCTGCGGTAGAGCATGTGCACGCCGAACGTTTCGGTAAATTTGCGGATTTGCTGGAAAGAAACGAACTGTTTTCTTCGGAGACAGAGACCGTATGGATGTGCCAAAATTGTGGACATATTCATACAGGCAAGAGCGCACCGGGCAAGTGCCCGGTTTGCGATGCAGTACAGGGACAGTTTTTGCTCTATGCGATGTCACCGTATCGTGCTTCGGATGCTCAGTCTGTAAAGGAGTGAACCAGATGAAAAAAGAGCCGATATTTTATTTGGGAAATCATTGTGAGCACATCATAGAAGTCATCCGCGGCGGAAAAAAAGACGATGAAATACACTGCTGTGGTGAAAAACTGTCCCGCATGGTGGCGCAAAGCTCAGAAGAAATTGAAGAAAAACATTTGCCGGTTGTGGAAGTGGATAAAAATAAAATTAAGGTCGGTGTCGGCAGGGTGATGCATCCGATGACGGAGGAGCATAGCATCGGTTTTATCTATCTGCAAACGAAAAAAGGGTGTCAGCGCATTTGTTTGGAAAAACAAAAGGAGCCGGTGGCGACGTTTTACTTGTCTGCGGATGATAAAGCCGTTTGCGTATATGCCTTTTGCAATCAGCATGGGTTTTGGAAAACGGATATTTGAGGTGAGCTGATGGCAAAAAAACGTATGGGTAGAGCAACAATTCAGCTGACAAAACCAGTCAGCATCTCTGCTTCGGCGTGCATCGCCGGCAGCAAGGAAGGCAAAGGCCCACTAGCGGGTTATTATGATGAAATTTTAAGTGATGATATGTATGGAGAAAAAACCTGGGAAAAAGCAGAGAGTAAGCTGCAGAGAACCGTAATGCAAAAAGCCATTGCAAAGGCAAATAAAACGCTTGGGGATATTCAGTATGCGCTTGCGGGAGATTTGTTAAACCAGTGCTGCGGTACGCATTATGCACTCTGTGATACGGGCATTCCGTTTTTTGGTCTGTATGGCGCTTGCTCGACGATGGCAGAAAGCATATCGCTTGCATCTATGCTAATAGATGGCGGATTTGCCGATACGTCGCTTGCAATGACCTCCAGTCATTTTTGCTCCTCTGAAAAGCAGTTTCGCTTTCCGTTGGAATATGGAGGTCAGCGCACACCGACCGCACAATGGACGGTAACGGGCGCTGGCGCAGCAGTTTTGGAATCTAATGGTGTCGGCCCCTATATTACCCATATTACAACCGGCAAAATTGTAGATATGGGCATCAGCGATGTGAACAATATGGGCGCAGCTATGGCACCGGCAGCTGTAGATACCATTACAACGCATTTGCGGGATACAGAAAGAAAAGCAACAGATTATGATTTGATTGTCACGGGGGACTTGGGAGAGGTTGGCTGGTCGATAGCCAAAGATATGCTTGGGAAGAATGGTATAGATGTTTCCAAAAACTACGATGATTGCGGGCGTATGGTATTCGATATAGAGCGGCAGGATGTGCACGCTGGTGGCAGCGGGTGCGGCTGCAGCGCAATTACGTTTTGTGGGTATATTCTGGATAGAATACGCAGCGGTGCGCTGAAACGAGTATTACTGGTTTGCACAGGGGCGTTGATGAGTCCGCTCTCGCTTTTGCAGGGGGAGAGCATTCCGGGTATTGCTCATGCAGTCTGCATACAAAGGAGTCTTGAGGTATGATGTATGTAAAAGCATTTATTGTTGGCGGTATTTTTTGCGCCATCGGTCAAGTTTTGATCGATAAAACGAAGCTGACTCCGGCGAAAATACTGGTTGGTTTTGTTTGCGTCGGCGTTGTTCTTAGTTTACTGGGGCTTTATCAGCCGTTAGTTGAATTTGCCGGCGCCGGCGTAACTGTGCCGATTTCCGGTTTTGGTTATCTGCTCGGCAAGGGAGCGCGCGAAGGCGTGGCGGAAAATGGTCTGATTGGTGCATTTTCCGGCGGCATCAAGACCGCTGCGGCCGGTATCGGTGCCGCTATATTTTTTGGTTATCTGATTGCACTTTTGTTTTCACCGAAGGTGAAGAACAAGAAGTAAATTAATAATATTGCTTGTATTATAGTTTGCATATACGGAAACCCATTTTTGTTTAGTTTGGTAATGTTACTTAACTATAACATATTTTGGAAAGTTTCCGTATTTTTTTGTCCGAAATATTTTGTTGAGAGCTCACTCGTAAAAATATGCCGCAGTATAGCATATCTATTATAAACCTATACAAAAAAACTCTTGAAAAATTAATGAACAAATAGTATAATATAAGATAGGTGTATTTATATACAAATTTAAGAAAGAAGATGTAATAAAATGCCAATTACATATGAACAAAATAAGCGTAGACAAAATAATGTTTTATATACGGTTATCACTGCTGTTTTAATATGCGTGGTGTTTTTAGCTACGGCCACTTCCTTTTACTTTTCTGCGGAGGATGAAGCGTATGAAATGCTGCATATCCAGACCAAACAAATAAAGGATGACCTTACGCTGCAGCTAAAATCCGATCGCGAAAATCTCGTGACGATGGCAAACTTTGCAGCCAAGCTTTATGCGGATGGGGAAAACTACAGCCTTTTGTTTGACTCTTTTAAGCCAATCGGTCTGTTTTCCAATGTTGGCATCTTAAATGCGGATAACACTTTTGTAACAAAAATGGGCAGCGTTGATTTAAACGGTAAAATTTCTTTTGCAGAAGAAGCGGCGCGCGGGGAGTATATCAGCGGACGCGTGCCTGATCTGACAGGCTTCGGCGGTGACATTGTAAGAAGTGCCGTTCCGATTAAGGTAAACGGGCAGACGGTCGGCGTTTTGTACGGCGTTATGCATTTAAAAACGCTTTCGGCAAAATATAATCTGATGGCGCAGGAATTGGACGCGCAGCTTTTTGTCTACGATAAGGCAACCGGTAAGTTTGTCATTGATACCATAGATGCGGACCCGGGCGAGCTGTCGCAGCTTAAGAATCGTGAGTATAACGACGGGTATTCCTATGAAGAACTGGTTAATACAGACAAAGGCTTTACTTCGTTTAAGTCTATCCGCACGGGAGAAGACTTGTATGTGCATTATTCCATTATGGAAGATTTTGGCTGGGGCATTATGCTTGCCCGCTATGAGACGCAGGTGTTTGCCGAAACGCATCAAATCACCAATAATCTGCTTGTTAGTTTTCTCCTGATGGTTATAATCATGGTGGTCTATCTGCAGATTGTTATGAAAAGCGTAAAAGACAGAAGAAAGTTAAACGAGAGTACGGCAAGCATCAGAAAATTGCTTTTGGAAATCAATGAAAAGAACACAAACATTACGGAATCCATTAAAAATATCAAGGAATTTTCGGGTGCACGATCTGCTTTCTTTGCGGACACCGACGGTGAGGATTATTTCTATATCAAGCCTGCTTTGAAAGAAAAACTTTTAATCGGCGAGGATAGAATGTATTTCCACGCGGAGCTTTTCAGATACGCGGCAAATCTATATAACAACAACCAGCTCACAAACGGTTTTATGCGTATTCTGCCGAATAAGCATCTTTTACAAACGAATGAGAAGTTATATAACTTCCTTGTAAAGCATGAGATTAAAGATATATCTTTTGCTATTGTGACTAACCAGAACAATCATGTAAGCATTTTGGGTACGATTAATACCAAGAAAAGTATGCTTACAAGAAAGCTGATTGAAGATGTCGCTGCGTGCTTTGCCATTGCAATGTACAACAAAAAGCACTTAAACAGAACGGAGCTTGCGGCAACAACGGACTCCCTGACCGGCGCCTTAAACCGCGTATCCTACAATAAGGATAGCTTGGTGATGGATGCAGAAAAGCCGGAAGAGGTTTCCTGCATCTATATCGACGTAAACGAGCTGCACCTTAGAAATAATAAGTACGGTCATGCAGCGGGCGATGAAATGCTTATCTATATTGCAAATTCGCTGAAAGAGGTATTCTACGGACATAAGATATACCGTATGGGTGGCGATGAATTTTTGGTATTTACGACCAAGGCAGATCAGGCGCGCATTCAGAAGAAAATTGGAATCTTTGTCGAGCAACTGGCTGTAAAGGGATATCACGTAGCGATTGGTATGTCCTTTAGAACGCGCCATGCAAGCTGTGAAGAAATGGTGCGCGAAGCGGAAATCAGAATGTATGAAGCGAAAGCGCAGTACTATCAGAATAAGGAAAATGTAGTTGTTTCGAAGGATGAGGAGAAAGAGTTTAGTCAGGTCAAGACCGGTATCCGCGAAATCGATACAATGATTTCCATTTTAAAAGAACATTATAACGGTATTTACAGAGTGTCGCTGGAAACGGATAATGCGTATCGCATTTTGATGCCGTCCTATCTTGGGTATAGAGAAGACGAAGCGCATTTCTCCAAACTGTTGAAAAAATACATAGATGACACTGTGCAGGCGGATTTCCGCAGAGCGGTTATGAGCTTTTTGAATTACGATGCGATTAAACGGCAGATTGCCGAGGGCAAAGTGCCGTCCATCACGTATAAAAAGACAGATGGCGAAACTGTGATTCTCAGCGTTTATAATCTGTCGAATGACAAAGATGATGTCAAGGAAACGCTTTGGGTGTTTTCCAAGGAATAAGTATGCTGCAGTCTAATTGCGCGCATATAAATGGCTCCCTTGTGTAAAGGGAGCTGGATTTTGCGAAGCAAAAGACTGAGGGATTGTAAAATTAGCCTATGTTTTACATTCTATCCGGCTGCTATACGTGAGGTGAAACGCAAAATGATACGACAATTGATTCGTTTTGGCATCGTGGGCGTTATTGCTACGATTGTGGATTTTGGCGTGCTTGTCGGCTTAAAGGAGCTTTTGCACGTTGATATATTGCTCGCCGCGGCAATTGCGTTTTGTGTTTCGGTAATCGTAAACTATATTTTAAGCATGACCTTTGTTTTTAAAAGCAAAAAACAAAGTAAAATTAAGGAATTTGTCTTGTTTTTTGTGCTCAGCGCAGGTGGTCTGGTGTTAAATGAAATCATTTTATGGGCAGGCGTAACGTTTACGGCTTGGCATTACCTGTTTATCAAAATTCTGGCAACCGCGCTCGTGCTCATTTACAATTTTATCACAAGAAAATTATGCCTTGAGGGCAAATGAGAGAGATTTTGGCTATGAACAGTGTTTTTAAAAAGGATTTATACAGATATTACGGTGAAAGCGGCGAGCCGTTTTTAAAAAAAGTTTTCAGACCGCTTGAAATTAAGTACATATCTGTATTGCGCAAAGCCAATAGTTGCAAGTTTTTGCCGCTGAAGCTTTTGTATATGCTTCGCCTGATGCATATGTCTAACAAGACGCAAATTCAGATTCCGGCAAGAACGAGTATCGGGGAAGGCTTGTATATCGGGCATCTCGGGCGTGTGATTATTCACCCGGATGCAAAGCTTGGAAAAAATATCAATATCGGTACAGGGGTAACCATCGGTATGGAAAACCGCGGTAAGCGGAAGGGAACGCCGGTGATTGGCGATTGTTGCTGGATCGGCACCAACGCCGTTATTGTCGGCAATGTACATATCGGCAGCGATGTTTTGATTGCGCCGCTGACCTATGTAAATTTCGATGTGCCGGCGCACAGCATTGTGATAGGCAACCCAGGCAAAATCATTCTGAAAGAAAATGCAACTGCAGATTATATTTGCAACTGTGTTTAAAAGCGTCTGTACGGAGGTGGCGGTATGGCGAATAAAGATTCCAGAATAAAAAACAACCTGATATCGTCGCTCATATATCAGATTGTGCTCATATCGCTCAGCTTTCTTTTGCCGAGATTGTATCTGGAAAATTTCGGCTCGGAAGTCAACGGTGTACTTTCCACCATCAAGCAAATTTTTACATATATGTGCCTTTTAGAAGCAGGGGTAGGGCTTGCGACAACACAGGCGTTGTATAAACGAATCGGTAAGCAGGATTATAAGCGTGCAAGCGAAGTCCTTTCGGCAACACACGCTTACTATATAAAAACTGGAGTTATCTACCTTGCGATTGTACTGGCGATTGCGGTTGTATATGCGTATGTTATTCCGACATCGATTGACAGCCATACAGTATTTTTCCTGATTATTTTAACGGCTTTGCCGGCACTGTTTAGTTATTTTGTGCAGGCTAAATACAGAATACTGATGGAAGTGGACGGCAGAAAGTATATATTAAACAATGCCGAAACCGTCTTGCAGCTCGCATCCAACGTGGGTAAAATCCTTGTTTTGATTTTGTCGGACAGCCTGATTCTGATTCAGTTGGTATACTGCATCATTTATATGGCACAGCTTGTGTTTTTGTATTTCTATGCAAAACGCAGATACAAGTGGCTGGATTTAAAAGCAAAGCCCGATTTTGACGCTATTTCGCAGAAAAATTCGGTTTTGGTGCATCAGCTTTCGGGAATGGTGTTTAATAATACCGATGTGATTTTAATTTCTGCGCTTTGCGGTTTTGAGGCGGCAAGCATCTATGCCATCTATAACATATTTTTTTCGCAGGTGCAGACCTTTATAACGAGCGTTGTTTCGTCGTTTACCTTTGCTTTGGGGCAGATGTTTTATATTGATAGAGTGAAGTTTGATCGCTTGTTTCATGCGTACGAAACGTTCTATATTATGGGAACCTACATCATTTATACGCTGATGGCAGTGTTTTTACTGCCGCTGATACAGATTTATACAAACGGCATAAATGACGCGGAATACACCAATACATTTTTGGTGCTGCTCTTTGTGCTTATGAATTTGGTTGCAAATGCCAAACTGCCGGTGAACGGCGTGATTGAATATGCGGGCGGCTTTGAAAAAACACGTTCGCACGCAAGTTGGGAAATGGTAATTAACATTACGCTTTCTGTCGCAGGGATTTGGTATATGGGCATATGCGGCGCCATCTTTGGCACCATTGCGGCGCTTTTGTATCGCGGTATTGTGACCATTGGCTATACCAATCGGCATATACTGGGCAGAAGCCGGATGTGTACCTATAAAATTGTGCTTGTAAACGCTGCGGTCTTTGCGGCGGTAATGGCGATATTCTATGTCGATGCGTTCAGCAATGTTTCTTTTTGGAAACTCTTGCTGTATGGCGTGCTTCATACTGTTTGGATTGTGGCATTGTTCGTGCTTGTGAATTTCGTATTTCATAAATCTGCGTTTAAAACGATTTTTGAATTCTACAGGGGGAAGGAAGAGTAATGCGTATTCCGAAAGTCATTTACTATTGCTGGTTTGGAAAAGGCAAAATGCCGGCGCTTGCCGAAAAGTGCATTGCAAGCTGGAAAAAGTATTGCCCCGATTACGAAATTGTTTGCATTAACGAAGAAAATTTTGATATAAATCAGAACCGATATGCCAAAGAAGCATACGAAGCCGGCAAGTGGGCGTTTGTAAGCGATTTTGCAAGGCTTAAAGTGCTCTATGAGTCGGGCGGCGTTTATATGGACACTGATGTGGAGCTTTTAAAGCCGATTGACAAGTTGCTGGAAGAAAGCGGCTATATGGGCTTTGACGACAACGGTGTGATTTCCACCGGACTTGGTTTTGCCTGCGAACAAGGAAATGCACTGATTGGTGCATTGCTTGCAGATTATGACAATATCTCGTTTTTACTGCCGGACGGCACCTATGATTTGTTGCCGTGCCCGGACAGAAACACAAAAACAATGCAAGCGCTTGGTATGGATATTTCTAAGCAGGATCAGATTTTTATGGATATTCGTGTGTTGCCGGAAGAGTATCTTTGCCCGATGAAGTATTACACAGGGAAGAAGAAAATAACGAAAAATACATATTCCATACATCATTTTTGCGCATCCTGGATTTCGCCGGCGGCGAAAAGAACGCTGTTTATGAAACGATTGATTGGCGTAAAGCTGTATGACAAGCTGTATGGGAAGTTTTTGCATATATTCAAATGGCTGGAGTGGTAAGTTTGCCGGAAAAGGTATTGAAAAAATTCAATGATGCGATTCTGCCGCAGTGGAAGGTCTGTTTTTTTGCAGCCATACTGGTAGGACTGCTTGCACATTTATATAAAATCACCGGCTGGCTGCCGAACTGGGATTCGTTGGTGTTTCGCTACGATGCGCAGAATATGCTTGGGCTCGGCAGATGGTTTTTGCCGGTGGCTTGCTCCTTTACATCGTTTTACGATTTGCCGTTTTTAAACGGCATAGTCGCAATTGTGTTTCACGCGCTCGGCGCGGTATGCGTTTGCAGAATCCTCAATGCAGAGAAGAATATTACGGCGTTTTTAATCGGCGCCGTCCTGGTATCGTTTCCGACGGTTACCTCGGTTATGATGTATAACTATGTAGCCGACGGCTACAGTATCGCTTTTTTCCTTGCCACGCTTGCAGCCGTCTTTATGACGCAGGAAAAGCCGAATTACATACTTGCCTCTGTACTTGTTGCTCTGGCGTGCGGTATTTATCAGGCGTATATTACCGTGACCATTATGCTTGTACTCCTCAAGCTGATTGATGAGATTATTTATCAGCACGCGCCTTTTGGCACCGTTTTTAAAAAAAGCTTATGGATGCTTTTTTCGGGCGTGCTTGGCGTAGTTTTCTATGCAGTCATTCTAAAAATTCTGCTCAGTATTTTTTCGACAACGCTTTTGGATTATCAGGGTATCAATACATCGGCATCGCTGTCGAGCATTAATATACTTGGTTCGTTGTATGCGATCAAAGAAACGTTTTTGGACTGCTTTTTTGATATCTCTGAAGGGGTGAATGTATATGTGGTTTTAAATGCCTGCCTTGTAGTGGTTACACTGGCGCACTACATTAAATATATTGTAGTGCATCAGCTTTATAAAAAGCCGGCGAATATTTTCTTTCTCGCAATTCTAAGCGTTATGCTCATCGTGGGCGCAGGCGCACTGGCATTTGTAAACGCCGGTGTGGACTATCACAATCTGATGCTGATGGGCTATGCGGTATTTTATTTGTTTTTCATCGTGCTCTATGAGCGCGGCACAGATACAGTGCAGTGGCATGCGCACGCAAAATGCTGGCTTGTACTATTGCTTACCCTCGGCATTATTGCAAACCAGGTTGTTATTGCGAATGTAAGCTACCATAAAGCACAAATTGCCTATGAAAAATCCTATGGCGTTCTGATGCGCCTGGCGGACAGAATTGACCGCATACCGGGCGCGGAGAAGTGCGAGAAGATTCTTGTGCTTGGTGCTTTGGATAACAGTGAAGACTATAGCGTCAATCTGACGCCGGATATCACAGGCATCACCGAAGGATATATACTGCGCGCGGATGATGAAACCGTTGGACAGAGCGTATGGTGTAGTGCGCTGAATGATTATTGCGACAAGCACTATGACTTTGTCAGCGGCGAAGAAAAGCAAATGCTTGCACAGAGTCCGGAAGTACAAGCGATGCCGCTGTGGCCGATGAATGGGTGCGTAGCGGTTTTAGAAGACACAATCATAGTTAAGCTCAGTGCAGAAGGTGAAAAGTAAGTGATTTATTTTTGTGCAGATGATTACGGATTGTGCTCCGGCACGTCTAAACATATACAACAGTGCATAGATACAGGTGCATTAAATAAAGTAAGCGTATTTCCGAATTTGGACAAGGTGGATTTGCGTGAAGTGCAAAAGGATAAAAACATCCGGCTTTCGCTGCATCTAAACCTCGTAGAAGGTAAGTGTATGGCGCCTGCCGACGAAGTTGGGATGCTAGCACATCCAAACGGAAGTTTTAAGCATACCTTTGGCGGACTGTTTTTGCGTAGCTTGTTTTGTTCAAAGCGGTTCAAAGCGCAGGTGTACACAGAAATCAAGGCGCAGGTGCTGTATTGGAAAAGTATTTTGCCACCGGATGCCGCGTTTTGCGTTGATAGCCATCAGCATACGCATATGATTCCGGCAGTATTTAAAGCCTTGTTACAGGTTTTACAGGATGAAAAAATTGATTTGCAGTATATGCGCATTCCGGCAGAGCCGGTCTTGCCGTTTATCAGCACCCCGTCTCTGTATTTTACTTACAGCGCGGTTAATGTTATAAAACAATGGCTACTGAAATTCTTATGGTTGCTGAATAAAAAGCAGGCAAAGAAATATAAGATACCTACTGCGTATTTTTTCGGCATCCTTTTTTCGGGAAAAATGGACGCAGAAAGAGTCAGTAAGATTTTGCCGAAATATAAAAAGCTTGCAGTAAAATGCGGAAGAGACTTAGAAGTTTTATTCCATCCGGGTTACACAAAAGCGTGCGCCGATTGGAAAGAAAAAAATATAATTTTTGAAAAATTTTATTTAGCAAAAGAAAGAAAAACTGAATTTGATTCTGTAATGAAAATAGTAGTGGAAGAAGTGTGTGTGTAATGCCTTATATTGAACAGGAAAAAGTCGATGAAAAAACCAGAGAAAAGTTGGAGGCAATTATTGAAAAATCCTACGCAACCTTTTGGAAGCAGAAAAGGCTATTTGACATTTTTTTTGCAACCTTGATTTTGTTGTTTTTCTTACCGTTGATGTTTGTGATTGCCATTGTGATCGTGATTGACGATCCAAGCGCCGGACCTTTCTATAAGCAAATCAGAGTCGGTCGGCATGGCAAAGAGTTTTATATGTATAAGTTCAGAACCATGCGCGCAAACGCTGACAAGATGATAGATGCACTTGCAAAGCAAAATGAAATGGATGGTCCTGTATTTAAAATAAAGGATGATCCCCGTATCACAAGAGTCGGTAAGTTTTTAAGAAAAGTATCGCTGGATGAACTTATGCAGTTCTTCAATGTATTAAAAGGCGATATGACCTTGGTTGGTCCTAGACCGCCCCTACCGAGAGAAGTGCAATATTACACAGACTATCAAAAGCTACGCCTGTTGGTTACACCTGGCATTACCTGTACTTGGCAGATTTCCAAAAACAGAAATGATATTCCGTTTGAACAATGGGTTGAAATGGATATCGAATACATACAGACAAGAACTTACTTAAATGACTTGAAAATTATGCTGAAAACGCCGATTGTTATGCTTACGGCTACTGGTCGATAATTCGTATTTGGAGTGAAGAGAATGAAAGTCGCTATGATTGGGCACAAGGTTGTTCCGTCAAGACGTGGTGGAATTGAAAATGTTTTGACTACATTATGTCCGATGCTGGTTGAAATGGGATTGGATGTTACCTGTTATAACCGTTCTTCGGACAAGGTTGAAAATGAATATGTGGGTACAGTACAAAACAAAATGTACAAAGGCGTAAAAATCAAAAATGCTTGGACGCTGGATGTGCGCGGTGTTGCGGCAATGATTGCATCGTTTACAGCGGCGATTGCTGCTGCGTTTGGAAATTATGATGTTGTCCATTTTCACGCGGAAGGACCATGCGCGGCTTTGTGGATTCCTAAGCTGTTTGGCAAAAAATGTGTAGCTACGGTGCACGGACTTGACTGGCAGAGAGAAAAGTGGGGAAAGGGTTTTGCATCCAAATACATCAAATTTGGTGAAAAGATGCTGGCTAAATATGCAGATGAAGTCATTGTCCTCAGCCAGGCGGCGTACGATTATTTTAAAGAAACCTATAACCGCGAAACAACCATTATTCATAACGGTATTTCAAGGCCGGAGAGAAAAGAAGCGCAGTTGATTACGGAAAAGTACGGTCTTGAAAAAGACGGCTATATCTTCATTGTATCCAGACTGACCGCCGAAAAGGGTGTCCATTATCTGATCGATGCGTATAACAAAATACAAACGGACAAAAAGCTGGCGATTGCCGGTGACACGAGCGATACTGATGATTATGTTGCTATGCTGAAGGAAAAAGCGGCAGGCAACCCCAATATTATCTTTACGGGGTTTGTATCCGGTGATTTGCTTAATGAAATATATTCCAATGCCTATGTAGCGGTATTGCCGTCCGATCTGGAAGGTATGTCCTTGTGTCTTTTGGAAGCACTGGCGTTCAAAAACGCGCTTTTGTGTTCGGATATTCCGGAAAATACATCTGTGGCGCAAGATAAGGCAATTTACTTTAAAAAAGGTAATGTGCAGGATTTAACTGAAAAATTGCAATTGCTCTGTGATGATGCGACGCTCGTGGAAAAATTCAGAGATGGCGCGGATACATTTATTTTAAACAAGTACAATTGGCAGGATGTTGCAGAGGCTACCTGCATGCTTTATAAAAAATAAGAGAAAAGGTTTGTGTGTTTATGGGTAACAAAAGCAAATATCAAAAACCAGAACAATATCAGGAACAAATTTTTGATATTTTTAAAGAGACGGTTTCTGAAGAATTCTATAATATTTGGGCAGACACTTTCGAAATTGCGGAGATTAGTAAAAAGAAGGTCATCGTAACTTATCATGGTCTCTGGGATAAGAAGGAGTTTAAAAAAGAATGCAAGGATGTTCTTGCGTCTTGTGTATATTCTGTGTTTGGTAAAAAAAAGAAAATTGAAATAGAGAAAAAGAAAAAGAGCGAGATAGTTAAACCGAAGGCAAAAAATAGCCTCAGAGCACTTCGTTTTTTTGTGATTGGTATGATTTTTGTTTGCATCGCAGCGGCTATGATTGTTGTATTGACCAGTTATATTGGCAACAGAAATTTTAGAGAAACCTTTTACAATGTAAGCTGCCTGAAGGCAGATCGCAGTATACGCATTGTGCAGTTATCGGATATGCACAGCTGTTCCTACGGCGAGAATAATCAAGTGCTTTTAGACAGAGTGGAAGCGTTAAAGCCGGATATCATTCTCTGTACCGGCGATATCGTAGATTCCGCCAAAACGGATGCAGATTATGCTGTAGCACTGGGGCAGGGACTTTCGAAAATTGCACCGTCTTACTACATATACGGAAACAACGAAGTAGAAAGCATATATGATTTTGCGCTTAATGAAAAATCTTTGGATAAAAAGCTCGGTTTTACAAAGGAGACGCGCGATGAAACAGCGCTGTTGCGCGTGCCGGATTCCTTTGAAGAAAAACTCGAAGCAGTCGGCATAAAGGTGCTAAAAAACGAAAAGGACACCATACAGATTGATACAATGACGCTGGATATATATGGCGTTTTAACGTCTAATCCGTCTGCATTCTGGTCCTATACGGATAAAAGCTTTGCGGATTATATCTACAGCAATCCGGACCGCATTAAAATTACGGCTGTGCACGAACCTTTTATTTTTGAAGAGTTTCAACCTGAGTTTTGGGGGGACTTAATGGTTTGCGGACATACCCATGGTGGTGTTGTGCGTGTACCGGTATTTGGCCCGTTGTATACGCAGGAGGGAGGCTTGTTTCCGGAGCGAAACGGGAGTTTTGTTTATGGCAGATATAATACGGCGGGTAAGCCGCTTGTGGTGAGTGCCGGAATGGAAAACAAGAGTGTTTATCGTATAAACAATCAGCCTGAACTGGTAGTAATTGATATGAATAAATTTTGATTTCGAGAGGTGGACGAAACGTGCTAACATCCATATTGCAAAAACTGATAATTTTAGTTGTTGCTGCAGTGTTTTTTATATCTTTAATAACCATTTTTGTTCGTGCGAAATATGTGAATTCGACAGAACGTACGCAAATTTTGAAAACGGCAGAATATTTCAATGTGTGGATTATTCTTTTGTGCTTTTTCGCAACGATGCTGTATGGGATTTTTAATCATTTTGAATTGAAAAAATCTGTGCATGCGATTATTGCTTTGAATTATTCTGAAGCATCGCAAGCACTCAACTCAAACGGCACTCGTTATAACATGGCGGAAATCATCAGCGATGAAGTTATAGAGAGAGCCATTAAAAAGGGTGCGCTCCAGGACGTAACGGTAAAACAGCTGAAAAATTGTCTTGTAGTTTATCCATGTGTGCAAGGTGGCGTAGACGATGAAACGCAATACCATATTTCTACAGAATTTGCTGTGGAATACCATGCATCTAAGGACACGAACCATCTGGATTCGGAAAATGTCATTAAGCTGATTACGGCGGCTTACAAGGAATATTACATAGAGAAATATACGGATAATTTCAAGCTTGGCACTGAAAAGCCGGATTTTCAAGCTATGGAATATATGGATATCGTAGCGTATTTGGACAAAGAAACGACGGCTGTTCTTAATTATCTTTACGGTATGGCAGAGAAGAATCCGAGCTTTGTGACAGAAAAAGGCAGTACGTTTAATTCCATTGCCGGCAAGGTGTATCAGTTTAAGGAAACGCAGATTAATCAGAATTTGCGCTCTTTGATTTTACAAAATGGTATTGTCAGAGATGAAGAGGCGTACGTAGACAGACTGTCTTATCAGAATAAAAACATTGATTTTGACCGTCAGAAAAACGAGGCATCTTATAAGCTCTGTAATGAGGCAATTAATATGTACAGCAAGGAAATGACACGTGTTGTACTCGTACCTACATGGGACCAAGCGGGCAAGTATTATATGGGTCGAACCAAGGTCGGCGTAGATGAATTGTCCGTGTTGGCAACCAATTTCAGCAATTATGTAGCATCCAATGAAAAAGAGATTATGGATAACAAGCTGGTTTTGGAAAAAATTTCAACAAGTACGACGGATGCGGAACTGATTGCGTCAACAGATGCGCTTATAGAATCTATCTATACAAGCATCAAAGACTTTGAAAAAGAAGCAATCAGTACCAGCAGAGAATATTTCAACCATAAAATGAATCAATGTATTGCAGTAACTATTTACGGGATTTCGTTTATGAATGAACTTAAAACACTGGTGATATTTGCGGCTTTTGCTTATGTAGCTTTTATGCTTCGTCATATTGCAAAAAAGTTTCCCAAAAAGGCATAAACCATCCAAGGGAGGAAAACCATGAAAAATTTTCAGATTTTTAGATATTTAAAAAAGCTTTTGCCGCTGATTATCGTTTTTTGTGTTTTGGCAACGTATGTCGTTTATTATAAACTGTCTGCTTCGAATACATATATTGCTTCGGAGGTTATTCATTATAACGACCCGCAGGCGGAAAAAGGTCTTACACCAACAGGGGATAAGCTGGATGTAAATGAAATCAAATCCTCTGCGGTTGTCTCAAAGGTTGTTGACAGATTGGGATTAACCGGTATTTATTCGGTCGATAGCCTTATTTCCAGAATCAATATTACACCGATTGAGGATAAAGATAAAGTTGCGCAAAAGGATGCAAAGTTAGAAGAGGGCGAAGAATATATATATGAGCCGAGTACCTTCATTGTTTCTTTTGCGGCAAACAGCGGAGAAGGCCCGGATTTTGCAAGATCTATACTCGATGAAACGCTCGATGTTTATTTCGAACAGTTTAGTCAAAAGTATGTAAATATTGCGCCGGCGAACAATACAATTGAAAATCTCAATAAAAATGATTATGATTATATTGAAATGATGGAGTTGATTGATACAAGCATTGACGCCACATTGACTACATTATATCAAAGATTAGAGCAGAACAATTATTACCGTTCAACAGAAACAGGTGTGTCGTTTAGTGAGCTTGTAAATGATTTTGACTATTTGAGACAAGTAAAAGTTTCATCCATTTTTTCGCAGATTTATAAGTATCAAATTACAAAGAATAAATCTGTGCTTGTGTCGGACTATACAACCAGAATAGACAGTAATAAAATTGCAAATACGAAGGATGAAAGCATCATAAAAGATGTGGTTTCTGTCATCGATGCGTATGTAAAGAAGATGCGAGAGTCGGGTAATACGAACATTACATATGAATATATTTTAGATAATTTACACGAAAGAAATCTGCAGGATTATGTCGGTGATCAGACCGTAACTTACGATGAACTGATTTATAGCTGGAGAGATCATAACGAAAGCAAGGAGCACGCTATTATCGATTCTGCTTATTGTACATATGTGATAGATGTTTTCTCAGATTGTACCGGAAAATGCGGCGGCAAGTGTAAAACCTCCAATCTGACCTGTACAGAGTTATCTAACGCTGAATATGCTGCGATACGGGAAAAAGTAGAGGGCGAAATTAATACCTTGCTGGGTGAACTGACTTCACTTTACGCGACAACTATGGAAACGAACGACGAATATAATAAATACCTTGGCGCAAGCTATATTTCCGTACTGTCCTCGGCATCTGTCCGAGAAAGTGTGAATGTAGCGCTTTATACAATCATTGCATTTTTCTTTCTTATTGTGCTTTGCGCCGGTGGCGCAATTGTTTTGGGAAGAGCAGGCGATATCATAAACTATGTTTTCTATACCGATCATCTTACGGGCTACAACAACAGAACTTATTTAGATAAGTATTTAAAGAGTAAGGATAAAAAGTTGTTGGATGACGGCGTGGTTTACTGTCTGGTGGATATTGCTAATCTTGTGCATATCAATGGCGAGTATTCAAGAGCAGTGGGCGATGATATCATCAAAATTTTTACTGACTATCTTAAAGAAAGTTTCGGCAAAACCAAGACAGAATACATTTATAATGGTACTGGCAGCTTTGTTATGCTGACGGAAGACGCGGACTATATTACAGTTGAGGATATTATAAGACTATTTAGACTGCGACTCGATGAACGCGACGAGCATAGAGAAGTTGTGATTGAGTACAAGATTGGTATTGCCGAGACATTTAAAGAGAACAAAACGGCAAGAAAGCTGCTTTCGGAAGCGATTGAAAACAAGAAGCCCTATGTTTCGGACTTGAAAGAAAAAAGCGCATTGTAAGCAGGAAGGGTGAGCAGGCGGGGTGGAAAATAAAATACTTGAAAAAGTGAAAGCGTTTTATTTTGTGGTTGTAGCAGTTATGATGTATTATTTTTTAAACGAATACATCGATTTGGGTTTGCACGTTACATACCGCCATGCCTTTGCACTTGTACTTGCTTGTTCTGCCGTACTTTTGTTTTTGTATAAACCCAATATTGCAAGAGGGGTTACTGCATTTAAAGAAGCATGCGTTTACAGTATTCCGCTTGCGGTGACTACGGTAGTTTCGCTGTTTATATGGTCTGTTGAGACGGTGGATGTCGGTGTTATGTCCAGAGGACTTTCCAGTTCTTTTGTCTATGCGAATATGCTGTCTTTTGCCTTAGGTGCCGGTGCGCTCCTGTATATTTTCGGACGCAAAGGCATATGGTACAATCTTGTGGCAATTTTAATTGCCAACATTCTTATGATTGTTACCATCATTGCCCAGAATGGACTGAGTGCGTTCTTTTTGGAATTTGTAACCCTTGTAACCACCTTTGCCGGTGTGACAGGTGATATTATTGTGCAGGCCGAAATTCACGAACTCGCGTTTTGCCTCGGAGCCTATTTGATTTATATGCTTTACAAACCGAAGAAAAGCATCCTGTATTTTATATTGCTTTTCTTAACGCTGTTCTGCTTTTTAGCGGCACTGAAGCGAATTGCGATTATTGCAATTGTGATTGCACTTGTGTTTGGATATCTGTTCAAGTTTATTGCGCGATTTAGTAAAATAACAGCAAGCAATCTTGTTGCGTTTTTTTCGGTAGCTTTGGTAGTTTTGCTTGTGGGTTATATTGCTTTGATAAAAGCGGATGCCTTTGCGCTTTTGGAACAAGCAGGTATTGAAACGAGCGGCCGTGTTGAAATTTATAATGCCGTAGATGATTTTTATGAGTTTCACCCTGGTTTTATAGGTAATGGTATTGGTTTTCTGACGTATCAGTTGAATACCTTTATGAATGTGGGTGTTGCATCTGTCCATAACGACTTTTTGCAACATTTCATCGATTTGGGTTTCTGGGGGTACATTATATGGCTTGTCTCCATCACACTTGTCCGTGTAAAGTATTTTGGCAGAAATGGTAATGTGGACAACGCAATCATCACATTTATGCTGACGGTTTATCTCATCGTTGTATCTTCCACGGATAATACAATGAACTATCCGTTGCTCACGGGCGTTCTGGCGATGCTGATGATGGGGAACAGTTTTAGTGAGGATGTGCGCAATCAGGAACTGAAAATGTTTGGTTATGTTTCCGAGGCGAACCGAGAAGAGGAAAGTGATTCTTTGTTATGAAAATTTTGATGGTCAATAAATTTTTGTATCCACGCGGCGGAAGCGAAAGCTATATGCTTTATCTTGGTGAGCAGCTTACGAAGATGGGGCATGAGGTTGCGTATTTCGGGATGTATGATGAACAAAACACCGTAGGCAATTCTGCGGGAAAATATACACAAAATATGGATTTTCATGCGAAGGGATTTGCAAGATTTCTTTATCCGTTTAAAATTATTTATTCTCTGGAAGCCAAAAAGAAAATTATGCAGGTTATCGATGATTTTAAACCGGATATTGTGCATATGAACAATATTAATTTTCAGCTTACGCCGTCCATTATTTACGGCATAAAGAAGAAGGGAATTCCGCTTGTGCAGACAGTGCACGACTATCAGATGATTTGTCCGAATCACCTTCTGTATAACTTTGATAAAAATGAGCCTTGCGAAAAGTGCGTCGGGGGTGCGCATTTGCACTGCGTCAAGAATAAATGTATTCACGGTTCAACAGTAAAGAGCACTTTAGGTGTCATAGAAGCAAAGCTTTATGCAATGCTTCAAACCTACAAAAAGGTGGATTTGTTTATTTGCCCGAGCCACTTTTTAGAAAAAAAGCTTTTGGCGGCAAAACCGTATTATAAGGGCAAAACACAAACGATACATAACTTTATCAATAAAGAAAAATTTGCAAACACGGGCCGCAAGCCAGAGAATTACATAGTATATGTAGGTAGGCTTTCTAAAGAAAAAGGCATTGAAAACATCGCAGGCGCAGCGAAACTTTTGCCGGAATATACCTTTGTGGTTGCCGGTAGCGGTCCTGATGAGGATATGCTGAAGGGCATAGAAAATATCAAACTTGCCGGCTTTCTTACCGGTCAAAAATTGACGCAGCTTATGGGAAATGCAAAGGTACTGCTTTTGCCGTCTGTATGCTATGAGAACTGCCCACTTTCTATTTTGGAAGCGCATGCAATGGGCGTGCCGGTGGTGACGATGAACAGCGGTGGTATGGCAGAGCTTGTAAAAGACGGCGTAACCGGTACGCTTGTCCACGAGCCAACGCCTGCAGGTATTGCGCAGAAAATAAAAGAAACTCTTGAAAATGAAGCGTATTATACTGCGCTTTGGGAAAACTGTAAAATCGAAAGAGACAACATTTTGAGTATAGAAGATTACTGCGCAGCTTTAGTGCAGGCGTATGAAAAATTAGTTGCGAGGTGAGCGTGTGAGCCAGCCGAAAGTAAGTATTATTGTTCCGGTATATAACGTGGAAAAATACCTGGAAAGATGTATAAAATCACTCCAGAATCAATCCCTTACAGATTTGGAGATTATTCTCGTGGACGATGCTTCAACGGATGCATCGCCGGAAATGTGCGATAAGTTGGCGCAGGCAGATGCCCGCATAAAAGTGATTCATAAGAAAAATGAAGGGGCAGGGCTGGCACGCAACGCCGCACTTAAGATCGCAACTGGCAAGTATATTGGCTTTGCGGATTCGGATGATTTTGTGGCGCAGGATATGTACGAAACACTATACAACAAGGCGGAAAGCTATAATGCAGACCTCGTGATGTCCGGTGTTTTGTTTGTAGATGGCAATATGTTCAGCAAAAAGGGCGACTGCGAGCGCAAAACCTATTTTGATACAGATACACAGTTTGAGACGGAAGAGGCACTAAAAGAGCTTCGAATGGGCATCGTCGGTGCCACGCCTGCAGATGCAGATGATAGTAAATATGGGATGAGTATATGGAAAAATCTGTTTCGACATGATGTTATAAAGGAAAACAATCTTGTTTTTCAGTCCGAGCGGGAAATGCTTTCGGAAGATGCGCTGTTTATGATAGATTTTATCGCCTGTATAAAAAAGGCGGTCGGCATTAATGGTGCGTTTTATAATTACTGCAGAAATGAAGGCTCCATTTCTAAATCCTATAAAAAGAACCGCTTTGAAAAAAGTCTTGTTTTTGTACATGCAGTTGAAGAAAGATTTAGAAAAGATATACCGTCTGCAGCATATCAAATGTATGTCAATCGGTTTTGGCAAGCGATGTGCAGAGTGATTTGCGCGCAGGAGATTATGTATGCGAAAGACAAACAATTGAAATACAGCGAGTTGAAGAAAAGATTAAAAGTTGTGTGCACACACGATTTATCTATTCGTGCACTGAAGGCTTATCCAATAGCCACACTGCCGTTTGGCCAGAAGCTGTTTGCCTATGGTATGAAGTATAGAATGTATTTTTTGTTGAAAGTGTTTGTTAGAATGAGAAGCAGATAGGAGAAGGATATGTTTTTTTCCGTGATTGTACCGGTGTATAAGGTAGAAGAATATTTGCCGAAATGCATTGAAAGTGTTTTAGCGCAAACCTATTCCGATTTTGAACTGATTTTAGTGGATGACGGTTCCCCAGATGCCTGTCCTGCGATTTGTGAACGTTACAAAGAAAAGGATGCCCGCATAAAAGTAATTCATAAACAAAATGGCGGTCTTGCCAGTGCAAGAAGAGCCGGCATACAGCTTGCGACGGGCAAGTATGTGTTCAATCTGGACTCGGATGACCTTGTAGAACACGACACACTGGAATGTGCATATAAATATATACAAAAAACGGACTGTGAAATTGTATCATTTGCTTACAAATGGGTCACAGACGGGGGAACGCTTCGTATCACCGACGATGGACTGGATGAAGGCTTTTATGATGCAGACGCCATTGAAAAGCACATATACCCGCGGCTGTTTATGGATAAAAATATGGAGCATACTTCCTATTATTTGTCGGGGAAGGCAATAAAACGAGAATTTTTGACGCCGTTGCAGCTGGCGGTGAGTGAAAAAATTTCTCTTGGAGAGGATTTTTGCTGTACTATACCCTGCTATTTGCATGCAAAAAGTGTATACATCAGCAAAAAAGCAGCGTATCTATACACGGTAAGGGGAGATTCTTTATCCAAGGGATTTAATGCAAAGCAAATCTATTTGATAGAAGATGTTATAACTGAGATAAGTAAACACGATATGGCAAAGGTATTGGATGCAGATGCACAGCTTTGCCGGTATGTTTGTTTTATGTGCTTTACGATTTTGGCAGCCGCGGCAGAGGGCAACCACTTTAAAAGCATAAAACAGATTAAACATAACATATTGCATTCCTCACACGCGGAAAAAATCCGGCGCGCCAGGTTTGATAAGATTACACTCAAAAGTAAAATTACAATATTTTTGATGCAAAAGAAATGTTACACATTGGCGTTTTGGTTTTTGCATTTGTGTAAGAGAATAAGAAATATGAGAAAAAGGAGGTCGTGTTATGCAGCCTGATATATCGGTAATTATGAGCGTATATAACGGGGAAACGTACCTTGCAGAAGCGATAGAAAGTGTTCGGAAACAGACGTTCCAAAACTGGGAACTTGTAGTCATCAATGACTGTTCTAAAGACAGCACGGCTGAGATACTTGCAGATTTCGCGCAGAAAGACGACAGAATTAAAGTACATACAAATGAAGTCAATTTAAAGCTTCCGACATCCCTGAACAAAGCGATTGCTTTGGCCGAAGGTAAATATATCGCCAGAATGGATGCCGATGACATCTGCCTACCGGACAGATTAGAAAAACAGTTTAAATTTATGGAAGCGAACAGCGATGTTGCTTTGTCTTCGTGCAGATTTATGACTGTAAAAAACGGTGTGTATGCATCGGGCGGTGCAGGGGGGAGATGTGACAGTGCGGCGCTCAAAGCGATGCTGCTTGTTGCAAACCCGATACTGCATCCCGGTGTGATTGCCAAAGCAGAGGTCATGAAGAAGTTTAATTATGATACGACGCTTACATGCACGGAAGATTTAGAGCTTTGGACGAGAATGGCAATAGCAAATCAGAAAATGGAGATTTTGCCGGAATGCCTTTTGATATACAGACTCCACGATAAGCAGATTACAAGCACGACACTGGAAAGGCAGCACATGGAAGTGCTTAAGATTGAGCAGAAATACTATGCGGCACTGCTTCAGGAAATGGATGCAGACATGCAGACATTTTATATCCATGGTGTTTATTTTAAAGAAAATGCGAATGTATCGCAATTCTTAAATTACGCAAAATGGCTAAAATGTGTAACAAAGAAAAATTTTAATAAAAATGCTGTAAATTATGCACTTTTTGAAATTTTAGCTGAATATAAAAGAGGTGCAGTATCCAAAACTGATGTTTTAAAGGCAATGCTTACTTTTTCACCTATCTTTTTTGTGAAAGAAGTTATTCGCAGAAAAATGGGTGCAAAACAAGATATTGCAAAATGCAGAAGAGTTGCCGAGGATATAGGTCTTTATCAGACCGCAGGAACGAAGGCGTATCCGATTTTCAAAAAGAGATAACAGGAGTTAAATAATGCAGATTTTTGAATACCCATATGTAATTATAACTATACTTGTAACGATTTTTCTTGTTATGGGATTGATAGGACTGTATTTCACTATGAAATCAGCGAATGCAGCCAAAGGCACAGAGGAGAACGCATTTTGCGGTATAGGAAAAATTGAAAATGACTTTGTAAAAGCAATGCGCAGTCGGCAGTGTCGTTGCCTTGTTTATATTTCTGTATCCATGCACAGTATGCTGCGGTTACATTCGGAATCCAAGGTTATGCATATACTCGGTGAGATTAGAAATATATTTCTTACGCATTTTTGCATAGAGAGTCATGGGTATATTTCGCTTTACGGGAAAAGTAACTTTGTTGTATTAAATGGGTTAAATGCGCCTGAAATTGTACAGTGCATTGAAAATAGCTTTAAAGCAATCAATGCTGTTTTTGCAAAATATGGCGCGGTCAATGTGGTTGGAATGCATTTCGGTTACTACTGTGCCGGTGCAACAGATGTGCCGTTTAAAACTGCACTTGCAAGAGCAAAGCAGGCTTGCAGTATGGCGGAGGATCAGGCTGTTTTGCATTGCCAGTGGGATAATTCAAACGGCAAAAAATTTGAAAGGAAAATTAAAATAGAAAACAACATACACAATGAAATTGATAACAACAGATTTTTCCTGGAATACCAACCGCTCATAGATGCAAAGACAAACAGAATTATTGGTGCCGAAGTGCTGGCGCGCTTAAACTCCTCCACCGAAGGCGTTTTAACGCCGCATTCCTTCCTTTCTGCGGTAAATAATGTCGGATTAAACGAGAAGTTTGACTACTATATCTTTGAGAAAAACTGCAAATGGATTGCAAGCGATAAAGAAAACAGGGGAAAATACGTATACACAAGCAATTTTTCACGCAATACGCTTTGTGACACGGCATTGGCAGATACCCTCATTGGTATTATGGAAAAATATAGCATTGCTTCTTCTTGCGTTGCGATTGAGATTCTGGAAGACAAGAATCTCAATGCGGAAGAAAAAGCCACAATGATAAAGAATTTGATTCGCTTGAAAGAAAAAGGTGTATTGGTCCTTCTTGACGATTTCGGCAAAGGCTACACCAGCTTTATGGATTTGACGGAATTTGACATCGACATTGTAAAAATCGATAAAGCGATTACACAAAATGCTGTAACGGAATCCGGATTTTTGATTCTGAAAAACATTATCAACACAGCGCACGATTTGGGATTTAAAACATTGTGCGAGGGTATAGAGACTGAGGAACATAAAAACACGGTTGTTAAAGCCGGTTGTGATTTGCTGCAGGGATATTATTTTTACCGACCGATGCCGGTTACGCAGCTTGAAGCTTTATTTGAAAAATAGTAGGTGGTTTGTATGTTATCCGTAATTCTTCCGGCGTATAATGAAGAAAAATGTATAAAACGCGCATATGATGCAATACACGCTTTGCTTGCGCAAAACAAAATTGCTGCAGAATTTGTTTTTGTCGATGACGGTTCAACCGATCAGACATATCCTGCGATTCAGGCGCTTTCAAAACAAGCAGACAACATCGTGGGTTTGCATTTTTCGCGAAACTTTGGCAAAGAATCCGCAATTTCCGCGGGACTGGCTGCCGCAAAGGGCGATTGTGCGGTTGTGCTGGACTGCGACTTGCAGCATCCGCCGGAAAAAATCGTGGAGATGTATCGGTTATGGGAGCAAGGCTATGAAATTGTGGAAGGCATAAAAAAGGAGCGCGGGCAAGAAAAGAAAATGCACCGGTTCGGCGCAAAGTTTTTCTACTCTCTGATTAGCCATATGGCCGGTTTTGATATGGCGAATGCATCCGATTTTAAGCTTTTGGACAGAAAAGTGATTGACGTGCTCAATCAGATGTCGGAGAGAGGCTTTTTCCGCGCTATCTCGTATTGGGTAGGGTATAACAAAACAACGGTGGAATATGATGTTGCACAGCGTGTGGACGGCGAATCCAAATGGTCAACGCGCGGACTTATCAAATATGCCATATCGAACATATCCTCTTATTCGACTGCGCCGATGCAAACCGTCACCGTGCTTGGGGTTGTGATGCTGATCATCTCTGTTATTTTCGGCATATGGGCACTGATTGATAAAATCGTCGGCAGAGCGCTTGAAGGTATGACAACCGTTATCATCATCACGATATTTATAGGCAGTATCATTATGATCAGCCTTGGCATCATTGGTTACTACATAGCAAGAATATATGAAGAAATTAAAGGCAGACCGAAATACATAATATCATCTACCGTAAAAAGTGCGGTAAAGGAGTAGACGACACGTTTATGGATTTGGTAGTGTGTTAGAATAGGGAGGTAGTACCTGAAAATGGAGCAGATCAGAACGGAATGCATTTTAAATGGCATGAAGAATAAAGAGTTTAAAATGTATTTGCAATTTATTGTGGATAGCAAAACGCAGAAGATAGTTTCTGCAGAAGCGCTTTCAAGATGGGAGCGTCCTGAGAAAGGCGTTTTGGGACCGGGACATTATATCCCTGCGATGGAGGAAATCGGTCTGATTAGCGCGCACGATTATTATATGTTTGAGTGTGCTTGCCGTCAACTTGAAAAGTGGCAGGATACACCTTATGAAGACATTTCGATTTCCTGTAACTTTACAAGAATCACGCTTTCGGAAGAGGATTGTTGCGATAAACTGGAAGCGATTGCAAAGCGCTATGATTTTGCCAGACCGAAGTTAGCTATTGAAATCACGGAAGATGCGATCGAAATGGACCGAGCCATTGCAAAACGAAATGTTATGCGTTGTAAGGAAATGGGTTTTCAGGTTTATTTAGACGATTTGGGCAGTGGCTATACCACCCTGGCAAACCTTTGTGATTATCCGATTGACGTGGTAAAAATTGACCGTGATATTCTGCTTAAGACGAACACATATAAGGGCAAAGCCTTATTCTCCGGTATTGTTGCTCTTGTGCACAAGCTCGATTTGCCGGTCATTTGCGAGGGCGTGGAAACAGAGGAGCAAAACTCGCTTGTCACGAAATCGGCAGGTGATTATATTCAGGGCTGGTATTATGCAAAAGCAATGCCGTTAGATGAATGTGAATCGTTCATAATGGATTTTGCAGGATGAAAAACCGCAAATATAAATCAATGAAAGTCGAGTTGTTATTTGTTAATAACGCTCGGCTTTTTTAAATACAATAATTAAACATTATAGTGTGCATAACAGTTTAAATTAAGATGTTTTTCATTTAGATAAATCATAAAAACCCGAAATACTGGCGTATTTCGGGTTTTTTTATGTGTAGTATAAGCAATAAAGCCATTCAAAACCAATACTTCATTATCTGGTGGTGGCAACAAAGCAGCTGCTCTGTCTGTGCGTGTATTAATACATACCACCCATGCCGCCCATGCCCGGAGCGCCTGCCGGAGCTGCTGCTTCTGGCGCCGGTTTGTCAGCAACAACACTTTCGGTTGTCAGCACCATAGAAGCAACGCTTGCTGCATTCTGCAGCGCACTTCTGGTTACCTTTGCCGGGTCAACAATACCTTCTTTAACCATATCTACATACTGTTCGGTCAAGGCATTGTAACCGATGCCTTTTGCGGAAGACTTAATTTTGTCAACAATAACGCTGCCTTCTACGCCCGCGTTAAAAGCAATTTGACGAATCGGCTCTTCAAGTGCCTTGAGCACGATGTTTATGCCTGTCTTTTCGTCACCGCTTGTTGTTTCAAGCAGAGCTGCAACACTGTCGATTGCAGCAACATAGGAGCTACCGCCGCCTGCAATGATGCCTTCTTCTACAGCGGCTTTTGTAGCAGCAAGTGCATCTTCGATACGGAGCTTCATTTCCTTCATTTCTGTTTCGGTTGCTGCACCAACCTTGATTACAGCTACACCGCCGGAAAGCTTCGCCAGTCTTTCCTGAAGCTTTTCACGGTCAAAATCGGAAGATGTTTCTTCGATTTGAGACTTAATCTGAGAAATACGAGCCTTAATTGCTTCACTGTCGCCTGCGCCGTCAACAATAATGGTATTCTCTTTTAATACCTTTACCTGCTTAGCACGACCGAGCTGCATGATGTTGGTTTCTTTCAAATCAAGACCGAGTTCGTCGCTGATAACTTCACCGCCAGTCAATACAGCAATGTCGCGGAGCATTTCCTTTCTTCTGTCGCCAAATCCCGGGGCTTTAACTGCTACACAGGTAAATGTACCACGGAGCTTGTTTACGAGCAGGGTAGCAAGTGCTTCACCTTCGATATCTTCAGCAATGATTAAGAGCTTTTTGCCCTGCTGAACGATTTGCTCAAGGAGCGGGAGCAAATCCTGAATATTGGTAATCTTTTTGTCTGTGATTAAAATTACGGCGTCATCTAATACAGCTTCCATCTTGTCCGTATCCGTTACCATGTACGGGGAGATGTAGCCACGGTCAAACTGCATACCTTCAACGATTTCGGAATAGGTTTCTGCAGTCTTGGACTCTTCTACGGTGATGACACCATCGCTTGTAACTTTTTCCATTGCTTCAGCGATGAGTTCGCCAATTTTTTCGTCTGCAGCGGAAACGCTTGCAACTCTTGCAATATCGTTTTTACCGTTTACAGCCTGCGCATGCGCGCGAATGTATTCAACTGCAGCGTCAACGGCTTTTGCAATACCTTTTCTAACAATCATCGGGTTTGCGCCTGCAGCTACGTTCTTTAAACCTTCGCGAACAAGTGCCTGTGCAAGCAATGTAGCTGTTGTTGTACCGTCACCGGCTACGTCGTTTGTCTTGGTCGCAACTTCTTTAACGAGCTGCGCACCCATATTTTCAAATGCATCCTCGAGTTCAACTTCTTTTGCAATTGTAACACCGTCGTTTGTGATGAGCGGTGCACCGAACTTTTTGTCGAGTACAACGTTTCTGCCTTTCGGACCGAGTGTTACCTTAACAGTGTTAGCCAACTGATTAATGCCACGCTCTAAAGCGTTTCTGGCTTCCTGACCGTATAAAATTTCCTTTGCCATGATAGCTACCTCCTAAAATGAAATGTCGAATTTAATTACTCCACTTTTGCTAAAATGTCGCCCTGACGCAGGATTGTGTATTCCTGACCGTCAAATTTAACTTCTGTGCCGGCATATTTGCTTGTGATAACTTTGTCACCAACAGCTACTTCCATAACAACTTCTTTGCCGTCTACAATACCGCCTGGTCCAACTGCAACAATTTCAGCCATCTGTGGCTTTTCTTTTGCAGCAGCTGTAAGGATGATACCGCTTTTAGTTGTATCTTCCATCTCAATCATCTTGATTACAACTCTGTCGCCTAAAGGTTTAATTGTCATTTTATATTACCTCCTGTATAAAATACAAATTATTAGCACTCGTGTTTATTGAGTGCTAATATAATATACCGCAAGCGGTAAAAAAATACAAATAATGAAATGTGAAGTATAGTGTTAATATTATAAAATATCTTTAAAAATCATTCAAAATCTCGTTAAATCTCTCAATTTCATTTGTTTTCATTTTGTTCACAAATAAGCTGCAGTGCAATTTGTAAACCATCTGCAGCTGCGCTCATAATACCGCCGGCATAACCGGCACCTTCGCCGCAGGGATATATACCCTCTATATTTGACGTCAGTTTATCGTTTCGCACAATGCGAACAGGGGAGGATGAACGGGATTCGATTGCTGACAGGACGGCGTTTTTATCATCGAAGCCTTTGATTTTTCTTCCAAGGATTGGCAACGCCTCTCGTAATGCTTGCGTCACAAAAACAGGTAGACAATTTGAAATATCACACCAATGTACCGCCGGCTTGTAGCTTGCGTTAATAATACCGGCACAACTGGATGCTTGTTTATCAATAAAGTCGCCAACCAATGTAGCCGGGGCGCTGTAATCACTGCCACCAAGCTTGAATGCAAGCTGTTCGTGCTTGCGCTGTAAGTAAATGCCCGCAAGTGGATGATCGCTTTCAAAATCGCTGGTTCTTACATCGCAAAGGAGTGCGGCATTTGCGTTTTCGCCGTCTCTGGCGTGATAACTCATACCGTTGGTCACTACGCCGCCTTCTTCAGAGGCGGCTGCAATCACGTGACCGCCGGGACACATGCAAAATGTATATACACCGCGTCCGTCACTTGTTTTTACATTTAACTTGTAATCCGCGGCACCGAGCGCATCTGTGCCGTACTGTGCCATATTTATTGTATGCTGCTTATGCTCAATTCTAACACCCATGGAAAAAGGTTTTTGCTGCATCTCCAATTTGTTTTTATATAACATTTCAAATGTGTCGCGTGCACTATGTCCAATAGCGAGCACGAGTGCATCGCAGGGCATAGTAGAGGTGTCGCCATTACTGCATAGCGAGAGGCCGGTTAACTGTCCGTTTTGTATGCACAAATCTGTAAGTTTAGTTTCAAAACAAACATTGCCGCCAAGTGCAATAATTTCATTTCGAATGTTTTTAATTACTTTTTTTAAGATATCTGTGCCGATGTGTGGCTTTGCATCATATAGGATATTTTCCGGCGCACCAAATTTTACAAAGGTTTCTAAAATAAAACGCAAGCGGTTGTTTGAAGTGCCGGTAGTTAGCTTTCCGTCAGAAAATGTGCCTGCACCACCTTCACCGAATTGGATGTTGCTTTCCGGATCTAACTTACGCGTGCGCAGAAATGTATTGTAGTCCGCTGTTCTTGTGTCCACATCTTTACCACGCTCAATCAGCGTAGGTTTACAACCTGCTTTTGCAAGGGCATAAGCACAGAATAAGCCTGCAGGTCCCATACCGCAGACGACGATGGATTTACTGCTGTTGACATTCGGGATTATAAATGGTGCCACTTCCGGAGCGAGGGTAATATTCTTGTCTGCAAGCTTTGCAATCAGTTTATCCTCGTCCTGTTTTACACAGATATCTATGGTATATACATAGAACAGATTGTGTGTTTTTCGCGCATCGATGGAACGCTTTATGATTTGGTATGACAAAAAATCACTCGCCTTTATGCAGAGCATTGTGACAAGCTTTTTTTGTATGTAATCCGGATTGTCTAGCTTTACCGGAATTTTGACTTGAGAAACACGAATCATAGCTTAATCCTCGTTAACGTACAAAAGAACTGATGTATACCACCAACGGGAGAGTAAAAATAGAAATGACGGTATTAATCGCCACCATCTGGCTTGCATAGCCGCGGTCTTGATTGTAGCGCTGAGCAAAGATAGCAATCATTGTTGCAACAGGGCAGGCGCTTGGAATCAATACTGCCATATAGGCCGTTTCACTTATCGGTATCGGTTTTAACACAAACATACAGATAAGTGGCAGAATCAAAAGACGCAGAAACGATACAATATACAGATGTGGATTTTTAAAAATATTGCCAAATTTTACGTTTGCAAGGAATGCGCCAAGTAAAATCATTGCTACCGGCGTATTTAAACCTGCCATGTACTGAATGGGTTGCAGAAGTATGTGCGGCAAACGAATGCGCAAGAAAAACAATCCAAGACCGATGGCAACGCCGATGATGCCGGGGTTTAATAAAATCTTTTTTAACGCAAGTCCGCGTCCCTTGGTGTATACGTAAACACCATGCGTCCAAACAAATGCATTAAAAACTGCAATGTAGGCAGCACCGAAGAAAACGCCGTTGTTGCCGAGTACTGCCTGCAAAAGTGGAATAGCCATAAAGGCACAGTTGGAATAGATAATGGAAGCGTTATCTATCGGACTGCTTTTGTAGATTATTTGACCAAGCAGGATAGCTATAATGTGAATAATAATGGCACTTAAGAAGACGAGGAGTAACTCTTTTGCCAAGTTGGCTTGAAATTCAACCTGAAATGCATTTATGAGCACACACGGCGTCACGACGGAAACAAGGATTTCAGAAAGCTGTGCTTTGCCTTCCTCGTTAAACAGTTTAAGCTTTGTAATGACAAAACCGAGCGTAATCAGGATGAACATAATAATAACTTGTATAACTACTTTATAAACTAAGGACATTTTGTAAAACCTCTCGTTGTTATTTTATAATTTCAAAATTACCGGATTTGAGAACGTCAACCAGTGTACGGCTGTTTTTGATTTCGATCTCGGACCGTATGCCGCTGCTGACGTCGCCGGGTTCATGCGCGTCAGAACCAGCACAGTGCAAAAGACCGTATTTTTCACACCAGAGAGCAGCAAGGTCGTTGCGTGAATTGTGGCGCGGATGTGCGTTGTAGATTTCAATGCCATCCAAAAGCTCCGGCTTAGTAATTGTCATTCCATCGCGAAACGGGTGAGCCTGCAAGAGCAAAAGACCCGCTTCCCGTGCAAGCGGAGATAGCTTTTGGATACCTATATGCATCAAATGCTCTGTACGCATCAAAAAATCAAAAATATTTTCTCCATAGAGAAGGTAATCGTTATTGTTTTCGTATAAACGCAGCTCTGCGCCGAGAAGAACGGTTAATTTGTCGCCGGCGTGCACCAAGGCTTCTTCGTAATCCGAAAGAAAATAGTGAATTAAGTCCTTCCAACGGCTTGTTTTTTGCTTCATAAATGTCATTGGATTAATATGATTTGTCAAAACAATGCCATCGTAGTTCTTTTCAATATAGGTTTTGACCATATCTTTTACGGAAAAACGCGAACATGCGCTTACCGGTGTAGAATGACAGTGGAGTTCATATTTAAACATAATTTATCCTCCAAAAAAGTTATCCAGTATATTTTACCATAAATAAATCGATTTTAAAAGTGCAAATTTAAAAAAATGTTATAATTGACAAATTTTGTTTATTCTATTAAAATGTTCCAGAGGTGAAATGGTATGCAACGCTGCGCAGAAATTGAAAGAAGCATTATAAAACGCTTTAGAATGCAAATATGGCGTCAGTTTACAAAAGCTGTAAAGGAATATGCTTTGATTCAGGAAGGGGACTGCGTATGTGCTTGTATTTCTGGGGGCAAGGATTCAATGCTTATGGCCAAATGCTTACAGGAGCTGCAAAAGCACGGACGGGTGCCGTTTGAACTTAAGTTTTTGGTAATGGACCCCGGATATTCAAAGGAAAACAGAGCAAGATTGCTTGAAAATACGCAGTTACTTGAACTACCTGTAGAAATTTTCGAAAGCAATGTATTCGATGTTGCTTATGAAAGCGGTGGATCTCCATGCTATCTTTGTGCCAGAATGCGCCGCGGTTATTTATACAGCCATGCCAAGGCGCTTGGCTGCAATAAAATTGCACTTGGACATCATTTTGATGATGTAATTGAAACATTGCTGCTGAGTATGTTCTATGGTAGTGAAATCAAGGGAATGATGCCAAAACTGCATTCTACGAATTTTGAAGGTATGGAATTGATTCGCCCGCTTTACTATGTGCATGAAGCGGATATTATTCGATGGACAGAAGCAAATGATTTACATTTCCTAGCGTGTGCCTGCCGTTATATGGAAAAGGTTGCCAATATGGAAATGCAATCCAAGCGCAAAGAAATTAAGGCATTGATTGCGGATATGAAAAAGACAAATCCGAATATTGAAATGAATATTTTCCGGAGTATGTATAATGTAAATACCGAAACGCTGCTTGGTTTTAAAGACAGCAATGGGAAAAGAAGTTTTTTAGATAGCTATGATAAAAAAGATTAATTTCTGTATTGACAAACTTAGCTTTGCGTGCGATAATTATCGTATGCGTTTGCGGGTGTAGTTTAGTGGTAAAACATCAGCTTCCCAAGCTGAGGTTGTGGGTTCGATTCCCATCATCCGCTCCAGTTTTGCGGCAAATCCTAATTAGGATTTGCCGTATTTTATTTAAGCCGTGGGGAGTCGACCCCCCAGCTTAACCAAAACAAAATGTAAAAAAATGTAAATCCCTTTGTGCATTCGACACGAAAAAGCAACAAAATATTTTAAAATAAAAATATATAATGACGCTATCTAAATACATAGGAAAAAGGAAAGGAAAGATAGTGTTATGTCGGGACAGAATATACAGATTTACAAGCGTGCGGAAGAAAAACAAAGATCAGTGACGGAAAATCAAAGAAAACCAAAGTTTGAGAAAAAGGACATATTTTATGCCATAATTACTTTTTTGCTTTCACGTGCAAAATTGTTTGGACAGTTAACACCGTTTGGTGCTGCGTTTTACGCTGCGGCGTTTTCAGCAAGCAGAATGCCTTTGGGTGTGTGCGGTGTTTTATTTGGTTGTATCACTGCCGGCAGTGGCATTCGAACATTGCAGTATATCGTTTGCATAGGTTTTTTTACATTATTTAAGTACATATTTGACAAAGAAAGTGCAGCGCATCCTTACTTATGTGCAGCCATGGCAGGGATCGGCAATTTTGTTGGTTGTTTGCTGGTTTCTGTATTTCAGGGGTTTAATATTTACAACTTGCTCTTGGACTTTACCGAAAGTGTTTTGATTGCGCTGACCACTGCTTTGTTTATTGGTGTATATGCCATCCGAAAATGCGAATATAGCTGTTTAAAAATTGTTAGTCGGGATGATATGCTTGGTATTGTGCTTTTACTTGGTCTTTCTGTCTGCGGAATTACAGATTTTGTGGATTTTGGAGTTGTGAATCTTTGTGAAATTATTTGGTCTGTGTTAATACTGACTTTTGCGTATGTTGGCGGTGTCAGCGGCGGTCTGGGTAGCGGGGTTATGATTGGTCTTGTCAGCGCTATGAATGCAAGTGATCCGCTTAGTGTGATTGGATTATACTGTGCGTGCGGTTTGGCGGCCGGTTTGGCGCAGCGCTTGGGTAAAATCGGCGTTTCTGCTGTGTATTTATCCGTATCGGTGGGCTTGGGCGTTTCCACAACGCTGTTTGTTTTCGGATATGTCGGACTTGTGAATATTTTAATTGCTTCGCTCGTCTTTGCGGTTTTGCCAAATTTGTTTTTTGACAAGCATTTTGCTTTTGCGGGTGATGTTTTTACGCCACATCAGCAAAAGGTGTATTCCGGACGATTGAACGCGTTACTTTCGGAGAAGTTCCAAAGCCTAGCCAATGTGTTTTCCGGGCTGTCTGAAACGGTAGAACGTTTGTCGGAGAATAAAAAAAGCGCGTTTTCTTTACAATCCGCAAACGCAATGGAGCCGGCGGCATACGAGATTTGTAAAAAGTGCAGTATGTACGTATATTGCTGGGAAAAAGAGAGCGAAAAAACGACGGAGAGTTTTGGGAAAGCCATGCAGAGATTACAAAAGAAGGGTTACATAGATGTATTGGATTTTCCGGAGACATTTCAAAAGAATTGTATTCAAATGCAGGCACTGGTCGCAAATGTAAATCATACATACACCTTAAATCGATTAAATGCAATCTGGGATAATCAGCTGAGCGAAACCAGATTTTTGCTTGGACAGCAATACAGGGATTTTGCGGAGGTTATGCAGGGAATATCAAAGGATATAACGCAGAAGGTGGTTTGTGAAAGCAGTTATAAAACGAATATAAAGGCAGAAATGGAAGAAATGGGCTATGCATTAAATGAAGTTTATTTATATATGCGTCCGGATGAAAATTATGATATAGAATTGCAATTTGCCACTATGGATACGGATATTTCTGTTCAGGATATTGAACGCGCAGTCAGCGAAAGTACAAAACGTGCTATGCGTGTTTCGGTGATTGATGAATACAACCTTACGGTGCGTCTGGAGCCGCAATTTAAATTTGCGATAGGGAGTAGCATCGCAACGCTGAAAAAAGATGGGGAAACAGAGAATGGAGACAGTTATGCCGTTTTTCATATGAAGGATAACCGATGTGCTATGATTCTCAGTGACGGCATGGGCAGCGGAAAAAGAGCAAGCGCAGAGAGTGCGTCGGCGGTTGAGCTTTTGAAAAAGCTGTTGTTGGTTGGTTTTGAAGTAAAAGCGGCTGTACAATTGGTGAATTCGGCACTTGTGCTTAAGGCAGGCGACGAATCCTTTGCTACAATTGATTTGGCAATAGTCGATTTGTTAAAAGGGGAGGTTTCGTTTATAAAAATCGGTGCTGCACGAAGCTATATCAAGTATAAAAAGAATGTAGAAGCTGTAAAATGCACAAGCTTGCCGGTTGGCATACTCTCCGAAACGGAAATCAGACAGCAAACCAAAACGCTACATCACGGGGACTGCATCATTATGCTCAGTGACGGCATAACAGATACGGCAGAGGCAAGGGATTTAGAAGGCTATATAGATTCCCTGTCATCAGCATCTACGGAGGAAATGGCAAAATCTATTTTGCAATATGCACTTTCAAAACGGAAGGGCGTAGCAAATGATGATTTAACGGTGATTGTAACCAAAATAGCAGAAAATAAATAACCGGTCACTGTATAATTTGATTTAGATGGTTGAGAATAATGTACAGGAAAATTTGTGAAAAGGAGCCTGTATATGAACCAAAAGAACGGAAATAACAATTTTGATATTGTCCTTGAGGCAGAGGCAATATTGCAAGCCTACAGCGAGCGTTGCAAGGTGCACATAAGAAAAGTAAAGAAGGAAAAAAATTTAAAACGAAAAGTATGGTTTAGCGTATTTTTTGTGTTTGGAGTGGCGGTAGCCGGATTTTGGTTTTGGTTTCACGTGTAAACAATCGTCATTACAAACGAACGGAGACTATACAAAGAATAATGGGGCGGTTGTGTTCTTGGATAATTAATATATTACCGAGGTGTATGCTTATTTACACCTCGGTTTTTGTAATTTGTTTGTAAAGATTGTGTTGACTTTTGTATATTCGTATGCTAAAATTTTATCGAATGTTGTAAATAATTACATTATTTACACAATAATATTTTGCCAAAAGAGGCAGGAGGGTGTTTCAAATGAAAAAGGTACTTTCATTACTTCTTGTTGCCGTAATGCTCGTTGCATCTGTTGCGATGTTTACAGCTTGCGGAAACGAAAATGCAGGTTCCGAAAAAGGCGCAGAGTTTAAAATCGGTTTTATTTTCTTACACGATGAAAACTCTACTTATGACAAGAACTTCTTGGATGCTGCAAAGGCAGCAACAGCAGAGCTCGGTCTTACAGACGAGCAGGTAATCTTCAAGACAAACGTTCCGGAGGGTAACGAGTGTTATGAAGCAGCAGCTGACCTGGCTGACCAGGGTTGTAACATCGTATTTGCAAACAGCTTCGGTCATGAGCCGTATATGCTCAAGGCTGCAAAGGAATTCCCGAATGTACAGTTCTGTCATGCAACCGGTACAACTGCACATACGGAAAATGTTGCAAACTTCCACAACGCATTTGCTTCCATTTATGAAGGCAGATACCTTGCAGGTATTGCAGCTGGTATGAAGCTTAACGAAATGATTGAGGCAGGTAAGATTACTGCTGACCAGGCGAAGATGGGTTATGTAGGTGCATTTACCTATGCGGAAGTTATTTCCGGTTACACATCCTTCTACCTTGGTGCAAAGTCCGTTTGCCCGTCTGTTACGATGGAAGTACAGTTCACCGGTAGCTGGTATGACGAAGCACTCGAAAAGGAAGCAGCAACAAAGCTTCTGAGCAACAATTGCGTACTTATCAGCCAGCATGCTGACTCCATGGGTGCGCCGACAGCTTGTGAAAACGCTGGCGTTCCGAATGTTTCCTACAACGGTAGCACACAGGCAGCTTGCCCGAACACATTTATCGTTTCCTCCAGAATTGACTGGGCTCCGTACTTTAAGTTCATTATCAATGCAGTGAAGAACGGTGAAGAAATTCCGGCTGACTGGTGCGAAGGTTTCGAAGCTGGTTCCGTTAAGCTGACAGATGTAAATGAAGCTGTAGCAGCTGAGGGTACTGTTGCTGCAATCGAAGAAGCTAAGGCTAAGTTGATTGCAGGCGAAATCCACGTATTTGATACAAACAACTTCACAGTTGAAGGCAAGAAGTTAGATTCTTACATGGCTGACGTTGATACTGACGCTGCATACGAAAAGGATACAGAAGTAATTGCTGACGGTTACTTCCACGAGTCTGAATATCGTAGTGCACCGTACTTCGATCTCAACATCGACGGTATCACATTGCTCAACACAATGTTCTAATTTTTAAATTGTACTGTAGAGCGGGGAAGCAATTCTCCGCTCTATGTTCAATTTTATTTTTAAATAAATCTGTAAGTTTTTGCCGGTTTATTTAAAAGTAAAAAGAAAGCAAGGAGTGGCATATGGAACAGAAAATTGCACTTGAACTGAAAAACGTAACAAAAACCTTTGGTGCTGTTGTAGCAAACAAGGATGTCTCTTTGCAGGTTAAAAGAGGGGAGATTTTGTCCGTTTTGGGCGAAAACGGCAGCGGAAAGACCACGTTGATGAATATGGTTTCCGGTATCTATTATCCGGACAGCGGTGAAATTTTTATTGATGGTAACCCGGTAGAAATTGCTTCGCCAAAGGATGCATTCAACTACAAAATTGGCATGATTCATCAGCATTTTAAGCTGGTGGATGTATTTTCTGCGGCAGAAAACATTGTGTTAGGACTCGAGGACGAAAAAGGATTCGATATGCCGAGATATATTGAAAAAATCAAGGAAATTACTGCGCTTTACGGTTTTGACCTCGATCCGAACAAGAAGATATATGAAATGTCAGTATCGGAAAAGCAGACCGTGGAAATTATCAAAGTATTGTTCCGCGGCGCAGATATTTTGATTTTAGACGAGCCGACGGCGGTTTTAACACCGCAGGAGACCTTAAAGCTGTTTACGGTGCTTCGTAATATGAAAAAAGACGAAAAGTCTATTATCATTATTACACATAAGCTTCACGAAGTGCTTTCGCTTTCTGACCGCATTGCGGTTTTGCGTAAGGGTGAATATGTTGGTACGGTTAATACAGCAGAGACCAGCGAGAGCGAGCTGACAGAAATGATGGTCGGCAAAAAGATTGAACTTAATATCGAACGTGCTGAACCGACAGATTGTGCAGACAGACTCGTCGTGGATAACATCAGCTGCACAAGCAGAGAAGGCGTGCGTGTACTGGATTCCGTTTCTTTTACGGCACGATCCGGCGAGATTTTAGGTATAGCCGGCATCGCGGGTAGCGGTCAGCGAGAGCTTTTAGAGGCGATTGCAGGTCTACAGCATTTAAGTGACGGTAGCATTATGTACCATAATCCGAAAACCGGTACTGTGGAGAATTTGCGCGATAAAACGCCACTGCAGATTCGACAGATGGGCGTGCGTCTGGCATTTGTGCCGGAAGACAGACTTGGCATGGGATTGGTCGGCAATATGGACATTATCGATAATATGATGCTGCGTAGCTATAAAAAGGGCAAATCCTTCTTCCTGCAGAAGAAGGAGCCGAAGAGTCTTGCAGAGGAAATCATTGAACGCTTAGAGGTTGTAACGCCTTCGGCAACAACCCCGGTAAGACGTCTTTCCGGCGGCAACGTACAAAAAGTATTAGTCGGCAGAGAAATTGCGTCTTCACCGACGGTGTTGATGGCAGCATATCCGGTGCGCGGTTTGGATATTAACTCCTCGTACACCATTTATAATCTTTTAAATGAGCAGAAGAAAAAGGGCGTTGCCGTAATTTTTGTCGGCGAGGACTTAGACGTGCTTTTGGAGCTGTGCGACAGAATTTTGGTTATCGGCGGCGGTAAGATAGCCGGCGTTGTGGATGGCAGAACAGCGAAGAAGGAAGAAATCGGCTTGATGATGACGAAATATGCCGAAGGAGAAGGGGGCGACAGTACAAATGAATAAAGTAGATAGTACAATTTGGACGGCCTTGGCTAAAAATCCGTTTCATATTTCAAAACGCGATGATTTGGTTTGGTGGAAGGGATGGATTATTCGTATCGTTGCTGTTTTAGTGGCTTTGGTCGTTTGCGGACTTATCACAATCCTTTTGACGGATTTAAATCCGATTGAAGTGTATATCACAATGGTGCAGGGTGCGGTCGGCACAACAAGAATGACATGGAATTTAATGCTGAATACGGCGATTTTACTATGCGTATCCCTTGCAGTAACGCCTGCGTTTAAGATGCGGTTCTGGAACATCGGCGGTGAAGGGCAGATTTTAATCGGCGGTCTTACGACGGCGACTTGTATGATATTTCTCGGCGACAAAGTGCCGAATGCAGTTTTGATTCCGTTTATGCTGGTGCTCAGCGTGATTTCCGGCGCACTGTGGGGTTTGATTCCGGCATACTTTAAAACGCGCTTTAATTCAAACGAAACCTTGTTTACACTGATGATGAACTACATTGCCATTCAAGTGGTTGCGTATTTCACGCTCGAGTGGTCCGTGCCGAAGGGCTCAGGTACGCCGCGCACGCTGGAATTCGGTCAGTTGCCGGTCTTGTTTGGGCAGAAATATTTAATCAACATACTGATTGTGGTCATTTTGACGGTACTTATGTACATTTACTTAAAGTACAGCAAGCATGGTTATGAAATTTCTGTTGTCGGTGAAAGCGAAAATACGGCAAGATACATTGGTATTAATGTTAAGAAGGTTATTTTAAGAACAATGGCGATTTCCGGCGCTCTGTGCGGTGTTGCAGGCTTTTTGCTGGTCGCCGGCACAGACCATTCGCTTAAGAGCGATACAGCAGGCGGGCGCGGCTTTACCGCTATTATGGTGTCATGGCTTGCGAAGTTTAACCCGATATTTATGATATTTACCTCGCTTCTGATTGTGTTCCTGGAAAAGGGTGCATCCAAGATTTCCGAGGTTTATCGCTTAAATGATGCCTTTTCGGACATCATCACCGGTATCATCATTTTCTTTATCATCGGTTCGGAATTTTTCATTAACTATAAAGTGAAAATGAATAAGTTGAGTAAAAGGAAGAAATAAATATTAATAACAATTATTCAGCGTGCTGTTATGCAGGGCACACCTTTGCTCTTTGGTTCTACAGGAGAAATTTTAACGGAGAAATCAGGTCACTTAAACCTCGGTATTCCGGGTATTATGTATGTAGGTGCTATTAGCGGTGTTGCCGGTGCTTTTCTGTATGAAAACGGTTGCGAAAATGTGCAGCCACTCATTGCAGTGCTCCTGCCGCTTTTGTGCTGTCTGGTTGGCTCTGCTTTTATGGGACTTTTATATTGCTTTTTGACGGTTACTCTGCGTGCCAACCAAAATGTTACAGGTCTTGCGCTTACAACGTTTGGTATTGGTGCAGGCAACTTTTTCGGTGGCTCGTTAATTAAATTGGTAAACTTAGATGTACCGTCGATTACCCTGACAAAGACCAGTGCTGCGTTCAGAACTCCAATTCCGTTTGCGGACAAACTCGGTTGGTTTGGCGATGTGTTCTTGTCCTACAGTTTTTTGGTGTATGTAGCATTGATTATCGCCATTGTTGCAACGTATATTTTAAATAAAACACGAGTTGGTCTGCATTTGCGTGCAGTAGGTGAAAATCCGCAAACAGCGGATGCAACGGGCATCAATGTTATCAAGTACAAATACCTTGCAACCTGCATCGGTAGTGCAATTGCCGGTCTTGGTGGTTTGTACTATGTTATGGACTATGCAAACGGCGTGTGGTCCAACAACGGTTTTGGCGACAGAGGTTGGTTGTCTATTGCATTGGTAATTTTCTCGGTATGGCGCCCGAGTGTGAGCATCATCGGTTCGATTCTCTTTGGCTTTATGTATGTAATACCGGAGTATATACCGGGTCTGACCATCAGTATGAAGACGCTGTTTAGAATTTTACCGTATGTGGTAACCATCCTTGTGCTGATTGTTACAAGCATTAAGGATAAAAAGGAGAATCAGCCGCCGGCGGCACTCGGTCTTCCGTATTTCAGAGAAGAAAGATAAGAAATATAAAACTCTCAAGTGTGTTGGATGCTTGAGAGTTTTTTGTATATCGAAAAAACGATGGTCGCATGATTGAAAAGAAGTTAACCAATAAATTAAAAAGAAATGAGAAAAACTTGTACTGTATAAATTTTGAATTGTTGACGTTTAGCAGAAATATATTCTGTAAAAAAGGCTTCCCTCAAGGCTTCACCTTAAGGGAAGCCTTGACTTCAATCAACTCATTTATGGGTAGCAAGTAATAGCTATGGCTGGCAGGCAATCCATCAGAGGTTAGCATCCTTGGCGAAAATTCCTCGTTTATTCAGTATGTCGACGAGCTGACAGCTGCTTATAAAGAAGAAGGTGCGCCTTTGCAGACGGCGTATTCCTCGGCAATCAAAAACGCTTTTTTGAAATTTTTCGTAAAACAACCGCTTGTGGCATTCGGTCAAGGTGCATTGTCCGCAGGTATTATGCAGGGGCTTGCAAACACAGTCGGCGTGATAAAGAAAAAACATGCCGATAAGCAAAAGGCTGCAATTGAAGCTGGAGGATACCTTCTTACACCTGATGCGCAGGAGTTTGACGATTTGTCACCTGAAGCACAGAAAATGGTGGAGGACGCAGCTGCGGTTTTTGATAAAAAGAAAAACCGACATGTATTTTTGCCAACCCTCAGTAAAACTGCGCCTGCCGGCACGCAAATCACGCCGGACTTTACCGGTGCAGTTGCGGTAGAGGCGGAACCCAAAACGCGCATACGCGATATTGTGGACACCATTCAGAAAAAGACCGGTATTAAAATCGGCTTTGCGGAGTATTATCAGGACGGACAAAAGAATACCGCTTATAAAGGACATTATGACCCGACAACCAAAACCTTGTATTTCCGCAAAGGTGCAGGTAATGCCGAAATCATCTACAAAACCGCTATGCACGAGCTAACACATGCGATTGAACAAACCCGCCATTATTCCTATGTGCGCGATTATGTGCTGAATAAAGCATACGGAGGTGAAGGCAGTGAAAGGTACAAAACGGCAATACAGGATAAAATTGATTTTTATGCCGAGAACGGTCAGGAGCTGACGCCGGAGCAGGCGCGCGCTGAACTTGTTGCAGAGAAGCTGCGAGAAGCTGTGTTCGCTTCGGGCGAGGATGTGCGCCGCATCGTCGAGCAAGACTACACCTTCGCGCAGCATGTGCATGATTGGATTGACAGTATGCTCTACTATGTCAAAACCACCTTCGGCGCATATAGCGAAGCGCAGCAGCTCACAGCGGACCTTGAGCAGGCACAACGCAAGTACAGACTTGCTCTGGCAAGTGCGAAGGGAATGCGCACGGCGCCGGCAGGAAGAAATGCGTATGAATTCGTTGGTACTTATTTTGACAGAAGAAAAGTATATAAAACAAATTATGCCAAAGGAACTGAGAACCGCCGAAAAAGTCAAGATATAATCAATGTGGTACAAAACGTTTGGAGCAAAAATCCAATAACGTTAACCCTCGTTGGCGGCGAAAAACCGCAAAGGATAGTGGCGAAATTTGACCCAACATTAGAAGAAAGGAGCGATTTGTCGAAAATAGCATTTGGTAATCGCAAAGGGAGTGGGTCTGAAAAAAGAATGACGCTTGATCTTTCTACGGACTTATACGCGATAGCAAATGATTCGAAATACAACGGTTCAAAAAGTGAAACAGGTAAAGATAACAAAGCGCACAACAAAGTGCGAAATTGGGTTTATTTTGTAACGAACTTGATATATGAAGATGAAGAAGGCCAGCATATACCTTGTTTTATGAATATTGATGTTAAGCAGAGGGCTGATGGTGAGTTTTTCTATTCTTTTGCAATTGAAAAAGGAGTTGCCCCGCAGACTTTACTTGCTGCAGTAGCCGGAAACAACCCGACAACAACTCCTAATAATAATGTATCACAAACTGACCCGACTGTCAAGAATCAGTTTTCCTTTTCGTCCCCAAAATCCGACACGGCACAAATGTATGTAGATGCTGCGACGGATGTGCATTTTCCAAATGAGGCAGCTGCACAGGAGCAAGATTCGCAGATGAATGGCACTGCGTCACAACAGCAAGATTTTACACCTGCGCCGGACATGGATAAATCGACAAGCGATATGGAAGAAAACAAAATTGTTGCAGATATGGACGACAAGATAAGACGTCGTTTGATTTCGCGCAAACGCATCAAGCCGCCGACTGCAATAGCATCTGAAGTTGACGGATTGTCCGAAATAGACAAAGATGCGCTGCAAAACAAGTATAAAAGTGCCGCAAAGCCGATTTTAAAGAGACTCGCAGACCAATTTGGTGTTATCGGTAGCAAGTTTGAAAATAAAGATATTGCTTTGGAATTTGTTTATTCGAACGGTTCTTTCAATGAAAGTGTACAAAAGCAACATAAGGAATATGCTACTTTTGCAAAGATGTTGACTGTGTTTGACGATGTTGTAAAAAACGCAATCGGTATTGAAGTACACAAAGACAAGTATGCCGGAACTCGACGCGCTACGCCGGATTTGGAGAATGTATATGTACTTGCCGGTGCTTTTTATGATGGCACTGAATTGGTGCCTGTACAGCTGGAAGTGAAGGAATTTAAAAATCAAGACAACAAGCTTTATTTATCGGTTTGTCTGAAAAACAAAATGGAAGCCGGACGGTTAGCGGAGGACGCCGACAAGGTCGGTCTCACATCCGCTGCGCCTACAACTTCCAATATCAGTATATACAAAATCCTTCAAAATGTCAATCCGGAATATGGAGATTTTCTAAAATATTTTCCGGATGATATGCTGAGTGAAGCGCAGCCTCGTGCGAAAAACAACGCTTTATTTGAAGAATTTGAGCGCATAGAAGACATGAAGCAGCGGCCAAGGATGAGGCGCGTGTACTGGATTATGCTTGCGCGAAGGGCGTGTGTTTGATTATTTAGTTATTTTTAACATATCTCTTTACTTTTGAGGAAAAATAGGGTATAATATTAGCGTTTGTTAAAAACGCAATACAATTTTAAGGAGTGTAATTATGGAAATTTCATCTTTACAGAAAGCAAGATACGAATATAAGCCGAAGCTGCCGCAGATGTTAAGAGGCGGCATTGCTGAAATCAGCGTTGCTGAAGGCGCAGAGACACAGAGCGCTGCAGATTGCGAAAAAATCAAGGCGCTTTTTCCGAACACATATGGTAAAAAGGAAGTCATATTTAAGAAGGGTGTGAATACTTCTGCTTCGAAGGTGCAGAAGGTTGGCGTTATTCTTTCGGGCGGTCAGGCGCCGGGCGGACATAACGTTGTTTGCGGTTTGTACGACGCATTAAAGTCCACAAATCCGGAAAATGACCTTTACGGCTTTAAGGGCGGTCCGAGCGGTCTGCTCGAAGATAATTATATTGTATTTGACGATGCTTATATTGATGCATACAGAAATACAGGCGGTTTTGATATCATCGGTTCCGGCAGAACAAAGCTTGAAACGAATGAGCAGTTTGCCGTTGTAGCTGAAGTTTGCAAAAAGCACGGCATCACTGCAGTTGTTATCATCGGCGGTGACGACTCCAACACAAATGCAGCGGTATTGGCTGAGTATTTTGCTGCGCACAACACAGGTGTGCAGGTAATCGGTTGCCCGAAGACAATTGATGGTGACCTCAAAAACGAAGATATCGAATGTTCTTTTGGTTTTGATACAGCAACAAAGACATACAGCGAGCTGATTGGTAATATTGAAAGAGATGCAAATTCCGCGAAGAAGTACTGGCATTTTGTAAAGGTAATGGGTCGTTCTGCTTCGCATGTAGCACTTGAATGTGCACTGAAGACACAGCCAAACATTTGCCTCGTTTCCGAAGAAGTTGCAGCAAAGAAAATGTCCCTATCCCAAATTGCGGATTATATTGCTGATTCTGTAATTACCAGATCTGCAAAGGGTATGAACTTTGGTGTTGCAATTATTCCGGAAGGTGTTGTAGAATTTGTTCCGGAATTCTCCGTTTTGATTTCTGAAATCAACGAGCTTCTCGCTGGCAGCAAGGCAGAAGAATTTAATTCGCTTCCAACTTGGGCTGATAAGTATGCATTCGTCGAAAAGGGTCTGACAAAAGAATCTATGGACGTGTTTGCAATTCTTCCGCAGGGTATTCAGCAGCAGCTGTTCCTTGAAAGAGACCCGCACGGTAACGTTCAGGTTTCTTTGATTGATTCTGAAAAGCTTTTCTCTGCGCTTGTTGCAGATAAGTTAGCGGCACTGAAGGCGGAAGGCAAGTTTGCAGGTAAGTTCGCTACACACCATCACTTCCTTGGTTACGAAGGCAGATGTGCATTCCCATCCAACTTTGACGCGGATTACTGCTATTCCTTAGGTTACAATGCATTTATGCTCATTCAGTACGGCTATAATGGTTATCTGTCCAAGATTTCCAATCTGTCCAAGCCGGCTACAGAATGGGTTGCAGGCGGTATGCCGATTACAAAGATGATGAATATTGAAAGAAGGCACGGTGAGGATAAACCGGTGATTAAAAAGGCGCTTGTTGACCTCGATGGCAAGCCGTTTGCATTCTTCAAGGCAAACAGAGAAAGATGGGCAAGCGAGACTTGCTATGTATATCCGGGCGCAATTCAGTACTATGGTCCGGCAGAGGTTTGTGACATTACAACGGTAACGCTTGCGCTGGAAAAAGCTTAATTTTATATAAAAGCCATAGCCCCTTGCTATTTTAGCAAGGGGCTTGTTTTTTGCACAAAACAGCATTCTTTGACATATATTGTAGCAACGGGTCGACACGTTAATATATATTTAAGGAGTTTTGTGTATGGAAAATGAAATGAAGGCATGCGGTAAGGTCGCATATGCTTATGTGCCGGTGCAAAGGCTCGATGAAGTATACACACCGGCAAAAGGGCTTACGCGCGGCACTATCTTTCCGGAGCTGGATTTGCCGATGGAGGTTTACGGCAAACAGCCGACGGGGCAGGAGGTGCGCTGATGGAAATTGTTGTAGAAACCGCTAAAAGAGAAGAAATGCTTCGTAAGTTACAAAACTACAACTTTGCGGCGTACGATTTAAATTTGTATTTAGATACGCATCCGCACGATAAAAAGGCATTGGAAATGTTTAAGGAAGTAACGTGCAAGGCTAAAGAAGCATATGTAGAGTTTCAAAAAGCGTTTGGTCCTTTGACGGCGATGGATAACACGCAGGATGTATGGGCGTGGGGAGACAATCCCTGGCCGTGGGATTTTCAGTAGGAAAGGGGGAAATAGCGAATGTGGCAATATCAGAAGTTTTTGGAATATCCGGTAAAAATTAAAACCCCGAATCCAAAGCTTGCAAACTTTATTGTAAGCCAGTACGGCGGACCAAACGGTGAACTCGGCGCATCTATGCGTTATCTGTCGCAGCGTTTCTCTATGCCCGATGATCGGGTCAAGGCAGCGCTGACGGATATCGGCACCGGTGTCCCGAAAATGTTCCCCGCAGGGGAGCAATTTTCGGCTGACACAAGGGGTCCTCTGGAGGGCACCGGCGTATCGCAAGTGGGCAAAAACGCGGTTTCCTCTCCGTTTTGCTCTGATTTTTCCGCGAGCAGCGCTGCCGACTTGCCTAAAAAGCTCAATTTCTGCGGCAGGCACTTCAAATACACGTCGATGTGCTCGCGATCATACACCACCATGCGGTCAAGAATCTCGCGGTAAAATGCATCATCATAGTGAAGGCCGTTTACGATTTCTCCTATGGCGTCGCCAATACCTTTTAGGATGGCGTTCTTCTTTTCATTCACTTCCTGCTGCACTTGGGCGCTTTCCACCATCTGCCGAAGTTTATGAATCTCGTCATCGCACTTTTTGCGC
>JAZSQB010000004.1:0-2000 GCA_045537695.1 Clostridia bacterium | reverse complement strand
CAATCACCGACACGGTTTCCGTCGGGGTTTGGGTTGTAGTAGATGTGGTGATTATTGGTGCCCATATTTTGCGGCCTCTCTTTCAACCGCCTCTCTATAGTACCGACAGCCGAAACAACTCGCGCTTCGGCTTGCAAACCACATGATTTTATCTATCAGGTTGCACGCGGTTTCCTCAGTGACAGATTCATCGAAACGCAATTTCTGGTAATCGCCATCACCGAAGCCAAAGACAAGCGTTGGCTCGTCCAGAATAAGAGCCATTTCACCCTCGCGCAGTTTGTCTTTGTTTTGGTCAAACTCTGATTTATTGCCACGCCTAAACAGAATTGCCATCGTTGTCACTCCTTATGCTCATTATTCCACTTCCTCGCCGCTCCCGTAGCAGCAGCTGATTGTTTTCTATCCCAATTCGCAACAGCCAGACGGTCAGCAAGCCTCTTGCGGTCGTGTTCCTCGCAGAATTGGTTATACTGCTTGTTCTGTTTCTGCAATAGCGCTGCCTTGCGCTGATATTTCCGCTCCATGGCGGCTTTCATATCGCCATCAGGCGCGCCGTCCATAGCAGCCTTGTAGTCCATTACTTGACGCTTTGTACCTCTGATACGGCGTTCAAGTAGGCGTCGACGTTGCGACAGTTCATAGGCTTTCTGGTTTTCTTCGCTGTCGAATTTTTCAAACGGATTGTGTTTGCCATCACCGGGACCGTAGGAATGCCGGCAGTTAGCGCCGTTTATTCCTTGCACATTACCTTGACCGCAAACCTCAAACGGTGGGAATCTGGTGTCCTTACCCGAGCGGCTATAAAACTTACCTTGCCACCAAGCGTGATTTGTATAGTCGTTAGCGTTGGTCACTCTTGCGCCCAGATGAGAGGAAACAAGAACGATATCCCATTCCATTTCATCCATTCGAGCGTTTGTGATTTCGGCTGTTGCTTGTGAAACTCCAGTGCGGACGCATCGTAGCGTTGCCGTTTCAATGGTGTCGGTATGCCCAGACGGATAAACCACTGTCACGCCGTCCTCGACGATTTTGCTGATAGCATCACGAAACGCCTCTGTATACGAAACAGCACCAGAGGAAACGAGGTTATACGCCTTGTCACACTCCGAAATAAAAAGCTGTTGTGAAGCCTCGGCGATTGTGCCGGTGAGGTTTTTCCATGTGCCGACTGTTTTCTCATAATTCCGCTGCATCAGTCTTATTAAATGCGGCGATTGCTTGAGCGGCGTTGGCGATAATCCAGCAGAGGTATAAATCGCATCGTCCCACTCCAACGAGCGGACACCGGCATCCTCGAATGCTGCTTTTATCTCATCCAGCATATACGGCGTTGCTTTTGCGATTTCGGCCTGTATTTCCTCCATCAGAAAGCCCGCCTCTTGCAATATTTCAAGCTGCCATTTGTCAACAGCTGTCAAAACATATTCGTCGCCGCGCTCGTAGCGAATAAAAATGCGCTCGATGATTTTTGCGATTATTCGGGCATGAAGGTCGCTGGATAACTCCTCCGCTCCGTCAGCCAGATTTTGTATGTATTCTGGGGTAAGCATTAACGGTTATTCATCGCCGACACTCCTCTGCGCTTCAGCGATTACTTCCGGCAAGATTTCGACTATTTTTGTCGCAATCACCGGAACGAGTTCGCAGATTTTGCTCACGACCGCCTTAATATCTTCGTCTACTATAACTCTCTGAGCAACGGCTGTCTTGTAACGCGCAATATGTTCGTCGTACGCCGCATCGGGCAACGCACTTTTGTGATTTATCATCATTCTTCCTCCCCGAATAGCGTCGGTGTCTGCTGTGTTTCTCCGGCTATCTCCTTGGCTTCATCCTCGGTCATTCCCTCGAATTTCACCAGATAACGCCAAAAAGCAATACGCCCAGCAGTTACATAGCCGAGCCACCTTGCCCGGTCTTCGTCCAGATTGTATGTAATGTCTCCGAAGTCATAATTGACCTCATAAACGCCAACCGGAGCGAGGTTGTACAGG
>JAZSQB010000032.1:0-12357 GCA_045537695.1 Clostridia bacterium | reverse complement strand
CTTGATCTGCTGTGCCATGTCTTTTGTTCGGATGCAGATTCCACCCATTTCGTCCAGAATCATAATTGTCTCGGTCGAATGGGAATAAGAGCAACGGATAAAAGCTTTTGGGTCTGGTTCCCATCCCCAGTCCTGCCCCTGATAGATACGCTCCTGCCGAGCGATTTCCTCGTCGGTGATCGTTCTGACTTCCAGATGCTTAAATATCTCCGTGCCCAGTCCGATAGGTTCACCAAGATATTCGTGTGCATAAGCGTCAGGGTTGACGGCCTTGAGGTGTTCGGCTTCCTCGATGAACGGTTTGCCCAGCCATTCCGGCGGTACTTCCAGATAAGTGGAGTGATGCACCATCATGGATTCTTTCGGCGTTGAAGCGTATTTATTCGCCCAATTTGCCTTGCTTATAGGCGGGTTGAAAATCTTGAATATGTACGCCTCGTCGCCGCCTCTGATGGCAGACTGTTCGGTTTTACGAACCGGCTCTTCACCGCCGAACTGGTCATGCTCTTCAAAAACCAGAATACCTATGTGCCCGAACGGCACTTTGATAGATTTGATTTTGCCCGGATCGTCAGCGCCTCGAAAATAGATTTTTTGACCGGTAGGCTTGTATGTGATTTCGAGCGGTGACACCCTAAACTCCCAATCGTCACGATTGAACATAGGGTTTTCCGCTTGCTTCTCAATACTCCACTGCATCTGCGCGTAAACAGAATCACGCAGAGTGTTGGCGACTTGACGAACGATAAGGCAATGCATTTGCGGATTGTTTATTATCAGCTCCGGTAGCGTTGTAAATACCATTGTCGATTTACCGGAACCTCGACCGCCGGGGAGATTATAAATTGAGTGCCCTCCGGCCTTTATATCGTCGTGTATCGGGTGATAAATTTCCGCGAGGTGCTGCTTTGCATCCAGACTATCCAGCAGTCGAGCGGCTTCCCTCCGGCGCTTCCTCTGGGCGGTTGCCCTCTCAACACGCTGCCTTAATCTGTCGTAATACAATCATCGTCCTCCGATTCTTCCAGCATTCCCATGATCTGGTCAAATTCTGTGAAGCGCAGGCCGTACTCCAACAGATAACGAGCGGCATTCACGGCGATTGCGGGGTTTATTGTCCGATCCTCCACAACCTCGACAAGCCGGTCAATAGCTGCCGTGAAACTCTGCTGCAGCCGCTTCGTAGCACCCGCCAGAAGTCCAGCAGAAGCGTTTTTATAGGCTTCCAGAAACTCCGGGTCTGCAAGGTACTTCGACAGCGTACCGGGCGAAATACCCGCCTTTTCCGCCGCCGCTGCCTTACTGGTGCAAGTCATAAGCGCCAAAAGAGCCTTGTCCTGTTTGACTGTCATTCGATGTCACCACCATTCATAAAAATATCGTTACCCCCTTGAAATCTTGCCGAAAATTTGTGTTGATTATTTTTGACAACATATTGACATTCTCGGCTTGCTATGGTATAATGGTCGTGTTCATATCTGCGCTGTACCTCCACCGCCCTCAGAGCATCAACGCTCCGGGGGCGGCTTTTTGTCATTCCTTGACATTTCGTGTCAAAGGTGGTACAATGGAGTTGTCGTTCTCCACGATATGCCGTTACGGAAGCTGCATCCTTCCGTTTCGGCTTTTTTTATTACGGCTTATGGCCTCACATAAGGCCACGCTTTGAGAATCTCCGGACGGTTGAGGTACCTATCAAGTGCGGCGGCTTCATAAACTGCGCTTTCGTACATTTCGTTGAGCGCGTCAAATTCCTCAAAATCGCTCTCCCAATCCTTGAGAATATCAACACGCTGCTGTTGTGCCTCGATAGTCTTTATGATCTGCCGGAAATAAGTCTTCATCCGACCGGCTTCTTCCGCTGTTTCGGGCGGCTTGAAAGACGGTGCGTAGCGAAATCGGCAAAGTTCAAACTGATTTGACATTGAAAAACTCCTATCATTATAATTTTGCTCCTTTCGATTACACGCACTTCATTCTCTCTCCCTTATGTTTTGCCGGTTATTCTCCGGTCTCTTGCTCCCTGCGTTCGCGCTCTTGCAGTAGTTCCTTGATTTCCCACACATCCTGGCAGATGCCTTTGAGACTGTCCGCGATGGATTCAAGCGCGGTGGTCTGTCTGGCCTGCAGTTCGGTGCTAACGGTGGTCATTAGGCTCATTGTTATCCCTCCTTTCTTTGGCGTAACTGTGGTTACTCCTATATGTAATCAACAAAACCGCATGGTTAAGCCGATTTTTGCGGCGTGTTACGGCAAGTTACGGGTATTCACTCAAAAGACTTTCTCTATATATACATATATCTTTATCTATTTTTCCTATTATGTATTTATAGAAGAATAGGAGTAACAAGGCGTAACATTGGCTTTGTTGTGCGACATTTGGCGTAACATTAGGGTTAACATTGGGGTAACTCGGCGGTAACCCGATCACGCATAAAACGAACTACCGCCGTAATATCTGGTACTTACGGAATCTTTGAGCCGCAAGCCCAACCATGTTTTTATGTTTCTTGGTTTCACTTGCTCAAAACCTGCAGCAATCATTGCATTATAAATCTCATTACCTCGCCGCCCATCATACTCTCCGACCGATCGCGCCCATTCTTTATATGCCGCAATTAAGTCACCGGCGTTCACTCGATAGTTAGCCGCTACATCACAACAATCAGCAATGAAATTCTCAAGCCAATTTTCGCGCTGCTGGTATTCCTCGGTGACCTCTGCAACAATGTCGGGTGTCTGGATGGTGTGACCGTTCCGGCAGAACATAACAGCGCCGTCAATCGCCCATTGGAGAATAGCACCACCGCAATGCTCAACAAGATACTGCGTGTAGTTCTTTATGTCTGAGTTGCCGATGATCTTGGCGTTGAATGGGACAATGAATAACCGCCGCCATGTTCCGGGGTCTGTTGTCGATACACGGGGCATGAAATTTGTGTACAAGCATAGCGTGTGACTTGGCTGGATGGCTTCGGGGTCACGGTATTTCTGCTCAACGGTTATCGGGTCTGTTGAGGTGATCCGCTTGACCGTCGCCGGTGATAGCCGCTGAAATTCTTCAAGTTCTCCGGCTACAACCAGCCGCTTTCCTCTCAATGTGGCAAGTGCAGCGCCTTTGTTCTGGTCTTTTGTAGTCAGAACATCAATGTCAATCACTCCGAAATAATCACCCATCACAGCACCCAGAGCATTAAAAAATGTGCTCTTTCCGTTCGCTCCGTTGCCGTAGGCAATTAACATTCCCTCTTGGTAAACTGCTCCAACAAGAGCCATACCGGCGACAAGTTGGAGGTAACCGCGTAGGGAACCATCACCGCAAGTAATCGTATCAAGGAAGTTGTCCCAAATATCCGCGTTTTCGTTGTTCGGCGCACATCTGGTGATCTTAGTGCAGTTGGCTTGCGGAAAATGGGGACTTATTTCGCCGGTCTTCAAGTCCACAATGCCGGATGGCGTATTGATTATGTGCGGTTCTGCGTCAAATTCGGACGCTTGGCGTATAAGCCGAGGTTTTGCAACCTCCGTCATTGCCTTAATCCGATTAAATGAACGGCTTTTCTCTGCGTGAGCCAGATACTTTTTTGCCGGGTTAATAATGGCGGCTTTCTGGTCTTTGTCCTCGCAAGAACGAGCCTCATCCAGTGCGTCTTGATACTTGTCTCTTGCGTGATATAGCATTCCTTGAGTGTACCCCGTCGCCAGTTCCAGCGGCTTGTGGTCGTTGCATTCCCATCGGCTGCCGTTCCAATACAGCCAGCCTAAAGAATCGCAATAAGCCAAATTTGCACCGTATATGTAGGTAAACACATCCGCGTTGCCTGCATCGGAATAATCGTCCGGTTTCAGAGATTCGGCAATGCTGTCTTTTTTCTGCTCTTGCCTATCTATGACCGCTTGGGTAATTTCGCTCTCGGACGCGCCTTGAGCAATCAGCCGCGTTACCTCTTGGGGATTTTCTTGTGATAGAATCATGCTGTTAAGCGTTTCGCTCAAGCCCTCACCCCTCACATAATCCGCCGGATAGTCCCGTGGCCGTCATTTACCGGCTGATCGTTGCCGTCCTCAAGGAAGCGCAAGAACGCCTCATAAGAGAAAAAGCGGCGGTTTCCAGCGTGTACGGACGGGATGCAGCCGGAGCGCAAAAGGCATTTAATTGCGTTTCTGGTCAAACTGGTTCCGGGGTGCTCCTGCACATACTTTTCTGCTACATCTGCGCCAACCATCATAGTTGCCATTAACTCACCTCCTGATTATCTGACAGTCGCTTTATAATTGAAAGAATCTCCGCTTGTTTTTCTTCTGGTAATTCATGCCGTAGCTTTCGAGAAAAGTTACTGTCGGTCATTCCGCACGCTTCGGCAATTACCCACAGTTTTATACCTGCTTGCTTCGCGGTTGTTCTAATAATTTCGTTTGCCACTTATAAAACCTCCTTTCGCAGCATTGACACGGTACATCGTTTGCTTTATAATCATTGTAGCAAACAACAACAAGAATTGCAAGCGTTATTTACTATATTTTTTTAATTTAAACGTTATTTGCTAAATAGGAGGAAACACAATGCCACGCAAACGAAAAGAGATACCCGATGGATTTAACGAGAAATTCCCTCAACGCCTCAGAGAATTAATTAAAGAAAAAGGAGAGACACAACAAGGGTTAGCGGATTATATTGGAAGAACACGGCAGCTGATTTCGTATTACTGTGATGGATCATCTTCGCCCGATTGGAAAACATTAGGGCAGATTGCAACCTATTTTAATGTAACCTCCGATTACCTCATTGGTCTATCCGACGCAAAGCAGCCGGAGAACACCGATATTGTGGAGCGGTTGGGGTTGACGGAGGAAGTTATTAAGATATTGGCGGCACTCCACATAGATGATCTGCGCAAAGAGGAACTATTTTTAAAAGAGAAGATTCCTAATCACATAAAAGAAGTTGATGTGATAAACAGATGGATCGTTGCAGGTTTTAAGAATATTCTGTTCGGTTTTATATCTGGTGTATGCAGAAAAATGTTAGATCAGGCACAAAACCCTGCAAGGGGTTTATACGATGTTCCAGACGGGATGGATGATAAAAGTTGGGACGCTGAAATCCAAGAGTTAATAGATAGAGCGTCAAAGTACGATCTCGTTCTACTCCACGAAGATGATAGAATTGCCTACGAAAAACATATTATGGAACAAATTTATAAAGATGTATTAGCAGAGACAATGGAACCCGAACAGGGACTGTACCATGAAATGTTGAAAAATCGAGCAGGTGAACCAGATGGCGACGATTAAACAACGCAACGGCAGTTATCAGATTGTTGTCAGTTGTGGATATGACAGCAAAGGAAAGCACCTCCGGCGGTCGATGACATGGAGGCCGGAGCCGGGAATGACTGCCCGTCAGATTGAAAAAGCGCTTAATCAAGAGGCTGCATTATTTGAAAAGCGGGTCAAAGACGGCGACTCTGGTGTTGCAGTTAAGGCTATTAAGTTTGAGCAGTTGGCTGACGAATGGTTGAGTAAGCGTGCAGAAAAGAAATTAAAAGAGCGTACTGTTTCCCGGCTCCACTCACTAACTGAGCGCACATATTCTGCGCTGGGCGCGAAGCGTGTGGATAAGATAACTAAACGAGACATACAATCGTTTATTGATAACCTATCAGAACCGGGAGTAAAACAGCAGCGCATAAAAAAAGACACCCCCGACGAGGAAGTGCCACCGGCAGGGTTATCCCCTAAAACGGTCAGACACTATCTGTCGTTTGTGTCAAATGTGCTTAACTATGCTGTTGATCTGGAAATGATTACCGCAAATCCAGCGGTCAATATTGAACTTCCAGCGATGCAGACAAAAGAGAGCAGCTGCTATACCATGGAGGAAGCGGCACAATTTCTTGATTTGCTGCTCAAAGAAGAGTGGCAGTATAAAATGTTTTTTGTCCTTGCGATATACTCCGGAGCGCGTAGAGCTGAATTGCTGGGGCTGGAATGGAAAGACATGGATTTCAGTAACCACACTATAAGAATTTGCCGTAATTCCCTTTATACGAAGCGCAAAGGCATATATACCGACACTGTTAAAACCAAAGGCTCAAACAGAGTTCTAAAGTTGCCGGATTTTGTTTTTGAAATGCTCCACGAATACCGGGTGTGGCAAACAGAGCAGCGGTTCGCTCTGGGGGATCAGTGGCAAGACTGTGACCGGCTTTTCACTCAATGGAACGGTCAGCCGATGCACCCAAACAGTCCGGCTACATGGCTATCGAAATTCTGTAAGCGCACCGGCATGAGATATACCAATGTCCACAGCTTCCGGCATCTGAATGCCTCCATGCTGATAAATGCAAACATTGACCCCCGGACAGTTTCGGCTACTTTAGGGCATTCCAACACAAGCACAACACTTGGAATCTATTCCCATGTCTTCGCAGAGGCAAAAGCGAAAGCAGCTGAAGCCGTGGGCAACGCTCTGCCCATCAAGCCAAAGGCGGCTAATTGATGGCTATTTGATGGCTATTTTGTTCGTGATGGCTGATTTTGGATTGCAAAAAGACAAACGAAAAACCGCACAAAGTGGCTGCATTATGCCGTTTGTTGGCATTGCTTCACCTACTACAAACAAATACTTTACGCATTCAAGTCCCGTCACTCGCACCATAAAGCAGCACCCCGAACTTGGCGTAAACAAGCCATTTTCGGGGTGTTCTTCTTTTGCTTTTATTCGGTTTTGATGGCTATTTGATGGCTATTGGTCAATTTTTCGGGTTTTCGCCGTTGATATTTGCCCTTGCGTTTTCGGCTGATTCAAAGAAGCCTCGAATGAATTTTGAATCCTTTTCGCCAACGAGCAGCGCATATTCTGTCAGGGTATCAGATACAAGGTTATCAATCACGAAAAGCCAGTTTCTCAGACGAGCAGCCGTCGCCTCGTTAAATGACGGCTTATCTGTGAAATAGTAATCGTCGAACAGTTCGTCTAAAATCTGTTCCACGATCTCAAGGTTATACATCAGACCGCTAATATAAGTGCTGATGCAAACTCTTTCCTCTTTTGTTGTGGGCATAATGTACATTGCAATTCCTCCTGTAATATGTAATATTGCGAGATACGGCGCTTGACCGTTTATTTCCTCCGTTCGTTTGTTATGCCGGGATTTGCCGCCCGGGGTGGTATGCGTTTTCTTTGTGTTTGCAAAGATATATTAGCGTATTCAAAGTTGATTGTCAAGTGCTTTTGCAAAATAATCTTTATAAACGCAAAATTTTATTTGACTTCTCTGCGATTATGGTGTATTATATTGGTGGAGGTGATACCATGAGCATAAAATATTACAAACTGCTCGATTTACTTAATAAAAGAAAGATTTCAAAGGGCAGACTTCAAGAAATGGCGGATATATCGTCTGCGACAATGGCTAAAATCTCCGCTGGTAAGCCGGTCAGCCTTGAGGTAATCAATAGAATATGCAAGGCGCTGCAAGTCCAACCCGGTGATATTCTTGAGTATGTGGAGGAGGAATAATGAACAACAATAACGGCTTAAGCAAAACACGCCTTTACACTATCTTCTCAGGTATGAAGCAGCGGTGCTACAATCCTAACGCCGAACACTTCAAGTTTTACGGAGGAAGAGGCATCGCTATCTGTGATGAATGGATGGGCGAACACGGTGTAAACAACTTCATCGAGTGGGCGTTAAACAATGGTTACGAGGAGCACTTAACTATTGACCGTATTGATCCAGACGGGGACTATAGCCCTACTAACTGTCAATGGATTACACAGAGCGAGAACTCGTCTCGTGCAAGGCATACAGCAAAGCCACATGTACACCTTAAAAGCCCCGGGCTAAACTACAAAATCGATGTGCTGTCCGCTCTCAAGGAAAAGGGCTACAACACAAACAGATTACGCAAAGAAAAGTTACTCGGAGAAAGTACAATCCAGCAGCTCCGGGAGGGCAAATTGGTAAGCTGGACGAACATTGACAGAATATGTACATTGCTGGAATGTCAGCCGGGCGATATTGTGGAACACATAAAATAAAAACAGCACCCCCGCCACTTTGGTGAGGGTGCCTTTCTTTTGCCCGTAAATGGGGCTATTTGGCGTTTATGTTGTGGGGTAGTAGTTTGTTGTCGCAAGGGTTAAACGGCGCACGGGGCGCAAAAATCACAGGTATTCAAACGGATTGCGCCCGGTCGCCATTTGGCGAAGTCTGGCCTCGCTAATCATTTTGTCAAACAACGTTCTCCCGTCAATTTGAGCAACAAAACGATAAGAATTATTCTGGTTGTTGGCTGCTAGGCCTTGGGCAACTGCGCCTCGTACCATTGAGGTTATTTCGTTTGGATCAACAGCAGCGTTACCGGCAGCAGCACCAGCAAAGGCGTATTGCATTGCCATAGGGGGGACAATGGAACCGGTGGCAACTGCAGGCATTCGCAGCCCGGAGCCAGACATTGAGAGACCGGAAATCCCGGCAGTAAGAGAGCCAAAACGCCCGGAAACCTTGTCGCCCAGTTTATCAACAGCCTTGAGCGCTGCCGGAGCATTCGCAAGAATACCTTTTGCAAGTCCTTCGGACATCATTTCACCCATCCATGCGGTCTCTGTTGACGGGGAGTGAATGCCGAAAAGATTCTTGATAAAGGACAGTACGTTACCAACCCATCCGCTGATTTTGTTCTTGATCCATGTGAACGAATCGGAAATACCATCCCAGATGCCGCTAACAAGGTTTTTACCCACATCAAGCATTTTCTTCGGTAGTTCTCCGACCTTCTTCACGATCGTTGTAACAATCTCTCCGGCTTTTGTAAGCAGTTTACTTATCATTGAACCGATACCGGAGATCAGCGAGGTTAAAATATCCTTACCCATTGCGAGGATTTTCGGAAGATTGTTTTTTAGGGTGGTGACAATAGTTTTTATGATCGTCGGAAGCATTGCTATCAGTTGCGGTAGCGCATCCAGAATACCGTTTATTACAGCAATCAACACTTTCATGCCGGTGTCAATTATCATCGGCAAATTGTTAAGCAGCACATTTACAACTGTATCAATAATTGTGGGGAGCATATCCACCAGAAGAGGAATAGCCGCCACAACACCGTCAATAATGCCTTGCAGTAAGTCGCCGCCGGTTGTCAATAGTGTTTCGATCATTGACAAAAGGGTGGTTACAATGCTTTCGATAATAGTCGGCAGCATTTCTACAAGTTGGGGGATAGCCGCGATAAGGCCGTCAGCAAGCCCCATAAGAAGTTGCAGACCAGCATCAAGCAGCAACGGAAGGTTCTCTATGAGTGCGCTTATGAGTTGTTCCACAAGAGTTAGCGCCGCATCAATAAGTGTGGGCAGATTCTCCGTAATGCCGTTGATAAGCGCGACTAGAATTTGCAAGCCGGCATCAAGCAAAAGCACCTGATTTGCCATTACCATTTCAATCAGCATAGGTATGATATCGGTGAGCACCGCCAAAATTTCCGGCAACGCAGCCACAAGGCTTTCAACAAGTACACCAATAGCGCCCAGAAGTTCCGGCATAAGTGTGCTAATAAGTCCAGGCAGTTCCGCGGCAAGCATAGGAATTACCGCCTGTAACGCCGTTCCAATCCCTGTCAAAGCCGTGCTAATCACGGGGATAAGGTTCTGGATCACAGCGGAAAGAGAAGAAACGACATTTCCCACCAACTGAGGCAAATTTGCACTATCGTCTGCGAATCCAGTAACCAAATTCTTCCATGATGCAGAGAGCATACCAAAAGAACCGCTCAACGTGCTTGCCGCCTCTGCTGCTGTATTTCCTGTCAGTCCCAGAGCATCAACGCCTTGCGCAAGCATTGCCGTAACTGCCTGCTGATACTCTGCCACGGGCACTTCGGTCAATTTGGTGTAGTTGTCGCTCAGATAACCAGCACTTTGCGCTGCCTTGAGGAAATCCGCAGAAGTTGCCGGGAGAATACCGGAGAACTGATCTGCGATTGACTGATACTGTGATGTGCTCTTTGTGATAAGTTTGTACTTTTCCGAAAGTTCATCAACGCTTGCGCCTGTTCCGGATGCAAAGTCTGAAATCGCCTGCAATCCTCGTTTCGCTGTCTCATAACCAGCCTCATCGCCCATAGTTGCGGAGAATGTCGCGCCAAGATTATTCATTACCGCTAAGTATTCATTAGCGGACATCCCCAAATCTTTGTAAGCGTTCGCGGCATCTGCAAAAATCTTTGAATTATCCATCTCGTCAAAGATTTTCTTAACACCGCCTGCGAGTTGCTCATATTCGGAGAATGAATCAACTGACTGTTTTGTAAGCGCGACAATTCCGGTTGCAACTGCGCCGATAGCCGCCGCTCCCAGTTTTGCGCCTACGCTTGCCATTGTCCCCAGTCCGTTTTTAAGTTTTTCTCCAACGCTCGTCGCGCTGCCGCTTACGCCGTCCAAGCCGCTTTTTATTTTCTTCGCACCATCAGTTATGCCGCTGTCGTCGATTTTAGTATCAATTACAACGGTTCCGTCAGCCTGTGCCATTGAATCACATCCTTTAAAATGAAATAGAGCCAGCACCGAGGGGAACGCCCTCAGATACCGGCTCATTGGCTCTTAATTATTCGGTTTTATATCCACAAATGTGGTTTGCTTACATTTCGGACAGTACAACGGTAAGCCTTTAATTTCCGTTGACGGGGCGATTTTAAGCCTCGTTTTACCTCCACAACAAGGGCATAACACCCATCCGGAAGCGTCAACAATCGGCGTTGTCCTCTTCTCCGTTGTCGTCACCGCCCTCAGTTTCGGCAGAATCAGCCATTGAAGCAGCCATAGCAACGCCCAGAGGGGCAAGTTCCTTGACAGCATTGCGCATATTTTCAGCAACTCGGTCGAGGCTTCCTTTCAGCGCATCCATAGTCTCCGGGGAAATAATAGGCCTTTGAGTTTCTTCGCGTCTTGCTTCAAGAGCGGCAAGCAGTCGGTCAACTTCCTTTTTCATGCGCTTATTAAATCTGCGCCGCTGTTTTCTGGTGAGAAATTTCGCTTTCATGTCGTTACCTCCGTTGGTTTATCTCGCTTTCTTGTCGCTCTTTCGGCCTATGAACGCAAGAGCGATCACAGTTGCACAAATCATGCCTGTGATAATTACACCAGATGTCATTTTGTTCCCTCCTATTATCTATCCTTATACTTTGCGGTTGCCTCTTCGATCTTCTTCATCTCTTCGGGGGTAAATCTGTTTGCGGTTCTGCTTGCAACTTCTTCGGAAATGAACGCGCCCACGCCGTTTATTACCTGCTGGAAGAAGAAAACACCCTCATCATTCATGTGGAGAGCGCCAAGCACGCCGAAAATATCAGCGGTGGCATCATATCCAAGCAAATAATTTACCTGCTCTTTTACTCCGGCTTCCAACTGCTTCATTGCTGCCGCTGCCTTTTTAAGATCGCCGCTCTGCTTAGAGTGCTTGCTGCACAGTCTGTTGAGATTTTCGGTTACCTCGTTGTATCTCTGGACAATGGAGAAGTCGCCGGGATCAACGGTAACAACGCCGAGGTGCTGGCCGTCGGGAGTTGTGAGGTTGAGTGTCTTTTTTGTGCTGGTGGTAATTGTAATGTTATTCATGAATTAACCTTTCTTAATCTATAATTTTGCCGTTCCCGTCGCTCTGCCTCGCTTTCCACGATAGAGGCACGACGGTTTTTGAATGCTTTTAAGCCTGCACCGTGATAAACTCCGGTGTATGGTTCAAGCAAAAACCGGTTATATGGCTTGCGGTATACCCTCAAAGCGCGGTCGTGCGCTGATCGTACTTCTGCGTCAGATATGCCCATCAGGGCGGCGGTCTGTGTAACGGTCTGGTTTTGGTAATATAGTGAATATATAGCCGCCCTCTGCTCCGGTGTCTGCTGTTCGCTGTCTATGCGGTCGAAGATTTCACGCAGCCCGCACATATACACATTGTCGATTGCTGCATCTGCCGTGTCTGGGGTCTGTCTGTCTTCCAGTAAGTCCACCATTTCGTCCTCAGAATCTTCGCCTATTGGCTCGTTGAGGCTGTCAGCGTTCGTCAATGCGTCCGGTATGCGTCGCCCTCTGGTGGCTCTTGTGGCGTTCTGGATGCAATACACAAACACCGCACCAAACGAAGCGCCGCCGTCAGGCTTCCAGTAGTCAAGGGCAAACCGCAGAGCGATAAAAGCATCTTGTCGGAGATCCTCTTCATCAAAGAGGGGTGAGCCTTCACAAACCGCCATATATCGCCGTATAACAGCGGTAACGAGCGGCTGTATCAATTCCCACAACTCGACAATCAGCGAATTATCGCCCTGCTGAATACGGGTTATCAAATCGGATTGC
>JAZSQB010000075.1:0-54287 GCA_045537695.1 Clostridia bacterium | reverse complement strand
CCTTGAAATTCAAAAGGTCATCCACCGTAACTTCATCAAGCATTTTCGGCGTGAAATCTTCATTGGATTCAATCTTACGGAATTTATACAGCCGCAAAAAATCCAAATAAATTTTAATGTCAATACAATACGCAATCTGCGTATTTACGCTCTCGCCGTCATAATAATTTTGTATATACGAAAACACAAAATCCGGCATGCTTTTGAGACGCTCTCTCAAATAGCTTTGCTTAGACATGTACTAACGCTCCCTGCAAAATCGTCTTTTTTACATTAAACCACGCATCTACCACCGTCAGATTTGCTGCGTTGCCCTTTTTAATTTCACCCAGGGTCGGTATACCTAAAAGGCGGGACGGATTGTAGGATGCATAATGAAAGGCATCGCAAATCGAACAGCCCGTATGCACCATCATATTATGGCAGGCAATGTCGAGCGTAAGCTTCGAGCCGGCAATATCGCCGCCCCAGTCGAAGTTAATGTCAAACGCATCCTCCAGACCAGGAATCGGCGGGCCGTCCGCCACAAAAGAATCGGCAATCAGAATAATTTTATCTCTGCCCTTAATTTTACGAACCAGGCGAATCATATACGGATGCACGTGCACGCCCTTGGAGTCACAAATCAATTCCGCATAAATGCCGTCATTAAAATTCACCGTTTCATCCACGCATACGCCGCGCACTTCCGGATAATTCTCCAGCGTGCCCGTTGCGTTGGTGTGATGTGTGCCGAGCTTTAAGCCATACGGCATCAGTGCTTCAATCTGCGCCGGTGTTGCTTCGCTGTGTGCAACGGAGAAAACCATCTCCGGAATTTCACGCTTTACATACTTTACAAAATCTAAGATACCCTCTCGTTCCGGTGCAACGCACCATACCTTTGCAAAGTCCTTTGCCGCCTCGACGATTTCGGCATAGTCGCGCTCGACAATGGCATCCTTCCAGACATTCTTTTCCTTATCGCAGCCAAAATCCGGATTCAAATACGGACCTTCCATATACACACCGAGAATGTTTTGGCATTCGCCGTTTGCAATCGCGGTTTTAAACTTGGCAATCGCATCGAGATGCTCTTGCTTGTTCATACTGTAAAACAGCGCCGGCAGCACGCTGGTCACACCGTGACGCAGCAGGGTTTTCGAGCATTTTACCGGGTCATCATGGAAATAGGTATCCCCATCGGCGTGGGTATGAATATCAATCAATCCCGGGCCGACAAACATCCCTTCCGCATCAATAATTTCGCATCCTTCCGGCACGGGCACATCCTTTGCCTTGCCGAAATCCACAATTTGCCCCTCGTCCGTCAAAAGCACCGCATCCGTTATGTAGTGGTCCTTCATTACAAGCACCGCATTAATAATTGCTGTCATATATATTTCCCCTTTCAACTGTGTAATTTTTATACAATCATTTCTTTTCTTGCATCAGCACATATCGAAAATCTCGCAAGAGATTTATATCGCCGATTTCATCTTTAATAAAATCATTATACCAAACAATGTACCGAATTGCAAGCACAAACATACACTGATAAAGAGGTGAAGACTATGCAAACGCTCCATAGGTTGCCGCTTGGATGCAGCGGTCGTGTGACGGAAGTCAACGCAAAAGGCACTTTTTACAGACGTATGCTGGATTTAGGCATTGTGCCCGGCACAAAAATAACAGCTTTACACAAAAGCATTACCGGCGACCCTGTCGCCTATGCTATACGCGGCAGCGTAATTGCGCTGCGAAAATCGGATGCCGCAAACATTCGCATCCAACCGATACGGGAGGGATTTTAGTGCAAAAGGATACATATACTATCGGACTGGTCGGCAATCCGAATGTCGGCAAAAGCACTGTTTTTAACCAACTGACCGGACTTCGGCAACACACAGGAAACTGGACGGGCAAAACCGTCGCAAACGCCATTGGTTCTTATTCACACCAAGGCAAAACCTACACCATCTATGACACACCCGGCACCTACTCTTTATATACAATGTCCCGTGAAGAAGAAATCACGCGCGATTTTATACAAAGCGGCATCGCCGACGTGATTGTATTAGTTGCAGATGCAACAGGTCTTTCACGCAACCTGATTTTGCTTTTGCAAATTTTAGAATATACTAAAGAAGTCGTTCTTTGCATTAATCTGATGGATGAAGCTAAAAAGAAACACATCGAAATTGACCGAGAAAAGCTTAAGGAAATGCTCGGCATTCCGGTAGTGCTGACCGGCGCGCGAAATGGCAAGGGATTGGATGTCTTAAAGGGTACAATTGAAATTGCAACCCGTTTTGCACAATATGATATAAAGGCGCCCCTGCCCAAAAGCACACCCGCAGAGCACATTGCAGAAAGCGAACGCATTTTCGCTGCCTGTGTCACCGTTCCGGCGGATGCGGATGCGCGTGACAGAAAGATAGACCGCGTTTTAACGCACCCCGTCTGGGGCACTTTGTCTATGCTGTTTTTGCTGTTTATTGTGTTTTACATTACCATCATTGGCGCAAATTACCCTTCAGCGCTTTTGCAAAACCTTCTGTTCGGACTTGAATCCAAGCTGTATCTGTGGTTTGGCTTTTTGCCGGCATGGACGCAGGGACTTTTTATCGGCGGTATGTATCGGACGCTTGCCTGGGTGGTTTCTGTAATGCTACCGCCAATGGCGATTTTCTTTCCGCTGTTTACACTGTTGGAAGACTTTGGATTATTGCCGCGCATCGCCTTTAATTTAGACAGTGCCTTCCACAAAGCCGGCGCACACGGCAAGCAAAGCCTGACAATGTGTATGGGATTCGGTTGCAACGCCTGCGGCGTAACCGGTTGCCGCATTATTGACTCACCGCGCGAACGGTTGGTGGCGATTTTGACCAACAGTCTCGTGCCGTGCAACGGGCGGTTTCCGGCGCTGATTTCAATTATCACACTGTTTTTTACCACAGCGCTTGTAGGCTTTTGGGGCGGTCTTGCTGCCGGCGGCATTTTGCTTTGTATCATTTTGCTCGGCATCGGTATGACATTTGTTGCCTCCTTTGTGCTTTCCCATACCGTACTACGCGGCGAAAGCTCGGCGTTTGCATTAGAATTACCTCCATACAGAGCACCGCAAATCGGCAAAGTAATTGTGCGCTCACTGCTCGACCGCACTGTATTTGTTCTCGGCAGAGCCGCAATGGTCGCCGCGCCCGCCGGGCTACTAATCTGGCTGCTAGCCAACATCCATATTGCCGATGCCTCTTTACTGATGCACATCAGCGCATTTTTAGACCCGCTCGGTCAGCTTTTGGGGATGGATGGAATGATTTTACTCGCCTTTCTGCTCGGCATGCCGGCAAACGAAATTGTGCTTCCGATTTTGCTGATGGGTTATGGTGCAACTGGCACGCTAATGCCGATTTCCAATCCATCCGATATGTATGCATTATTCGTTGCAAACGGCTGGACGCTGGCAACCGCCATTTGCGTCTGCATTTTTATACTGTTTCACTTTCCATGCACCACCACCCTGCTGACGGTTTATAAGGAAACACATTCCGTCAAATGGACCTTGCTTGCATTTTTTGTACCGACACTGATTGGTGCATTCCTTTGCTTCTGCATTGCACTGATTTTATAATTTTTTCTTAAAAATCCATCGAAAGAAATATTGACGTTTTCTCTTTTATTGTGTATACTTATATTGTATAAGTATATTAGGTGTATAAGGAGGCACTTTGCAATGAACGAACACAAAGAACACGCAACCCGCAAAAAGACAAAAATCGGAAAAATCGTATTGCTTTTATTATTGCTTGCCATCTGCGTGAGCGGCATCTTTTTTGCGTGCAGTTCTTTTACCGCAGTTAAGTCGCTTCCGATTGTTTACGAAAAGAACAATATGCTTATGATTAAAACCGATTTTGAAAAGAAGCCTTTTGTTGTCAGCAAACACTATGCCGGCGGCCCAACCGCTGTTTTGGAAGGCAGCGATGCGCTTTTGTTTACGGACGCGGACAACGCGCTCTGCTACACCAAAATCAAAAAAGCAGCGGATGCAATGCAGACCAAAATTCTGACAGCCAACGTGTTTAATTTTGTTGCACCGGACAGCAAGCATATTTACTATATTCGTGATGGTGTGTTATATAAGCACAACTTAAAAGGCGAAACGAAAATTGCAGATAATGTACAGGAAATGGTTGCAACCGAGGACGGACAGTATTTATTTTACAATACCGCAACCGATTTGTTCGGCATCATCATGCAGAAAGATGAAAAACCGGTACACATTGCAGAAGACGTAAATGTTTATAACATCATCCGCGATGCAAATGACTGGGGCATTCACAGCGATAATATGTATTATCTTGCAGACGGTACTTTCGCCAAGCTGAATCCGGATTTATCTGTAACTGATCTTGACGAGAACGTTGTCATCGGTTTTGTTTTAGACAGCAGCGTATTTTCCATCACCGAGCACCAGATTGACGAAGATAAATTCCTGACAACACTCGTAAAATATGGTCCTGCTACAGAAACAATTGCGACTGAATTGATTGGCATTGAAGCCGTATCGCAAATATACACAGACAAAACCTATATGCTCTTTACCAAAGCATCAGAGAAAAATCCGGAAAACGAAGCGTATTACACATTAGATGCTGCCGGCAATTTCCGCTATCTTTGCGAAAACGAAAACTATCAGAACTTCTTTGCAAATGCTGACGGCAGTCACGCATACTTCCAGACCGAAGCCGGCGATTTGCTGGAATACGAACTTACAAAAAACGGTTCTTTGAAAACGAATACGAAAAAGGTCATTGCCTCCGGCGTGCAGAAGGCCTATCCGGTCAAAGACCACATAGGCATCAGCGGCGAGAACGCCTTTGGTGTTTATCACAAAAATAGATACGAAGAAATTTATAACGACGGAGAACCACACTACCCACGCTTTCTGGTAGAGAATAAAAAAGCCTATATTTGCGACCAGGCGGGCACCGCACCGTTCTATGTTTGTAAAAACAACAAGCTGCGCAAAATCGATGACAATGTTGTTATGTATACGCTGATTTCTGACGTACGCGTTGCCTACTTAAAGGCTGAATTGCCGGACAGTATGGTGTTCGATTTATACAAAATGGATAATGTCAAAAAGCCGACTTTGATTGATACGGACGTTACAGCAATCCATTAAAACAGCTTACAACACAAAGGAAGAGAGCAAAAAAAGATGTTACTAAGCGCAAGCAACATACAAAAACAATTTGTGGAACGCACCTTATTTAACGGTGCGTCCTTTCATGTAGATGACCAGGACAAGGTGGGTTTTATCGGGCAGAACGGCGCTGGTAAAACCACGCTGTTTAAATTGCTCATCGGCGAAGAACATCCGGACAGCGGCGAATTAAATATCGGTAAGCAAACCAAGATTGGCTATCTGCCGCAGAACGCAACGCTTGCCTCGGACAAAACGGTATTTGAAGAAGTTTTAGAAGTTTATGCAGACGTGATGCAAACGGAAGCACAGCTTGCCGAAATTGCGCATCAAATTGAAACCGACGGCGCAACAGACGAACTGATACGCCGTCAAAGCATACTAAACGAGCACTTTGCTTCCGCCGGCGGTTACAACTACAAAAATGTCATACGCGCGACCCTGCTCGGTCTTGGTTTTGATGAACGCGCGCTCGACGCCACGGTTGCCTCTTTGTCCGGCGGGCAGAAAACACGTGTGCTTTTAGCAAAACTGCTACTCGGGGATTATAATCTGCTTTTGCTCGACGAGCCGACAAACCATTTGGATATGAATGCTATTGCGTGGCTGGAAAACTTTTTGCGCGACTGGAAGGGCGCGTTTATTGTTATCTCCCATGACCGTTATTTCTTAGACCGCATCACGAATAAAATATTAGATTTAAAGCACCGCAAGCTGAAAATGTATAACGGTAACTATACCGCATACAAAAAACAACGTGCCGTCAACGATTTGACAGAGCAGCGTGTGTATGAAAATACTGTGCGCGAAATTGAGCGCATTGAGGGCATCATTGCGCAGCAGCGCCAATGGAATCGTGAAAGAAATATCAAGACAGCAGAAAGCAAGCAAAAGGTGATTGATCGCCTTATGCAGGATTTAGTAAAGCCGGCGGCGGAAGAAAAAAATATTCACTTTGCTTTCGGCATCCGTCAAAGCGGTGCAAACGAAGTGTTGAAAGTAGAAAATTTAAGCTGTGCTTATGGCATCCAAACCATCTTTTTGCACTTGGATTTGCTAATTCGCCGTAAAGAGCGTGTATTCTTACTTGGTGACAATGGTTGTGGCAAAACTACCCTGTTTAAAGCCATCAACGGCGCACTGCGCCCCATCGACGGCAGCATCACCATCGGCAGCAGCGTCGACGTTGGTTATTACGCGCAGAATCGCGATGATTTGGATATAAACAAAACCATTTTTGATGAAGTATACGATGCATATCCTAACCTGACCGTAACCGAAATTCGCAACGCACTTGCCACTTTTCTGTTTACCGGTGAGGATGTATTTAAACCGATTGAAATCTTAAGCGGCGGCGAAAAGGCACGTATTTCGATGCTCAAGCTGATGCTCTCCGGCGCGAATTTCCTCTTGCTCGACGAGCCGACCAACCACTTGGATATTGAATCGCGCGAGGCATTGGAAGATGCACTCTCCCGCTATGAGGGTACGATATTTGCCGTATCGCACGACCGTTATTTTATTAATGCACTTGCGGACTCCATCGTGTATATGGATGCAAACGGTCTCTTGCGCTATGACGGCAGTTATGATGATTTTGCAGAAAAGTATTCCTTTTCCGCTGCCGAAAAGCAGGCAGAAAAAAAGCCTGCGGCAAAGGAAAGCTATCAGCAGCGCAAGCAAGCAGAAGCGCAAAAACGCAAGCTTGAAAATGCACTGAAGCGCGCGCAAGAAGCGATTGATGCATTAGAAGCGCAGATAGAGGAAAAGAAGCAGCTTGCGGAAACCGAAGAATACGCACACGATTACGTAAAAGCCGGTGCTCTTTTAAAAGAAATTAACGACTTGGAAGCAGCACTTTTAGAGCAATACGAGCTTTGGGAAACCAATGAAGCAGCGCTTGCAGAATTTTAGACATAAATTTTTCAGAAACTATTGCATTTCCAATAAAATAGTATTATAATGGGCAAGAAGTACAGAGTAGAGTCTTTAGCGTTAAGTGCCTGCAGGACGGGGAGTTGCCTGCCGGACGAAAATGCTTCGCATTGCGGTTAATGGCTCGCATCCCGCTGGCACATATTCGAGAAAAAACCTCCTATATGTAATCGGTGGAAAATCCTTACTGTAGGAGGTCTTTTTATGTTCAAAAAATGGTTCGGCATTCAAAAGCTCAACGCAAAAAGCCTTTGCGTACTCGCAATGCTGACAGCCCTGACGGTGATTTTGGCCGTCTACGGCACAATCCGCGTCGGCAATTACATTAAAATCCCGACGAAGTTCGTTTCTGTATTTATCACCGCTGCCATATACGGTCCTGTATGGGGCGGCGTGGTAGCCGCACTCGGTGACGTATTAAATGCCTTTTTGGTGCCAGTGGGCCCATGGCTGCCACAGATTACGGCGATGGAATTTGCGTACGGCCTCATCTTCGGTTTATGCTTTTATGCCAAGAAAGAAGAAAGCTATCTCTGGCGCACGATACTGTGTGCTCTGCTGCTATCGCTCATCGACATCGCGCCGATGTCTCTGCTGCTCACATGGGTCGGCTACTTCCCTTCCTTTGGCGCCGCCGTATCCATCCGCGCGCTCGCATCTGCGCTTAAGCTTGCACTCTACATCGTAGTGTGTCTGCTGCTTCGAAAGTATCTCACATCCTTTGAAAGGCTGATGAATAAATGAGTGACAATAAATTTACCGCGTTTGCAAATAGCTTTCAGGCGATTGCAAAGCCGGGGCTTGCCAGCATCCGCGCGCTCTGCGAGGCGCTCGGCAATCCGCAGGACAGTTTAAAATATATTCACGTTGCCGGCACGAACGGCAAGGGTTCGGTCTGCGCGTTTTTAGAAGCAATGTTTATCCATGCCGGCTACAAAACCGGCAAATATACCTCGCCGAATCTGGTGCGCGTAAACGAACGCATCTGTGTCAACGGAAACGAAATTTCAGATAGCGATTTAAACCGAATCCTTGCAAAGATTGAATGTGCATGCACCGCGCTTGCGGAAAAGGATATCCGCCCGACACAATTCGAAATCTGGACAGCCGCGGCGTTTTGCTATTTCAAAGAGCAAAACTGCGACTATGTTATACTTGAAACCGGTCTTGGCGGCGAAAAGGATGCGACAAACATCGTCAAAAACACCGTTGCAGCCGTTTTAACGCATATTGCCATTGACCATACGGAATACCTCGGTAACACACTAACCGAGATTGCACAGGCAAAGGCAGGTATCATAAAGCCGGACTGCCTCTCCATTACAGTACCGCAAGCAAAGGATGCGATGGACGTTATCCAAGACGCCTGCAAAAACCAAAACGCAAAGCTGACCGTTGCCGACGTACCGCAGCCTACAAAATTTGACAGCATTTATGAAATCTATAACGGTACCATACTCTCGCTCGGCGGCATCAACCAAATTGAAAATGCCGCGCTTGCCTATGCGGCAGCCAAGGCGTTGCATCTGCCGGAGGAAAGCATCATTTATGGTCTTATGCACGCAAAGCATCCGGCACGTTTTGAAAAAATTTCGGACACGCTGTATTATGACGGCGCACACAATCCGGACGGTGTGGAAGTTCTGCTTCGGAATTTAGACCGATATTTTCCAAACAAAACAAAGGCATTTGTGATGGCAACGATGGCGGACAAGGATATTTCCGCTTCGCTTGAAATGCTGGAGCCGCACGCACAGACACTCTGCTGCGTCACCGTGCAGGGCAATCCGCGCGCAATGTCTGCCACAGATTTTGCCGCAAGGGCACCCGCCGCCGGCATAAGAGCCAATGCTTATGACCGCTTGCCCGATGCAATTGTTGCAGCAGCGTCTGCATCTGACATTACCATCCTCTGTGGCTCGCTATATTTGTATAAAGATTTCGATGCATCCAGAGAGGAAATAATATTCGACAAAGAGTGAACTGTACCCATATAACATACCCCCTACTTTGCCATATCCTTTTTCTCCCAAAAATACAAATTTTTTTGTTTTATGCATCCGTTTAGAAAACGCTGCACAAATTTCAAAAAGCCATTTTATGCAGCGATAAGAATACTGCAAAATTTTTTTATTTTGTAAAAACTATTGACAATAATTCGAAACAGGCGTAAAATAATGACAATAATTCTCGAAGGGTAGGTGCAGTCATATGCTTAAAAAGTTTTATTATTTCTTTTATTACTTTGCTCAGGACTGCCCATCTTTTGTGCATACTGCGAGATAAGTCGCAAGCATCATCACAAATGGTCAGTCCACATTTCATTGCGCTACAAACACCAATGCAATGTGGATTTTTTTATTTTCCTGTTATGAAAGCTGAGGTAATCTTTATGAGAATGACATTTCACAGAAAACTCCCAATTCCGATGGATGTAAAAGCACAATATCCGCTCACGAAGAAAATGGAAAACGCAAAAGCGGAAGAAGATAAGAACATTAAAGCCATCTTTGACGGCACCTCCGATAAATTTCTCCTCATCATCGGTCCTTGCTCTGCAGACCATCCTGAGCCGGTTTTGGAATACTTATCCAGACTGCGCAAGCTACAGGATGCGGTAGCAGATAAAATCATAATGGTGCCAAGAATTTATACCAACAAGCCCCGCACCACCGGTCAGGGATACAAAGGCATGCTGCATCAACCCGACCCCGACGCAAAACCGGATATGTACAAAGGCATTATCGCCATTCGCGAGCTGCACCTCGCTGCTCTCCGTGACTATGGTTTTTCTTGCGCTGACGAGATGCTTTATCCGGAAAACTACCGTTACCTTTCCGACCTGCTCTCCTATGTTGCCATTGGCGCACGCTCTGTGGAAAACCAGCAACATAGATTGACGGCAAGCGGAATCGAAGCACCGGTCGGTATGAAAAATCCCACCGGTGGAGATTTAAGTGTGATGATGAACTCTATTGTCGCAGCACAGTCCAGCCACACCTTCCTTTACCGCGGTTGGGAGGTTACAAGCGCCGGAAACCCATACGCACACGCCATTCTGCGTGGCTATATCGACTATACCGGCAGAAATGTATCAAATTATCATTACGAGGATTTACTGAGAGTAGAAGAGCTTTACGAGCAATCCAAACTCACAAATCCTTCCGTAATTGTAGATACCAACCACAATAATTCCGGCAAAAAGTATTTAGAGCAAATCCGTATTGCCAAGGATATTGTACACAGCCGCAATCAAAACGCCAATATCAAGCGATTGGTAAAGGGACTTATGATTGAAAGCTATATTGAAGACGGCGCACAACAAATCGGTGAACACGTATTTGGCAAATCCATCACCGACCCATGTCTCGGGTGGGAAAAGACAGAGCAGCTTATCTACGATCTCGCAGAAAAGCTGTAATCAGGAGGAAGAATCATGGATAGACTGCAAAAAGCAAGAGAAACCATTAACGAAGTAGACAAAGAAATGGCGCGACTGTTTGAAGCGCGTATGGATGCTGTCAGACTTGTGACGACTTACAAAAAAGAAAACGGTATTCCAATTGACGATTTTGCAAGAGAAGCCGAAATTCTCAAGCGGAATACAGAATATATTGCGAACGCAGAGTACAAACCGTACTACGTCAACTTCTTAAAAAACAATATCAGCCTTTCCAAGGATATGCAACACAAGCTGCTTGAAGGAATGAAGGTGGGTTACAGCGGTGTGGAAGGCGCATTTGCAAACATTATTGCACAGCGTATCTTTCCCGATGCAAAGCTCCTGCCCTATCCCGATTTCAAATCGGCATACGCCGCATGCGAAAACGGCGAATGTGACTGCGTGGTTCTGCCGATTGAAAACAGCTACAACGGCGATGTCGGTGCTGTGCTTGACCTGGCATTTTTCGGTTCGCTCTATATTAACGGGGTTTACGAAGCGGAAATCGTACAAAACCTTTTGGCGGTAAACGGTACAAACATTACGGATATAAAGACAGTTACAAGTCATCCGCAGGCACTCGGACAGTGCGCGGACTTCATTGAAAAACACGGATGGATAAAGCAGGAGGCCTCCAATACTGCCGTTGCGGCGCTACAGGTTTCTACTGCCGCCGACAAAACCGTCGCCGCCATCGGCAGCATTGAGGCTGCAGAAAAATTTGGTCTTTCTGTACTGGCATCACACATAAACGAAAGCAACAAAAACACCACCCGCTTTGCGATATTCTCCCGCGCAAACAAAGCACCGTTGGCAACCGACGATAGATTTATAATGCTCTTCACCGTAAAAAATGCTGCCGGCTCTCTTGGCTCGGCAATTTCTGTCATTGGTCAGCACGGATTTAACCTGCGTGCGCTGAAAAGTCGCCCCACGAAGGACCTCGTATGGGAATACTACTTCTATGCAGAAGGTGAAGGCAATATCAACAGCCCGCGTGGCAAAGCAATGCTTGATATTTTAGAAGGCTGCTGTGCAAATTTAAAGGTTGTCGGCAGCTACGAAAAGGAAATGCATATATAAAAAGGACGGATATAAATGAAACCGGATACATCTAAAAAATTTCTAATTGTCGGCCTCGGCCTCTTAGGGGGCTGCTATGCAAGAGCCTTAAAGAAAAACGGATACAGCATATCAGCAATCACCAAGGAACAAGAGGATATTGATTTTGCCCTTTCCGCCGGCATCATTGACAAAGGTAGCACAGAGGCTGATGCAACGCTAATACAGGAAGCGGATATTATCGTCTTTGCATTATATCCGCACACCTTCACGGAATGGATAAAGACGCACGCAGATAAAATCAAACCCGGCACAATCCTCACCGATGTCACGGGCGTAAAAAGCTGTATTGTACACGAAATACAGTCCTTGCTCCCCGCAGGCGTCGAATTTATTGCCGCGCACCCGATGGCAGGGCGCGAGGTAAGCGGCGTGCAAAACAGCGATGAGCGCATTTTCCAAAATGCCAATTATATTGTTGTACCGACAGACAAAAACACATTCGGTGCCATTGAGTTTTGTAAAGAGCTTGGTAAAACACTTGGCTTTGCCCGTGTTTCGGTTTTATCTCCGGAAAAGCACGATGAAATGATTGCATTCGTTTCGCAGCTGACGCACTGCATTGCCGTAGCCTTAATGTGCGCAAATGACAATCCGGGACTCGTTATGTACACAGGAGACTCCTTCCGTGACCTCACCAGAATCGCCAGAATCAATGATGAAATGTGGAGTGAATTATTCCTTTCCAACCGTGATGCACTGCTGACGGAAATGGAAAAGTACAAAAGAACCTTTGACAGACTCTATGACTGCATCAAAAACAATGACCGCGAAGAAATGCGCAGTATGATGCGTATTTCTACAGAGCGCAGAGGCGAATTTGACAAGAAAGCATAATGCAACTGCTGTATGCCAAAGCTACCGAAATAAACTTGTTGACATACAAAGCGTTTATTTATATTATAATTCATTTTTTACAGCATTGCCTATCGCACCGGATAATATGAATTATTAACTTTTTATGTAAAAAAATCATTTGTTTTTGGACACAAAAAGACCAAACATCAACAGATGTTTGGTCTTTTAGACATAATCAATACTATGCAATTAATAATTTTCAGCTTTAATCTGAAAATAATCTCTCGGGTGTGCACATACCGGACAAAGCTCAGGCGCCTTCTTGCCAATCATAATATGACCACAGTTTGTGCAATGCCAGATAACATCATTATCACGGGAGAACACCACTTCATCTTCAATATTCTTCAAAAGCTTTCTATATCGTTCTTCGTGTTCTTTTTCAATAGCCGCAACGCCTTCAAACTGTTTTGCAAGTTCTTCAAAACCTTCCTCACGCGCTTCTTTGGCAAACTTAGCGTACATATCTGTCCACTCATAATTTTCACCTTCAGCAGCTACTGCAAGGTTCTCCGCCGTAGAACCAATACCCTTTAAGTGCTTAAACCAAAGTTTAGCATGTTCTTTTTCATTCTTAGCTGTTTCTTCAAAAAAAGCCGCGATCTGCACATAACCATCTTTTTTTGCCTTCGATGCAAAATAATCATACTTGTTTCTCGCCTGAGATTCACCAGCAAATGCTTCCCACAGATTTTTTTCTGTTTTTGTTCCTTTTAAATCCATCTTGAAAACCTCCTTATCTTTAACAAATATATCATAACAAAATTTTTTTCTTTTTGCAAGAAAATTTTTCCAGTACTTTTGTGCATTAAAATAGAAAAAGCTTATTATGATGCGCCGGCGTATACACCCCGCCCAATCTAGATACTTCTTCTATTTAGGCGTTCAATATGCCAACATGTCCCTATCTGTTACAAACGAAGAATACGTCAAACTCTTGCAATTTATAGCCAATTTGCTGAAACCTCTCGTACAATCAACTCAAACGCTTTATCTGCCGCTACCGCATACATATAATCTTCCCGCACTAAGCAACATACGTGCCGTTTCGTGACATCCACCATGCAAAAATCCTTGTTCGGCACACCGTCGCGCTTTGCAAGCGCTTCCTTGCGCGCCCAGAACGCATAAAAATGCGATTTAAGTTCGTCGGGTCCAAAACTGCTTAAGCGCATATATTCATTTTTGGAGCAAAAGCGCTTTGCAAGCAGTAAAAAATCGCGCTCTTCCATTTTTTGCACATCTGCCCCAATCTGCATGGTATCCGCAAGTGCACAACACACATACCTTCCGGAATGTGAAATATTAAAATACCACCGACTGTTCTCTATATACGGTTTTCCGTTTTCATCCTTGCTCCATTCCGGCAGCACACCGCTGTATTCCCCAAGCTCGCGCAAGGCATAAGCGCACAAAAGTGTTGCCGCCGCACGTTGCCGCCGTGTTTCTTCATCCACACAGCGCAGTACATATGCACGCCGCTGCGCGGGCAATTTATGCATTATGGATTCCACATCCAATTTGGCAATATCCGCAATATATAAATAGGCTTTTTCCATATTGTCACCTCTGCCGTTATTGTAACAACTCTACACAGATATTGCAAGAGTTATCCGAAAAAACATTGACGAATTGCTAAAACAAATGGTATGCTATATACAGGAGGAATGCATATGAAAACATTATTGTCTGCGCTTGCTACGGTGCGCACCATTACAAATTTTATACCGGAAATTGCCATCGTTCTCGGCTCGGGGTTAGGTGATTTTGCAAGCAACATTAACGCCGAAGGTACAATAGACTACAATACGCTCCCGGGATTTCCCCAATCGACAGTGGACGGACACACCGGCAGATTCATCTACGGCACACTTAAGGGCAAAAAGGTCATTGCGATGCAAGGACGCGTCCATTACTACGAAGGCTATGCTATGGAAACCGTTGTGCTGCCGATTCGGCTGATGCATCTGCTCGGTGCAAAAACGCTGATTCTGACCAATGCGGCAGGCGGCGTAAACCTCGCCTTCTCGCCCGGTGATTTAATGCTGATTACCGACCACATTGCAAACTTTGTCCCTTCGCCGCTGCGCGGCAAAAACAAAGATGTACTTGGGGTGCGTTTCCCAGATATGAGCAATGTATACGACCGTTTACTTTGCGATAAAATACGCGCAGTGGCGCAAAACAAAAACATTACCTTAAAGGAAGGTGTGTATTTGCAATTTCCAGGTCCTGCCTACGAAACGCCGGCAGAAATCCGTATGGCACGCACCCTCGGCGCAGATGCCGTCGGCATGAGCACCGCCACAGAAGCGATAGCAGCCAAGCATTGCGGTATGCAGGTATGCGGCATTTCGTGCATCACCAATATGGCAAGCGGTATTTTGGATGTCCCACTCTCTCACGAGGAGGTCAAGGAAACCGCAAATAAGGTTGCCGATACGTTCTCCCGCCTAATGTGCGATATAGTCAATGCTATATAACTTGAAAGCAGGCGCAATTCAAAGGCAAAGGCGGAGACGTATATTTTTCACCATCTTTTCCCATCAGCAAAAAACAGACTGAAAACTAAGTTTTCAGTCTGTTTTATCATAACGCTTCTTTAATCGCCTGTGCAAGCTGGTCCGGGCAGGATGTGGACTTAAAGCCGCAACGGATGCCTTCCAAAATCTTCACAAGCTCTGTTGCCTTTCTGCCTTCGGCAAGCTTTGCAACACCCTGGGTATTGCCATTACAACCGCCGGTAAACTGCACGTTGCTTACGATGCCGTCGTTTAAATCAAAGCGAATCTGCATCGAGCAAACGCCCTTTGTCTTATATGTGTGTGTCATTTTATTTCCTCCAAACAAAGCAAAAAGCCGTATCGGACGATACGGCTTTATAAGCTGTAATTAGCGAGCAGCCTTTGCCTTCTCAACCAAAGCTGTGAAAGCAGCCGGATCTGCGATTGCAATCTCAGAAAGCATCTTTCTGTTGATTTCGATATTTGCCTTCTTAAGACCGTTCATAAATGTAGAATAGTTCATACCATTCATCTTAGCAGCAGCGCTGATACGAGCGATCCAGAGTCTTCTGAAATCTCTCTTCTTCTGCTTTCTGCCGATGTATGCGTACTTGAGCGACTTCATAACAGCTTCATTCGCAGTTCTGAAGAGCTTGCTCTTTGCGCCTCTGTAACCCTTAGCGAGCTTTAAAATCTTTTTATGCTTTTTCTTGGTGACCATAGCACCTTTAACTCTAGCCATTGCAATTTCCCTTCTTTCCGATATTAATTATTTGTATGGAATTAACTTCTTGATTGTAGCCTCGTTGGCTGCACTTGCATAAGCGGACTTACGCAGACCTCTTTTTCTCTTGGTTGTCTTCTTTGTGAGAATGTGACTTCTAAAAGCCTGACCTCTTTTCACCTTACCGGATTTTGTAACGGAAAATCTCTTGGCCGCACCTCTATGTGTCTTGATCTTCGGCATATTAAACACTCCTTCCAGTTTCTTAATTTGTTATTTTCTTACGCCTTCGGCGCCATAACCATTGCCATATTTCTACCTTCCAGCTTTGCACCCTTTTCTACGCTGCCGAATTCTTCAGCACTGTTTGCAAAGCGCTCAAGCAGTTCAGCGCCGGTTGCAGAATGGTGAATTTCACGACCGCGGAAACGCACAGTAACCTTCACCTTATTACCGCTCTTTAAAAACTTAATCGCGGAATTCAGTTTGGTTTCAAAGTCATGCGTATCAATCGTCGGAGACAAACGCACCTCTTTGAGTTCGATAACCTTCTGGTTTTTACGGTTTTCCTTTTCGCGCTTTGCAGCCTCGAACTTATACTTACCGTAGTCCATAATCTTGCATACCGGCGGCTGTGCCTGCGGTGCAATTTTTACAAGGTCGAGGTTTGCTTCAATCGCAAGCTCCTGTGCCTTCGCAATCGCCATCACGCCGAGCTGTGCACCGTCTGCGCCGATTACTCGAACTTCTTTGTCGCGAATTTCTTCATTGATTTGTTGCTCTTTGATACTGATAAAAATCACCATCCATATTAAATTCAAAGCGATAAAAAATGCGGGCACCGCAAACGGCATCCGCATAAATACACACATACTTTACCCAAAGGTAAAATCGGAATATTTAACCGAAGCAGCGCCGCCGTACGGTGAGAGCAAGTTTGCTCTGCTTTGTTTTCTAGGTTAGTATAACAGTTATTTCCTCGCTTGTCAAGCTTTTTTTTGATAAAGTATACAATTTGCCAAAAATTGTTCTATCGAGAGCCAATCGCGTGCCTTGCCGCGCTTAATATCATAGTCAATCTGATTGATTTGCGAGATGGCCTTGCGCAAGAATGCATTGCCGAATCGCTTGGCATAATCAATGTAGTCGCGCGCAAAAAACGGCGGCACTTTGATTTTGCCTGCAATTTCCGGCGGCGTTGCGCCTGACTGCAACAAATACTGTGTATACAGTATTTTCGAAAAATAACCGCACAGGTTTTCCAAAATCATAAACGGCGATTCCTTTAAGGTTTTAGCCTGCTCTAAAAGAGAGAACATTCCTTCCGCATCGCGCTTCATTATACAGTCAATCATTTCAAACACGCGGCTTTGCGGCAGTTTGGTCACCATGCGGTCCACATCCTTGGTGGTGATGGTTTCTTCGCCGTAGGCAAACAGCTTTTCCAGCTCGCGCGAAATGGCGTGCATACCGTTGTCGCAATTCTTAATTAAATGCTCCACGGTGTCGCGGCTCATCTTCTTGCCGGCTTCTCTGCAGCAGCGCTCTACCCAGTTTATGAGTTCACTGTCCTCCATATAAGCACAGTCCACCGCCAGTCCGTTTGCGTTGACTGCCTTATACAAAACGCCGCGCTTGTCCGCTTCTTCTTCATAAAACACAAGACACAGATAATCCGGCAAATCCGCAAGCGTATCGCTCCAAAATTCTTTCACCGACGACGATACACTTTTGAAGATACCGCTGTATTTAACGAGAATCAGTTTCTTCTCTGCCAGCATTGGCGGTGTATCAATTTCCGTGCGTATAAGGTCCAAATCCGCCTTGTCGCCTTCAATGACGATATAGTTAAAATCATCCATCACGCCGCTTAAAACCTTACTGCGAATTGTATTTAAATAGTATTCTTTTAAATAAGCCTCTTCGCCAAACAACAAATAAACGCGCATCAGCTTGTCATCGCGCAAATCGCGCCGCAGCCGCTCTAAGCTGCCGTCTGTTTTTTTTGCCATTTTCGCTTTCTCCTTAATTTATACGTTTTATCCCGCTTTTCTGCAAATAAAAGGTCACATCGCCCATTGTAGCAGTGTTGTATATTTCTGCGCCGCACATTTCCAACGAACGCACCGTCGATGCCGCCGGATGTCCGAACACCGTATACTCCCCTGCGCTTACAAGGGCATACTGTGGCGTAACATTCTGCAAAAACGGCAGTGCATTGGAGGTATCCGATCCGTGATGCGCAACCTTAAGGATATCCGCATCCACCGGTGCATAACGCTTATACAGCCGGTTTTCTGCCAGCTTTTCTATATCCCCTGTAAACAAAATTTTCGTTTCGCCGTATTCTAACCGAAAAACAAGAGACAGATTATTCTCCGAAAGATTTTTCTTAAGCATTTCCGCATCCGGGCTGAGCACCGCAATGGAAAGTCCATCCCGCAACGTAAGCTTATCTCCGTTTTGCACATATATTAATTCTATGCCACGCTGCGCTGCGCATGCTTCCAATTTTGTTTTATACTCGTTTTCATAATCTATATGCCGCGCCGGCAAAATCAATTGCTTTACGCGCATAGTTTCGCAGATATATAGCATCCCCTGTGCGTGGTCTTTATCATAATGAGAAAGAATCGCATAATCGACAGATGAAACGCCTTTTCTGCGCAAGTATGGTTCCACCGTTTCTTCTCCAACATTGCGGTCGCTGTATGCCGGACTACCGCCGCCATCCACCAAAACCGTAACTCCAGCCGGCGTCTGCAAAAGGGCGCTGTCTCCCTCGCCGACATTGATAAAATGCAGTTTCAAAAATGCATGGTCCAACACGTTCAATACGAGCATCGCAAGCATACAAGCGTGCAACACACGCGCACACATCTGCGCATGCACTTCCTTTGCAAACAATAAGCCGTAGCCCACGCCGACGCACGCATAATACGCCAAACAAGACACCATATGTGGCACGCCAACCGTCAGAGACGCAAAAGGCAGATAACGCACCGTATGTATCAGCGCACAAATACCTTGCAAAAACCAACGCAAGCCCACACCCAGTATACCGGCGCCATATTGCCAGAAAGCGGCAAGTATCAAAAGCAAAATACCACCTGCCATAATCAGCGGCACAAGCCACGTAATCAGCAGATTATACAAAACCGTATACGGTGATACTGCATAAAAATGATACGCCAGAATCGGTAATGTAAAAAGCTGCGCACTCAGGCAAACCGACACTGCGCTGCGCAACCGGCGAAAATGCAGAAAACGCGTTAAAATCTGCTCCATACGCTTCTCAAATATCAGTATACCAAAAACGCAGGCAAAAGACAACAAAAATCCGACACTGCAAAGATATAACGGATTCCAAAGCAGCATTACAAAGGCTGTGCAAAGGCAGGTATACAGTCTATCCTCATCGCCGCGCGTGAAATAAGCAAGCATACAAAAGTCAAACATTAGCATGGCACGCGACACAGATGCACCGCCGCCAGCCAACAGAGCAAACAAATGCAAAACCACCGAGCAAATTGGATAATAAATCCAACGCTTTATACGTAAATTAGTAAACAGAAACAGTAAAATACTATAAAGCATCGCAATATGCATGCCAGACACAACACAAATATGGCTTAGTCCCGCCAGGGCAATATCCTGTTCAAGCGCATCCGACATATCTGCTCGTTCACTGAGCAAAATACCGTTTAAAAGCGCGCCGGCCTCTCCGCCAATGTATGTACGAAACGTTTCTGTGCAAAACGCACGCAAATTGGCTATTGCACGCGACACTATAGGCATTTTCGCGGTGCCGATGCGACGTGTCAGCGACGCTTTGGTGGCAATACTTCCATAAATACCATCGGTTTTGTTCCACAACCCAAAATTAAATTCCCCCGCATTGTCGGGTGTATCTGGCAAATGAAATGTCCCTTGCACTTTGATGCGGTCTCCATATGCATAGAGCGGTGCATCAAACCCATTCTTGTATGTCGTTAGCGCAATCTTTGCGCGCACCTTGCCGTACACCTCCCCATCTGCCGTTTTGACGTGCATCGACTCCGGTGCTATGACATAACGGTTACAATCCGCACCCGCAGTCGCTTCGTGCACAACGCCTTGCACATAAACCGGATAGTTTTCAAATTCTTCCGGTACAAACATAGCTGCATCATTTAAATATTCCGCCCGTAGAAACCCAAGCATAGCGCAAAGCGCAAGCACCACCATAAACCCAATGGATTTGCGAAACAAAAACACACAAAGCCCAAACAAAAGCAATATAAACAAAATAAAAATCCCTGCGTCTGTTGTTGGAACCTTTAGTGCAATTAAAACCGCCGCGCAGTATACAACAAACAGCAAAACGACATTCCGTTTCATAGGCTTCGTTTCCATTTCTGATAAAAATGATACTAAAAAAGCAGATGCTTTCTATTCGCATCTGCTTCATTTTACCAAAAATTTCGACATTTTTCAACAAATCTCAAAAAATTCTTCTTGCGCCAACCAGTCTTGGTCCATAATAGCTGCCGTAAATGGATTCTACGCACACACTTCTGCCGGTATACGGCGCGTGCACCATATTGCCATTACCTACATAAATACCAACATGATCAATATTGCCTCTGCTCCCAAAAAACACAAGATCTCCCTGCTGTAGCTCCTGCAGACTAACACGGTACCCGTTAAGCATCTGCCCTGCCGCTGTGCGGTTTAAAGACACGCCCATTTTCTGGTAGACATACATAGCAAAACCCGAGCAATCAAAGCCGTACGGCGAGCTGCCGCCGTACACATACGGTGTACCAATGTATTCCATCGCCTTCGCAACAACATTTCCGCCTGCCGATGCCGCCGCATAGACTTCCTTCGTAATTTCCCTTACATATTCTTTGAAAATAAATCCAACGCCATCCTCTTCCTGGATTGCATAAAATTCTTCGCTTTCGCCAAGCAATTCCACCTTCTGTCCCCGATATAGTTTACGGGAAATCTCAGAATTTATATCTGTATCCTTACGCACATTTAAGCATCCTGCTTCTATTTCGCCATACTTGGATTCGTCATATAAGCGCACCGCACCTTTGAAAATCTGCGGTGTTACATATTTTCCAAAAACATAAGCAACTTTGCCTCGATACAAAATCTTGTTCCAGCCTCCACTTTCTTCCATAACAGAAACTGGATTATTCTCATACAACTTGCCGACAATGTCCGAATTCAAACTTGCCGATGCTCTAACATTTAATATTTCTGTATTAACAATACCAATTTCAGCAGCCTGCACTGTTGTTAGCATCATCATTGCGCAAACACCCGCAACAACTGCTTTCTTTAAAATCTTCATATACATAACCTCCGTTATTTTCAAGGTAAGTATAACACATTTTTAATTACTTGTCAAACTTTTTTAATTTGTTGTTTATAATTTTGTAACATTTGACTGGCGTATATATTAATTTTCAATGCACAAACTAGCTTTGGGTCGCTTTATTTCAGATGGAAAGGACATACAAAATGCAAAGAAAAACAAAGCCTAAACACATGAAAACTCCCTTCCGTGAAAAAGCACGTATGGCTATGCAACCTCCACCGGGCGAAACACACAGACGTGATAAATCCACAAACGTCTATATCCCCGATGACACAGAGGTTGCCGAGGCCAAGGCGTGGGGCGAATTCTGCAAATTATAGCCCCTGTTCCACTTGTCGCACATAGCACCTATGTTGCGATAAGCGGAAATTACATACAAATATTTTTAATGTTTTTAAAGAAAGGCTATTGCCATTTTTCGCGATTTTTGATATACTGTTATTGATCATTTTCTTTCATTCGAGGAGATTTCTTATGAAAAACAAGTTATTATACGCATACTTATGCATTTTCATGGTAATATCATTGTTTTGTACGTCTGCATTTGCAGCGCCGGATACAGTCAGTCAGGCCATTATTTTGATAGATGCGGATTCCGGTAGAACACTCTATGCAAAAAATGCAGATAAAAAAATGTTCCCTGCAAGTACCACAAAGGTAATGAGTGCCATTTTATTTATCGAAAACCTGGCACCGGCTGACATTGTAACCGCCAGCTACAACGCCGTAATGGATATCCCGCTTGGTGCAAGCAACATTGGTATTACAGACGGTGAACAGCTCACGGTGGAACAGCTTCTGCACGCTGTGTTGGTTTCGTCTGCCAATGAAGCCTGCAACGTGTTAGCGGAGCATATGTGCGGCAGCGTGGATGCGTTTGTAGAGCAAATGAATGCAAAAGCAAAAGAACTCGGTATGGAGTCCACACATTATGTCAATCCGCACGGTCTGCACGATGAAAATCATTATACAACCGCGCACGATATGGCAATCGTTGCACGCTATGCAATGCAAAATGAAACTTTCCGTAAAATTGTAAATACGCAAACATATTACATAGAGCCGACAAACAAATATAAGGAACAGCGCATTTTAAGCAACACAAACTATTTAATCAATAGCTATTCCCGTTATGCTTACAGTGCGGCAACCGGCATCAAAACCGGCTACACAAGTGCTGCAGCAAATTGTCTGGTTTCTTCTGCGACCAAGGGTAACGAAAACCTGATTGCCGTAACACTTGGTGCAAAAGAACAGGTCGATGGCATCTACTCTTTCATCGACTCTAAATCCATTTTTGAATACGGCTTTAATAATTTTTCAAAAAAAACACTTAGTGCCAAGGATGAAATCCTGGCTGAAGTACATGTAAAACACGCGCGTGGCACCGATTTCGTTACCGCAATGTCGGAAAATGATTCGTCTATCCTTTTACCCAACGATGCCACTGTTGCGGAAATTACGCACAAAGTCACAACACAGGAAGGGTTGGTTGCCCCAATTCCCAAGGGCACAGTTGTCGGCACTGCTTCCTACTTTTACAAAGGCGAGCAAATTGCAACCATAAACTTAGTAACAGGTACAGATATTAAAACGGACTATCTTTCGCTTATTTTCAGCAAAATATTGGCCTTTTTCCTGCATCCATTGGTGCTGATTCCAATTCTTTTGGTGGTTGGGGGGTTCTTCCTGCTCGTTATTTTGGCACAAATCAAGGCAAAAAAGAGACGTCGCTATCTAAAAAGAAAACGCTATCGCAATGCAAATAACCGCAGAAAATAAAGCAGAAAGGTGGATAGATATGGATAAGACAAGTGCAGATTTTATTACCTTGTTTCGCCACGCTATCCATGACACTGCTGTAAACCCTGCAGACACCTTAGATGTAGATGCTATAAAAAAACTGGCGGACAGGCACAATGCCTGGCCGCTGCTTTTCGTTGTGTTAAAAGAACGCTACAAAGATGCATCTCCCTCTGAAAACTGGTCTGTCTATAGAAACCATTTTTTCTTCCATTGCGTAAAAAATATGCAACGGATGTATGGCTTGCGCAAGTTGTTAGCCGCATTCGAGAAAGCCGGCATCCCCTATGCTGTTTTAAAAGGCGAATCTCTTGCTGCGCTCTATCCGCATCCAGAATGCCGCATCTCCTCCGATATTGATTTGTTTGTATATCCGGATGACGAAAGCCGTGCAGTAGATGTTCTGTTGCAAAACGGTATTTCTGTTGAGCCGCGTATTCCGCACGCAAACCATTGCACATGCAAAAGCAACGTATGCGGCAAAATCGAGCTGCACATCAAGTGGCAGGGTGATTTACAAAATGACATTTTATATAACAGTAGCCTTGAACCGACAGAACCGTTTATCAAAGCACAAACCGAAGCGCTCGGCGAGTTTTACACCGTCGGCATCAACGATGGTTTGTATATGCATTTTGCGCATTTGATGACACATTTTATTGGTGGCGGATTTGGGATTCGTTTGGTTTCAGACTTGCTTTTGTATATTCGAAAATTTAAAGACGAACTTGATGAAACTGCTTTCAAACACTTTCTCGCAGAGCTAGGCTATCAAAAATTTATGGACACGCTGTTCGGTATTGGTGTAAAGTATTTAGGCTTTGAGAAAAACGATTTCTTTGTACACGAAGTCGATGAAGACGCTATGGATATGCTGATGAAAGACTGCATCAGCGGCGGCGCCTTTGGTCATGCTGAAGCAGGACGTCAAGAAACACACGAGGCGTATTTAAAAGAACGCGCAAAAGATTATGCGCAATACAAAAAACAATACCAAAAAGAAAGCAACAAAGAAAAAATCAGTTTTAGCACAAGGAATATGGAACACAGATATCACTACTTGCGAAAAAGCAAACTATTGCTCCCTATTGCTTATATACATCATATCGGCTTCATCTTTTTGAGCGGATTTAAAAAGGTATTAAAAAAAGGATTGCAACCATCTAAACCTGCTGCATTGCACGAAAACGCACAGAAAAGACAGCTTTTATTTGATAAACTGGGACTTAAAAAGCGTGGAGAATAATCCTGAAGGATGTGATATAATATATGCAGCAAGCATTTTTACTTATTGTATAAAGATAGCAGACACAAAACAGTGCCTGCTATCTTTTTGTATGCTAAAACAAAAAAGACGTAAATAAACATGTAAAGACCCGTTTATTGTAGCCTACTTAAATCATACAACGTAATTCGTAGTGTGACAAAAGCCGGAACACCCTGCGGCAATGCAGGAATTGACACTTTTTTTTGGAAAATGCAAAGCTGTTTTTCGCTTAGAGCTTTCCTGTTAGAAATATGATGACCTAAAAAGGTAATGGAATAAACTGATTATTATTTTAATTATGTACGACCTATTCGAGTTAAATGCAAAAACCCGCCTGTTCAATACAGTCTTGAACAGGCGGTTTAAAATGTTCTTTTTGTGTCTACAGAGTATGGTCTACTTCGCAAGGCACTTGCATATCCCATCTTCTATATGCAATCTTATTCAATTACAATCTTCTGCGGTGCAGTATAAACTGTCTTTGCTAAGCCGTTTTCCATATAAACCACATAGCCACGCGCATAATAGATCGTAACACCACTTACTTTTGTAAGACTCTTCGTCAACTGTGTACGTGCCCCTGTGCGGTAGGAAACCGCTTCCATCAGGATATTGGCAGCATCACCGCGCTCGCAACCGGCAATCTCGCTTACAATAAAACCGCTCGATACAAAGTTAACCGTTTCCGGTACATACCGCTCAAATGTAAATGCAATTACGTTTCCATCTTCTACCGGTTGCTGCATTACCATATTAATGCCATCTGTTTCCAGCGCCGGACCAAATATCGCAACCACGGTACAATCCTGCATTGCAGAAAACCTATACTCTATATCATTGCTTACCGGCATACCGTCCTTCGACCAGAACAGGAACTGCTTGCCCTCCTGCGCCGTAGCTGTTACCGTAGCAGTTACCGGTGCGCCATATGCGTACGTGCCGCTACCGCTACCGCCGACAATATTAATGTCACATTCTGTATTTTTAGCAGTATAGGTTGCGGTAAAGGTCGTGCTCTGCGTAATCTCGCCCATATCCACTTTGTTGTTTGCAAGGACGCTGTCTGCATCTACCTGTTCAGACATCCATTTTACAAAACTCTTATCTCTCTGATATGGTGCAGCCGGCACACTCTTGGAAATGCTCTTGACATAGTAATTGTTCGCAACAATATTTTGGTAAAGGAAGGTTGCGTTTACACCCTGCAAATTGCCAGTCTGATCAAACACAGCCGCTATGGTTATATCCTCTGTTAAAGTAAAGGTATAGTGCTTGTCTTTGCTTACAATGATATCCTTGTCACCACCATGCCGCACAACCCAGTATTTAAACGGATGGGAGTTTTCGACCGCTGTCAAATCTACAACCATTCCAACATTATGCTGATTCGTGTAGGATGTACCTAACGACAACTCCGCCCCAGATTCCGCTTTTCTTATGATGTTACCGTCTCCCTCGACACTGGTACGCAGTGTTGCAATCGTAGCTGTTTCCACAGTTTGATTGCTGACAATAACCTTCGCGGTAATTACGGACTGTGTGTCGTCCTCTATATAAGCAACGATGCTTGCTTCACCGTCAGAAAGCGCAGTCATAATCGCTTGATTTGCAAAGCCTTCACGCTTCACAAGGCTGACAACATCCTTACCGTCCATAACATTCCATACAACTTTAACGCCTTCTCTGCCGTAAAACTCCGCTGTCAGCGGTACAAATTCACCGTCCGCATCCAAAATTAAATTGCCGTCCATATCGGTGAAACCCTCGCCAATCGGCGCCAAAATCTGGTCCACATATTCCTCTGTCGCTAACGCGGCAGTCGGCAGCCAAACAATTGCGAATGCAACTGTCAACAGACACAGCATTTTTAAGAATGTATTTTTCATGCTTTCTCCTCCTAGCCGAAAGTGAGACGAAACCCTCGACTTCACCATAATAATAGATAATAACATTATACCGAAATTTACTTTATATGTCAATTGTACTGTTTGCACAAGAATACCCTGTCTCTTTTGTATAAAAAAACGAAGGTGTAGAAAATGCTACACCTTCGTATATTATTACTTCAAATTTAATGTACCCAAACTTGCCGACTTTAAATACGCATTAACAAATCCGTCGAGATCGCCGTCCATAACAGCACCGATGTTGCCGACTTCAAAGTTTGTTCTGTGGTCTTTGACCATGTTGTACGGATGGAATACGTAGGAGCGAATCTGGCTGCCCCATGCGATTTCCTTCTGCACGCCCTTGATGTCTTCAATTTTATCCTTCTGTTGCTGTTCTGCAATTTCCACGAGCTTTGCTTTGAGCATCTTCATCGCCGTATCGCGGTTTTTAAACTGCGAACGCTCATTTTGGCAAGCAACAACCACGCCCGTCGGAATATGTGTGATACGGATAGCAGACTCCGTCTTGTTGACGTGCTGACCGCCCGCACCGCTGGAACGGTAGGTGTCCACCTTCAAATCCTCCGGATTGATTTTAATATCAATTTCATCTTCGATTTCCGGCATAACTTCTACGGATGCAAATGAGGTATGGCGTCTGCCCGATGCGTCAAACGGCGAGATGCGCACCAGACGGTGTACGCCCTTCTCCGCTTTTGCGTAGCCGTAGGCATTAAGACCCGTAATCTGAATGGTGGCGCTCTTGATGCCGGCTTCATCGCCGTCCAAAAGGTCGAGCACTTCACAGCCGTAACCGCGCTTTGCCGCCCACATTTCATACATACGCATCAACATGGAAGCCCAGTCCTGCGCCTCCGTACCGCCTGCACCGGCATGGAAAGTAATAATCGCATTGCACTTATCATACTTACCGGTCAGGAGCGTTTCGAGCGTCATGGTATCGAGCGTATCCTTGATGCTTTCGCACGCTTCTGTAATTTCCTCGAGCAGTGAATCATCATCTTCCTCAATGGCAAGTGCCACTAAAGTCTTAGCATCGTCCCAGTCCGCAACGAGCTTTTCGTAACGTCCGATTTTATCTTTAAGCTGCTTTGTCTGCTGCAAAACCTTCTGCGAATTTTCCATATCGGAATAAAAATCCGGCTTGGACGCTTCCGCTTCCAGTTCATCAATCTTAGCCTGTGCGCCGCCGATATCGAGCGCGTCCTTCAACTCCGTAATTTTGGAAGTCAAACCTTCCAACTCTAATCTGTACTCTTCATATTCGAGCATCTATGTCACATCCTTTATAAGTTTTAAAACAGCGTCATCTGCTTTTCGGGCGTGTCTTCTTCCTTTAAGAAATTGCCCATCGCCGGGATATTCTTTGTCTTGTAATAGTCAATATCTTCTATGCCGCAAGTTGCAATCGGCTCCACATTAGCAACCACGCTGCCCTTCTTGGAAATCATAACCTGCACGCCCTGCGTTGTCTTTGTGGTTTTGAGCGGTACCTTGGATGTATGCAAATACAGCGCCTTGCCGAGGTTGGAATAAACCATATATTCCTTCTCTTCCGTGCCAAGATACAGAATCCGCACAAGCTTCGAGCCACCGTAGTATGCATTGGTCAGCTTTTTACGGTTCGTCTTTGTCGCATACGCTTCGAGCCGTACCTTCGCCATCTTACCGTTTTCATAACAGAAAAGCATATTGCCTTCGTACTTTTCGGTCGGGATAACAAACAAAATCTTCTCGCCCGGCTCCATCTGCAACAGATTCGGCAGATACTCGCCCATCTTGCTCACCTTGCCGTCCGGCAAATCGCAAATACGGGTTTTATACACATTCTGCCGGTCAGAGAACATCACCAAATCAAAGCGATTGTTTGTCTCATCCGCAGAAAGGATTCTGTCGCCTTCTTTTAATACATGCTCCGTACCGGAGGAGCGCAGCGAAACCGCCGGCACTTTCTTTAGGTAATTTTCCTTGGTAAAGAATATCGTGAGCGCATAATCAGCAACGACTTCCTTGGCATTGAAATGCTCTACCTCGGTATTATTGACAATCTGCGTCTTTCGGTCAATGCCATACTTTTTTGAAATAGCTTCAAGCTGCTTGGCAATCAACTTTTTTATCAAACGTCCACTGCCAAGTGTCTTTTGAAGGTTTTCAATTTCGTCTTTTAAGTTTTCAATATCGTCCGTACGCTTTAAGATATATTCGCGGTTTAAATTACGGAGCTTGATGTCCGCAACGTATTCCGCCTGGATTTCATCAATATCAAAACCGCGCATCAAGTTCGGAATAACCATTGCTTCCTGCTCAGTGTGGCGGATGATGCTAATTGCCTTGTCAATATCTAAAAGGATTTTCTTTAAGCCTTCAAGCAAATGGAGCTTTGCGCTCTTTTGCTCGATATCATACGCAAGCCCGCGCTTGACGCAGTCCATTCTGAATTTTACCCACTCATCAATAATACCACGCACGCCGAGCACGACCGGACGACTGTGAATGAGCAGATTAAAGTTGCAACCAAACGAAGCCTCCAGCGGTGTCATCTTAAACAAACGCGTCATCAGGGCGTCAGCATCCGTGCCGCGCTTTAAGTCCAGTGTGAGTTTTAAACCGCTCTTATCCGATTCATCGCGCACATCGGCGATTTCGCGGACCTTGCCCGCCTTAATCAGCTCGGCAAGCTTTTCAATAATGGCTTCAATACTGGTCGAATACGGAATTTCCGTAATTTCTATGCAGTTGTTCTTTTTATCATAGCTGTACACCGATCGAATCTTAAAACTGCCTCTGCCCGTTTCGTAGATTTTTCTCATTTCTTCCTTGTCATAGAGCAAAATACCGCCGGTCGAAAAGTCTGGTGCAGGCATAATCTCGGAAAAATCGACAAATTCGTCGTTCATATACGCAACGGTTGCCGCGCATACCTCTTTTAAGTTAAAGCTCGCAATCTGCGATGCCATACCGACCGCGATACCCTCGTTCGGGTTAACCAAAATATTCGGAAACGCCGTCGGCAGCAGCGTCGGCTCCTTCATCGTTGCATCGTAGTTGTCCACAAATTCAACGGTGTTTTTGTCCATATCGGAGAAAATCTCGGCGCAAATGCTGTCGAGCTTTACTTCCGTATAACGCGATGCCGCAAACGCCATATCTCTCGAATAGCGCTTACCGAAGTTACCCTTGGAGTCCACAAACGGATGCAAAAGTGCTTCGTGGCCGCGCGTTAAGCGCACCATTGTTTCGTAAATCGCCATATCGCCGTGCGGATTTAAGCGCATCGTCTGACCCACAACGTTTGCAGACTTGGTACGCGCACCGTTTAACAGACCCATCTTATACATCGTATACAGAAGCTTTCTGTGCGACGGTTTAAAGCCGTCAATTTCCGGGATGGCACGCGAAATGATAACGCTCATCGCATACGGCATATAGTTGTCTTTTAAGGTATCCGTAATCATCTGCGGTGTAAATTGCTGTTCCATTTTGCGCACCTCCTTTAGCTTACGTCTGCCATGTCGATGTAATCTTCACCGACTTCGGCAATATAGTCTTTTCTGCCCTGCAGATTGTCGCCGAGCAGTAAATCAAACATTTTTTCTGTTTCTTCCATATCTGCCGCATCCACGCGGATTAAGCGGCGCGTTTCTGGATTCATGGTCGTCTGCCACATCATTTCCGGCTCATTTTCACCAAGACCTTTGGAGCGCTGAATTTTGACCTTCTTGCCTTCCAGCTTTTCTAGTATCTGCGTCTTTTCTGCCTCGGTATAGGCAAAATAGGTTTCATCCTTGTGCGTGATTTCAAAGAGCGGCGATTCCGCAATGTAAACCTTGCCCATTTCAATCAGCGACGGTACAAGACGGTAAATCATTGTCAGCACCAGCGTGCGGATCTGATAGCCGTCGACATCGGCATCGGTACAGATGATGACCTTGTTCCAGCGAAGCAGGTCGGGGTCAAATTTATTGAATTCCTTGTTGTGCTTATTCTGTACCTCAACACCGCAACCGAGCACGCGCAGAAGGTCAGTGATGATTTCGCTCTTAAAAATCTTGTCATAGTCCGCCTTTAAGCAGTTTAAGATTTTACCGCGAATCGGGATAATTGCCTGGAACTCCGCGTCGCGCCCCTGCTTACAGGAGCCGAGCGCCGAGTCACCCTCCACGATGTAGACTTCGCGTCTTTCCACATCCTTCGAGCGGCAGTCCACAAACTTCTGTACGCGGTTGGTAACGTCCATAGATCCCGTCAGTTTTTTCTTTGTATTCACTCTCGCGCGCTCCGCACTTTCGCGGCTGCGCTTGTTAATGAGCATCTGGTCGGCAATCTTGTCTGCCTCTGCCTTGTTTTCGATTAAGTAGATGTCGAGCTGCTGACGTAAAAACTCCGTCATCGCTTCCTGAATAAATTTATTGTTGATTGCCTTCTTTGTCTGGTTTTCATAACTCGTCTGCGTCGAGAAGGAGCTCGATACAAACGCAAGCGAATCCGCTACATCGACAAAGGTAATCTTGGATTCATTTTTCTGATACTTGCCCGACTGGCGGATATACTGGTCAAGCGAAGATACGAACGCACTGCGTACCGCCTTATCCGGCGAGCCGCCGTGTTCAAGGAAACTGGAGTTGTGGTAATATTCCAGAAACGGCGCCGTATTGCTAAAGGAAAATGCCACCTGCATCTTCACCTTGTATTCTTCCTTGTCCTCACGATCCTTACCGCGGCGCTCTGCTTCGGCATACTGCACATCCGTCAGCGCGCCTTCGCCCACGCGTTCCTTCATGTAATCGACGATACCGTTCGGGTAACAGAACTCGTAAAGCTCCATCCCCTCCTTGGTTTCGTTGTAGAACGTAAACGTCAGATTTGGGTTCACCACCGCCTGCTTTTTCAGCGTTTCCATATAAAATTCAAGCGGAATATCAATATCGGTAAATACCTCTAAATCCGGCTTCCAGCGGATGGTCGAACCCGTCTGCTTAAAGCGGGTCGGCTCTTTTTCCAGACCGCCGACATTTTCGCCCTTTTCAAAATGGAGCTTGTATTTGTGCCCGTCACGCATAACCGTAACGTCCATATACTCAGAGGAATACTGCGTCGCACAGCTGCCAAGACCGTTAAGACCCAAGCTGTACTGATAGTTTTCGCCCGAATTGTTCTTATATTTACCGCCGGCATACAGCTCGCAGAAGACGAGCTCCCAGTTATAGCGGTTTTCCTTTTCGTTAAAGTCCACCGGGATACCGCGACCATGGTCGGCAACCTCAATGGATTTATCTAAAAAGCGTGTAACCTCAATGCGGTCGCCGTGCCCTTCTCTCGCCTCGTCAATGGAGTTGGACAGAATTTCAAAAAACGAGTGGCAGCAGCCCTCAAGTCCGTCCGAGCCGAAAATAACCGCCGGACGCAAACGCACACGGTCCGCGCCCTTTAGGGAAGTTATACTGGTATTGTCATATTTCTTTGCCATGAATGTAATCTCCTGTTCATCGCAGTTTTCGCCAAAGAAAGGTCTTCTTCTTGGCGTATCTTGCGGTGCAAAATAGCTCACACCACCTTATATTGTATAATATATTTCCATTTTTGTCAACCATTCCCCCAAAATGTAAGATAGCCGTAACATGCGATTTTTATGCGCATGCTGCGGCTGTGTGCAAGCATATTTTGCGGGACGATATGGGCATCGTCCCCTACGGTATCATTGCAATCATGCGTGTAGGGGCGGATGCCCACATCCGCCCGTTATTTCTGCCATTAAAAGAGAGCGTTCTCGCGAACGCTCTCTTTTCCTATTATTTAAATTCCGGCTTCATTGCGACCGGCGATGTGCCCGTCATTTCGAATTTACCCATAAGCGCATCTACAAAGGCATGCATCGTGCCAATGCAATTGGAATATGCGTTAATATAGGTCGGCGTGTTTTCAAAATAGTTATAGTACACCGACGCCGAGCTAAACGATGCCACAACGGATTTTTCCGCACCGCTGGAGAGGCTGTGGAACAAGGTGTTGAAATCTTCTACACGCGAGAACCACTGCAAGCCCTGAAAACCTGCTTTCAGGAAACATGCATAGACGATAATATCGTTGGTATCCGCAATCTCCTTCAGATGCGCTTTACTTTTCAGTCCATCCACAATGGTCGCCTCAATGCCATACTTGGCAAACGCATCGACCATCGGCTCTAAATCCTTTATAAAGCGCGGGTCAACCGAAACGTTGATAATGGTCGCTTTCTTTGCCTTCGCCGCATCAAACGGAATCGTGTTTGTATGATTTGTTACCAATGTAAGACCTTTTTTCGCAATTTCGTAGCCAACCTGCTCAAAGTCTTTTATCTCTTCCTCTGTAAGCTTCGGCGCAACTTCCACGCCGTCAAACAGACCAAGCTTCTGCTTCAGCTTCAAGACACGCTCCACCGACTTGTCGAGCTGTGCCTCAGAAACCTTGCCTTCCAAAACTGCCTTTTCCATAACATCAATATAGTCATTTCGACAGAACAGTATAATATCGCTGCCGGCGTTGAAGCTTTGGATATATACATCTTCATATTCAAAGGCAGCAGAAAGACCTTTCATACCGCAGTCATCCGTGATGATAACACCGTCGTACTCGAGCTCTACGCGAGCCAAATCCAGTACATTTTTCGATGCGCCGCCTGGAATCGGTTGTCCTCTGGAAAGACCCGGCTCTATGGCAGGGAATGTTGCATGGCTGGTCATAATACCGTCCGCGCCGGCATCCATCGCTGCTTTCCATATCGGTTTACATCTTTCTCTCCAATCCTCTAAAGAGGACTCAATTGTCGAATTGGCGATATGCACGTCACGGTAATCCTTGCCCGGATTGCTCGGGAAGTGCTTCGGGCAAACGCCGAGACCGGCATCGTGAATACCCTGTATAATCGAAGGCACCAAATCGCAGATGATTTCCGGTTGGTCAGACATAACGCGTACGCCCATAAAGTCGAAAAAGTTCGTCTGCAGGTCAACCACCGGACCGAATGGCCAGTTTGCGCCCATACTCTTTATCTCTCTTGCCCAGTAATAGGCGCGTTTGCGGGCAAGTTCCTTGCTTCTTGCCGCACCGAGCGCCATATTCGAGGCAATCTGATGGAATTCCTGATACATTGCTTTTGCGCCACGCTCACAATCGCAGGAAACCAAAAGCGGAATTTTAATCATTTCCGATGCTTCTTTGATTGCCTTTGCCGAATCGCTTGGCTCTGTATAGACATTGCCGTCCTTGTCAATCATATCCTCCTTATTCAGATAGAAACCCGTATAAGGGTAGGCTGCAAAGTATGCGCCGAGGCTGCCGTATTCTTTAATACCTTCACCGACAAAACGCGGATTCGGCATGGCTGTCTGCCCGATTTTTTCTCTAAGTGTCATTTCAGACATTATTTTTTTAATCATATCTGCTCTCCTCCTGATTTTTTGCTTACACAAATCATATCACACAGTGGATAAAAAAGTCAAGAAAACGCCTACGAAACTTTTTCGTAGCTGAAGTAGACAAAAAAGGACCGTATAAAATATCCCTTTTAAATTCGTTGACGACGTGCCGAGTCGTCACGCCCTACTTCTCAAACCACTTTGCAACCTTTGCCATATTAAACTTACCTTCTCCCCTGTTTTTCCAGTATTCTGTGCTGCATACACATCATCCCTTCAACGCTCCATACGCCTCTTGTGGTGTTTCTATATCCCAAACCTTGGTCTCCATTGGACAAAAACCCGTCTTATCCCTATTTAAAATCTTGTCCGTCAGCTCGTCATAGGTAAATTCTATCCCATAGCGCTCCAAAACCATCTTTGCCGGCACGCTGAGCACAACCGCATGCAACTGCTTTACCTTTCCCACCACAAACAAAAACGCCGCCGCTTTGCCAACCACCTTATCTGCCACAATTGCACCGTGCAAAGGTGCAGACGCATCTTCCAGCAAAATCAAAAGTGGCTTGATGCCGCGTTCCGCCGAGCAACGTTCTTCCCCGTCTTTTGTGCGCAAAGCAATCACCGCGCTACCATTTTTAATTTTCTTTACTAATATTTTCATACCATTTTCCCCATTGTTGTATAAAATAAATGACTTCTTTTAAAAAGGGTTTATACGAAACGCAAACACAAAGCACCAGAAAGCGTACGCTGTGCAAGAATACTTTCAAATCTATGTAGCCACTGTTCCTACGGCAGCCTCACGGCTCTCGACAGTTGAAGGAGAAAGCGTTTGTCCGTCTTCCAAGGTCTGTCTTTAGATTTATAGGTGTTCGACTCCCCTCGCTTATCCCAACATCTGAAGTAACCCCAAAAAGTTAGACTTTTGGGGTCACTTCAGATATTGGGATTTTTTGTCATGGTTCATTTTTAACGAACCTGTTCAATATTCCCAATTCCCTTTTAATTGTTTTCTATTGCATACTTACTCCAATGGCGGGGCTGATAATATTAACAATGGTCTTGCCCGGATTGATTTCAAGCGCAGTGCCGTCCGCTTTTGTAAACACAGTGCTGCCGCTGCGCGAAGGCTTTGCCCACTTAATTTTCTCGCAAACACCGTTCGTATAGTAATACCCGTTACCGCTGCCGACAGTGTTGATATTACGTCTTGCCGAGCCGTCACCAAGTGCAGTATCGCCGTTTAGCAGCACGATGACGTTTTTCAGCGCTACAACATTGCCGTTTTGCATTTTGTGCGCCCTGCCGGAAATCGTCTTTTCATACATCTGCGTTTCCGCATTGTAGATATACCCTGTGGTATAACTACCCGAATACGCCAGTGTAATCTTTTCCGCTTTTGTGCCGTTTTCCGGCGTTATGTATGCCGTCGCATAAACGATACCGTTTTTTCGCTCTGTTTCTGTGGCATACTTTTTCTGTTCCGCTCGTTTCTGAATCTTCTCTATGCTTGTATACGCAGTGTGCCAATCGCGTGTGTACTTTCCGTCTCTCCAGAACACGCCACCATCACCTCCCGCTACACCATTAATGTTTTTCACGCCGAGCGCCGGTATATCCGCCTCTGCCTTCGGACTCCAGCCGTAATGTGTATAGATGGCGTCCTGTTCCAAGGCATAATCCAAGAAGTAATGTCTCGACGAGCGCACCGGACCAATGTTTTTTGTCTGCGTATTTTTAAACAGTGCCATAAATCTTGTCGCACCGCCTTCGACAACCATTTCATAAATCAGATATGCCTCATCGAGACCCGCCTGCGGACGTGCATTTTCATCGTCATTATCCACCATCACTGCAATCGGACGCGCCGTTGTATTTACATATGTATCGAAAAAAGCTTTTATATCTGCATCTATCTGTGCCGGCTGCGCCGGCTTCTCTGCTACCGGCGGCTCTGCCGGTGTCGGACCATTTTTCTTTGGTGTGCCGCAACCCGTCAGCGCCAATACCAAAACCAACACCACAAAAATCAAACTCTGTAATTTTTTCATTGTTCTCCCCCATCTCCGCCCATCGGGCAGTTTTTTTGCTACAAATACAGTATAACAGAAAATTCGTGTTTTTTCAACAAAAAGCAATAGAAATAAAATAGAAGCAAGTAAAACTTTGCTTCCAATCAGAATAGGGATGCAATTTTAGTGAAGCGGTAATCCGTAAAACTCCCCGTACGGATGTACGAGGAGTTTTGGTCGGAGTGACGTGACTTGAACACGCGGCCCCTAGACCCCCAGTCTAGTGCGCTACCGACTGCGCTACACCCCGATATGTACATAAGTATAGCACACAATCATCCGTTTGTAAATACTAGTTTTAAGTTTCCAGTGTCAGCCGACAGACCCGACATCCAGGTTGTATAATATTTACGGGCGGTTAATAACCGCCCGTAACACCCAAAATTATAATCCGTGCCGTAGGGGCTCTTTTCCACGCCCGCCCGTTATTTCACATCATTTTCGCGTGAGGGCACGGAGACCCACCTACAAGCACAATCCAAATGATTCCGTAAGGGACGGCTACCTCGACGTCCCGCAAATGCTTTACTTTCCTTCTCTCCCGCTTGACAGAAGCATAATTTCATAGTAAAATAAACAAGATTCAGATCTTTTTTATAACGGAGGGATTTGTTCGTAGGTTTGCACTCGCGTTTATAATTACATAATTTTAATTTTGCCCCCGTAGTTAAGTGGATATAACAAATCCCTCCTAAGGATTAGTCATCGGTTCGACTCCGGTCGGGGGTGCCATTTTTTATTCCGAGATCTTCCTATGGAACTTTTAAATAAACTGCCCGCGCCGGGCGAAATGACAACGGCGTTGCATCGGGGGTACGCAAAAAAAATCAGTAATATTTAAATTTTTTAGCAAAACACTATTAGAACAATTTTACATCCGCCCCTACGACATTCCCGCGCATTTATTCTTTCCCTTTATTCGGACTTTTAATAGATCTAAAATTTTGGCCCTCTTGTCGTTTTCTTTATACACAAAAATTTATTTTTATGCAAATTCTTCTTGCAGTTATGCAAGATATTATATATAATTAAGGTTGAGGTGTTGTATATGAAACGCATAGCCGTAATCCCAAATAAACAAAGAGATATAGATTGTACATATACAAAAAAGCTGATTTCCCTGCTCGGCGGACGGGCACAAATCTGCCTGTCTGACAAAACAGCGTTAACGGCAGACGGCGTGGAATTTCTGCCGGAAAAACAACTGTATGCTACAGCAGATTTCGCCATCGTCCTCGGCGGCGACGGCAGTATTTTAGCCGTGGCAGAGAAGCTTTCCAAATACGATGTGCCCATCCTCGGCATCAATTTAGGTCACCTCGGCTTTTTAGCCGCCGTGGAGCCGGAGGATATGGCAACAGCGATTAATGCACTACTCGCCGGCGACTACCGCATCGAAAAGCGCAGCATGCTCCATGCGGAGCTGATTCGCGCCGGTCGGTCAAACGCAAGCTTTGATGCGCTCAATGACATCGTTATTTCCAGAGCATCCTTTTCCAAGCTTTTAAGCCTGCAGGTGTATAACGACGATGTACTATTAGACGAATTCGTCGCAGACGGTGTGATTGTCAGCACCGCAACCGGCTCGACCGCCTATTCCCTTTCCGCCGGCGGTCCGATTTTAGCGCCGGAGCTTTCCGCAATGCTGCTGACGCCGATTTGTCCGCACAATATGCAATCGCGCCCGATTGTGATGCCGTTCGGACACACACTCACGGTGAAGGTCGTGCGCAAAGACTGCGAAGGCACATTTATCAGCTGTGATGGCAGAAGCATCTGCACACTCACGGAAAACGACACCCTGCAAATTCAGAAATCAGCATATGAAACCAGTATTATCCAACTGGAAAATAAAAGCTTTTATGCAACGCTGAAGGACAAATTAAGCAAGCAGCATATTATCAGATAGAAGGTATAAAAAATGAAAAACAAAAGACACGCAAAAATCCTGGATATCATTCAAAACACCAACACGGTAACACAGTCGGATTTAACGCAGAAGCTCTGCGACAGCGGCTTTGACGTAACCCAGGCCACCGTTTCACGTGACATCAAGGCACTCGGACTGATTAAGGTAGCAAACGGCAAAAACGGCTACAAGTATCAACAGCCATCGAACGCGCCGACCGCCTCTTCCAAGCACCTGACCATTTTTGCGCAATCGGTCATCAAAGTCGAAGCGGCAATGCACACCATCGTGGTCAAAACGCTTGCCGGCATGGCGCAGGCGGCAGCCGCGGCGATTGACTCCACCATCGGTGCACAGATTTTAGGCTCCATTGCCGGTGACGATACTATTTTAATCGTAACAGATAGTCCGGAAAGCGCAGCGCGCTTGAAAGAAGTTTTGATTTCCATGCAGACAGGCAAGCTGGAATTATAAGGAGCACATTTTCTATGTTAGAAGCATTACAAATCAAAAACGTGGCAGTCATTGATGAAGCACGCTTAGAGCTCGGCGAAGGCTTAAATGTGCTTACGGGTGAAACCGGTGCCGGTAAATCCATTCTCATTGACTCGATCAATATGATTCTCGGCGAGCGTGCTGAGCGCGACCTCATCCGGCACGGCACGGAAAAGGCGACAATTCAGGCGCTTTTTTCCGCATCCGATCCGACTGCACTTGCGGCAGCAGACGACCTCGGATTAAGTGCAGAAGACGGTGCCTTTTTATTCGCGCGCGAACTGACGGATAAAAAATCTACCGTCCGCATCAACGGACAACTGGCAACCGCTGCCCTGCTACGCGATATCAGTAAATATCTGATTAACATTCACGGGCAGCACGACAACCAGGCACTTTTGTCGCCGCAACAGCACATCGAGTTTTTGGATGCCTTCGGCAAGGACGACATTGCCGAAGCAAAGGAGAAATATGCCCTTTGCTATGCCGAATATAAAAAGCGCAAAGCCGCTTATGAAAACGCGGACAAGGATATGTCCGAAAAGGCGGCGCGCATCGACTATTTAACCTTTGCCAAAACAGAAATTGAACAGGCGGATTTACAGCCCTGTGAAGACGAAGCCCTTGCCGAAGAGGAAAACATGCTCACCAATGCGCAATATATCATCGAAAATCTCGCCGCTTGCTACAGTGCACTCTATGATGGTGAATATACTGCCTACGATGCGGCGGCGGCTGCATCGGCATCGCTGAAAAATGTGGCAGATTTTTCTGCGCAGCTTTCTCAAACCAATGAAGCGCTGACCGAAGCGGTATACACCCTTTCGGATATTGCAAGCAAAATCCGCGAATTTCGCGATACATTTGAATTTGACGGTGCACGCCTTGCTTTTGTGCAGGAGCGTCTGGCACTGATACAGTCTTTAGAGAAAAAATACGGCGGCACAGTCGAAGATGTGCTTGCCCGCTACACGCAAATCTGCATTGAATTAGAGGATTTGCAGGCAGAAACGCAGGATCCGGCAGAAGCGAAGCGTCTGCTCGATATTGCAACCGAGCAATTGCAGGCAGCCGCCGATGTGCTGACAGATTTGCGCATCAACGCCGCAAGCAAAATGCAGGTGCTCGTATTGCTGGAACTGGCAGATTTGGAAATGGACAAAACACGCTTTGAAATCCCGATCGTGCCGGCGGCGGACTTTAAGCCGGACGGCAAGGACGAAGTGGAATTCCTGCTTTCGGCAAATCCCGGGGAGCCGGTAAAACCGCTTTCGAAAATTGCTTCGGGCGGTGAGCTTTCGCGCATTATGCTCGCGCTTAAAACCGTACTGGCGGATTCCGATTGCGTGGAAACCCTGATTTTTGACGAAATTGACACCGGCGTATCCGGCTCTGCCGCAACAAAGATTGGTGAAAAACTGCGTGCAATCGCACGTAAAAAGCAGGTCATCTGCATCACCCATCTGGCGCAGATTGCCGCGATGGCTGACAACCATTATTTAATAAAGAAGACAACCACAGCCGATGCCGCCACCACGACGGTGACACTGCTTTCAGAAGAAGAGCGCATCGGCGAGCTTGCGCGCATCATCGGCGGCGGCAGCGAAAACGAAACCGCCGTTGCCCACGCCAAAGCATTACGCGCCAAGGTTATTTAAAGGAGAACGTATGAGACAACGCGGTATTGTGACACATATAGATGCATCGCACATCGAAGTAAACGTCGTAAAAACTTCCATGTGCGGCGAAAACTGCGCCGGCTGCAGCGGTGGCTGTATGCCGGGCACCCAAACGGTGCAGGCGCAAAACGAAACCGGCAAAAATTTATCCATCGGCGATGTGGTTTTGCTCGAAACCGAAACGAATAAAATTATCGGTGCGGCAGCTGTGGTTTATCTTTTGCCGCTCGTGTGTTTGTTTTTGGTCTATAGCCTCGTCGGACGCTACACACAAAGCGAACTGATCTGCGCCGGCGCGGCGCTGGCAAGTATGCTGCTTTGTCTGCTTTGCCTGCGCATTGTCGACCGATTTATCAAAGGAAAGAACGCACTTTTGGTGCGGATTACCGACATATTGGTACAAAAAGGCGAATAAAACTGATAAATTTGCCGAAATTATAAAAAAACACTTGCTTTTTTACTTGCGCTGTGATATTATATCATGGCGTAAAAAAATACACACATCGCCCGAGCGTGTGAACGGTGCCGGAGCAAATTCGGTTTTCATGCGTGCTGACTGCGGTGGAGGTATGGCTTGCTTCTTCGGTTTTGCCGCCGGAGATGCAAAAATTTTAATTTAAAACCGGAGGTGCTTTAAAAATGGCAAACGTAATTTCCATGAAGCAGCTTCTTGAAGCAGGTGTTCACTTCGGACATCAGACAAGACGCTGGAACCCGAAAATGGCTGAGTACATCTTTACAGAGAGAAATGGTATTTATATCATCGACCTGCAGAAGACTGTAAAGAAGGTAGAAGAAGCCTACAAATTTATCGCTGAAGTTGCTGCAAACGGCGACAGCGTACTCTTTGTTGGTACAAAGAAGCAGGCGCAGGATTCCATTAAGGAAGAAGCGCTCAGAGTTGGTATGTACTATGTAAATACCAGATGGCTCGGCGGTATGCTCACGAACTTTAAGACAATCAAAAAGCGTATTGAAAGACTTGAGCAGCTCAACAAGATGGAAGAAAACGGTACTTTTGACCTTCTCCCGAAGAAGGAAGTTAGCAAGCTCTTGGCTGAAAGAGAAAAGCTCGAAAAGTATCTTGGCGGTATTAAGGATATGAAGAAGCTCCCGGGCGCAATGTTCGTTGTAGACCCGAGAAAAGAAAAGATTGCAATCGCAGAAGCGAAGAAGCTCGGTATCCCGGTAGTTGCTATCGTTGATACAAACTGTGATCCGGAAGAAGTAGATTACGTTATCCCGGGTAACGACGATGCAATCAGAGCCGTTAAGCTCATCGCAGGTGCTATGGCAAATGCCATCATCGAAGGCCAGCAGGGCGAACAGGTTGAAGCTAAGATTGAAGAAGACGAAGCTGACGCTGAATAATTTTTGACATAAAGCGGTCTTTTCCTTATCGATAAAGACCGCTTTTATACAAGATTATAATTGGAAAGGGATGTTTTAAATGTTTACAGCTAAAGATGTAAAGGATTTAAGAGAAAAAACCGGTTGTGGTATGATGGACTGTAAAAAGGCACTCACCGAGACAAACGGCGACATGGAAAAGGCAATCGAATTCCTGCGCGAAAAGGGTCTCGCGACAGCTGCGAAGAAATCCGGCAGAATTGCTGCAGAAGGTATTGTAAAAGAATACATTACCGAAGATAAGAAGATCGGCGTTTTGGTAGAAGTTAACTCCGAAACAGACTTCGTTGCAAAGAATGACGAATTCCAGTCCTTCGTTGCAAGCGTTGCAAAAACAGTTGCAGAAGCAAACCCCGCTGACGTAGATGCCCTCAAGGCACTTCCGTACAACGGCGCAAGCGACACCATCGGCGATGCACTCACAGCACTCATCGCAAAGATTGGTGAAAACATGAACCTTAGAAGATTCGCAAGAATTGAAGGCAATGTTTGCTCCTACATCCATGGCGGCGGCAGAATCGGTGTTTTGGTAGAAGCTGAAGGCAGCCTCGCTGATGCAGAAGCTTACGAAGCAGCAAGAGACGTTGCAATGCAGATTGCAGCAATCAACCCGCTCTACCTCTCCAAGGACACTGTTCCGGCGGAAGATGTAGAAAAGGAAAAGAACATCATCCTTGCACAGATGAAGGAAGACCCGAAAAACGCAAACAAGCCGGAAAACATCTTAGAAAAGATGGTAACCGGTAAGATCAACAAGTTCTTCGAGCAGAACTGCCTGCTCCAGCAAGAGTTCGTTAAGAACGGCGACTTCAAGGTAGAAGGTTATCTCGCTTCCAAGGGCGTTAAGCTCATAAACTTCGTTCGTTTTGAAAAGGGCGAAGGTCTTGAAAAGAAGGTTGACAACTTCGCTGACGAAGTTGCAAGCATGGTGAAATAATCATCTTGCATATTTTGTAAAATAGTAGTATAATATACAGGAGAAGTAGTCTCCTGTATATTTTTTTGCAAACAGGAAGCAAAACACCAAGAAAAGGAGTGTCTAAAATGAATTTAAAATACAAGAGAGTTCTTTTAAAAGTCAGCGGCGAAGCGCTGGCAGGCGAAAAGAAAACCGGCTTTGATCCAGACGTACTCTCCCAACTGTCCGCTTCCATCAAAAAGTGCGTGGATATGGGACTGGAGATTGCGCTCGTTGTCGGCGGCGGCAACATCTGGCGCGGTCGCTCCGGCGAAAATATGGACCGCACACGCGCAGACCATATGGGCATGCTGGCAACCGTAATCAACGCGTTGGCACTGTGCGATGCACTCGAAAACGCAGGTATCTCCTGCCGCGTGCAGACCGCGATTGAAATGCGTCAGATTGCAGAGCCGTACATCCGCGGCAGGGCAATGCGTCATTTAGAAAAAGGCAGAGTTGTGATTTTCGGTTGCGGCACAGGTAATCCGTTCTTCTCTACCGACACAACCGCAGCACTGCGCGCCGTGGAAATCGGTGCAGACGCTATCCTGCTTGCAAAGAAGGTAGACGCTGTGTACGATTCCGATCCGAACGTAAATCCGGATGCAAAGAAGTTTGACGCGCTGACCTTTATCGAAGTATTAAACCGCGGTTTAGGTGTGATGGACTCCACAGCAACCTCGCTTTGTATGGATAACGATATGCCGATTCACGTGTTCGGTTTAGATGACACAGATAACATCGTTCGCGCGGCGTGCGGCGAAAAATTAGGTACAATCGTAAGCAATAACATTTAAATAATTATATTTAGGAGGAAAGTATTATGGCAAAATTACCTGAAGTTTCTGAAAAAATGGATAAAACCTTAAACGTATTTAACGAGGATTTAAAGCGCATCCGCGCCGGTCGTGCAAATCCGGCCGTTCTTGATAAGGTAACTGTAGACTACTACGGCACGGCGACCCCGATTCCGCAGGTGGGTAACGTTTCCGTACCGGAAGCAAGAACCATCATTATTCAGCCGTGGGATGCATCCATCCTTTCTGCGATTGAAAAAGCAATCCAGACCTCGGATATCGGCATCAACCCGAACAACGACGGCAAAGTGATTCGCTTAAACTTTCCGCCGCTGACAGAGGACAGACGTAAGGAAATTGTGAAAGATGTGCGCAAACGCGCAGAAGAAGCAAAGGTTGCACTGCGCTCTATCCGCCGCGATGCGATGGAAAATTACAAAGCAAAGAAAAAGGCAAGCGAAATCACAGAAGATGATTTGAAGGGTATCGAAAAGGATATCCAGACCATCACCGACAACTACGTAAAAGAAGTAGATACCATGACCGCCGCAAAAGAAAAGGAAATCATGGAAGTATGAGTTTATTTAAGAAACAAGCAAAAACATTTGACAAAGAAACCCTACCCAAGCATGTTGCCATCATTATGGACGGCAACGGCCGCTGGGCAAAAAAGCGTTCTGTACCGCGCGTTGTTGGACACCGTTCCGGTGCAGAAACACTAAAAAAAATTAGTAAGCACGCAGGTCACCTCGGCATCAAATATATCACGGTGTACGCCTTTTCCACGGAAAACTGGAAGCGCGACGCCGAAGAGGTTTCCGGTCTGATGGGGCTTTTATTGCACTACTTAAAAACAGCTGAAACCGAGCTTGCCGGCGACAATGCGCGCATCTGCGTGATTGGCGACCGCAGTCGCTTTTCCGCTGAAATCCAAGCAGAAATGACGCGCGTGGAAAATGTCACCGCCAAAAACGATGGTGTTATTGTTACGCTCGCATTAAATTACGGCAGCCGCGATGAAATTACGCGCGCCGTGCAAGGTCTTGCACAAAAGGTGCTAGACGGCACGCTCGCGCCGGATGCCATTGACGAAAAGACCATTTCCGAGAGTCTCTACACGCATTTTCTCCCCGACCCAGATTTGATTATCCGCACCAGCGGTGAAATGCGTCTGAGCAACTTTTTGATGTGGCAAAGCGCCTACAGCGAGTTTTATTTTACAAACAAGCTCTGGCCGGACTTTTCCGAAAAAGACTTTGACGCTGCGATGGAAGCGTATCTGTCCAGACACAGACGCTTCGGCGGCAGATAGGAAGAAGGTTTCCCCTATGTGGAAAGATACCCTTGTCCGCACCGGCTCTGCCGCTGTGGGACTGATTTTGTTCTTCATTATCATATTTTTAGACCCGATTGTCCTATGCTACACCGTGGGTCTGTTATCGCTGCTTATGGTATTTGAGGCAGTGCGCGCCATTTGCGCAAAGCCGCTGTTTATTCTGCTGGCGATGCTCGGCGCCTTCGGTATGCTGCTCGCCATTCATATGGGCGGCTACACCGCATTTACGGTTGCCTTTGCGCTGACGGCAAGCATCCTTGCCATTTACGCGCTCAAGAACAACGAAACGATGACGTTTTCCGAGGTATCCGGCAGTATGTTTATGCTCGTGTACATCCTTTGCTTTATGCATTGCGTGTCTTTGGTGCGCGGCAGCGATTTAACCGGACTTTTGTTAATGTTTTTGATTTTCATCTGTGCGTGGATCAGCGACACCGGTGCTTATTTTTTCGGCAAGCTCTTCGGCAAGCACAAGCTGATTGAAAAAATCAGTCCGAAAAAGACTGTGGAAGGTGCCATCGGCGGCGTGATTACCACTGCGCTCGGCGGCGTAATTCTTGGTATCATCGCACAGCTTGGCTTTGACTTAGAGGTCAATTACTTACTGTTAGCGCTGACCGGTATGGTCGGCTCCGTGTTCGGGCAGGTCGGCGATTTGATTGCCTCCTGGCTCAAGCGCCAGTACGGCATCAAGGATTTCGGGCATTTAATGCCGGGACACGGCGGCGCAATGGACCGCTTTGACAGCGTTGCATTGGCGGCACCGTTCGTGTATTTTTTGGTGCATTATCTCCCGAAAATCGGTCTATACTTAATTCGATAGGTGAAAACAAATGAAAAATATTGTTATACTCGGCTCTACTGGTTCTATCGGTACGCAGAGCCTGGATATTGTAAGAAAAAGCCCCAATATGAAAGTGTTGGGGCTTTCTGCACATCATAATATTGCACTTTTAGAAACGCAGGCGCGCGAATTTATGCCGAAAATGGTCTGTGCCGGCACAGAAGACCTCGCCAAGGATTTGGCGGCGCGTCTTGCCGACACGGATATCAAGGTCGTATACGGCATCGAGGGTATGTGCGCGCTCGCAACCATAGAAGAAGCGGAAATCATCGTCACCAGCGTGATGGGCATTGCCGGACTGCGCCCGACGATTGCCGCCATTCAAGCCAAAAAGGACATTGCCCTTGCCAACAAGGAAACCTTAGTGGCAGCCGGTGCATTGGTGACAAAGCTTGCGCGCGAAAACGGCGTAAAAATCCTGCCGGTGGACAGTGAACACAGCGCAGTATTTCAGTCACTTGCAGGACTTAAGTCCCCCAAGCAGCTGCGCAAAATTATCCTGACGGCTTCTGGCGGACCGTTCCGCGGTAAAACCGCCGAAGATTTAAAGGGCGTTACCAAAGAAATGGCATTAAAGCATCCAAACTGGAGCATGGGCGCAAAAATCACAATTGACTCTTCGACCATGGTCAACAAGGGGCTTGAGGTGATTGAAGCACATTGGCTTTTTGATGCGGCGCCTGAGCAGATTGATGTAGTCGTACATCCGCAGAGCATCATCCACTCCATGGTGGAATTTATCGACGGCTCGGTGATTGCACAGCTTGGGCTGCCGGATATGCGTCTACCGATTGCGTACGCGCTCACCTATCCGGACAGAGCGCCTATTTCGAGCGAGTTTTTAAGCCTTGCCGATATCGGTACGCTGACGTTTGAAAAGCCGAATAACGACGTATTCCCTGCCCTGCCGCTTGCCTACGAGGCACTTCGCAAGGGCGGCACGATGTGCGCCGTATACAACGGTGCCGACGAAGCAGCCGTAGCAGCCTTTTTAAACGATAAGATTGCATACACCGCCATCACCGACGTTATAGAAAACGCGATGGCGTCATATACTAATACGGCGGCGGACAGTTTAGATGCCGTCCTGGAAGCAGATTTGTGGGCGCGCGAATTTGTCGCATCCCATATCTGACACATACATTTTTGAGGTGATTTTTTGTTATCCAATATCCTCCCCATCCTCGTTGCACTGTTGGTATTTGCCGTGATGGTTGTGGTGCACGAGTTCGGACATTTTGCGACCGCAAAGCTATTTAAAATCAACGTAGTGGAGTTCGCGGTCGGTATGGGTCCTGCCATTTTCAAGAAAAAATATAAGGAAACCACCTATTCTCTGCGTTGGATTCCGTTTGGCGGCTACTGTATGTTCGACGATGACGTCGGCAACGACGATTCGCCGAACGCCTTTGATAAAGCGGCTTGGTGGAAGCGCCTTTGCGTGGCGCTCGCCGGTGCATTTTTAAATATCGTGCTCGGCTTTTTGGTGTTTGCCATTCTGCAATCCGCCACGCCGACAACCTATCAGCCGATTATCAGTGATTTCGTTGCCGGAACGAATTTAGAAGACAGCGTGCTTCAACCCGGCGACCGCATTATAAAGCTGAATAATACAAGCGTGCATCTGCAGGATGACATCACGTTTTTTATGGAGCGCAACGGCAAGGCGCCGGTGCGCATCACCGCCAAGCGTGACGGTAAAATCATACAAGATACGATAACGCCCGTTGTCTACGAGGAAAAATATCGCCTTCTGGAAAACGGCATTGAGGTAACCACTTTTATCGACGGCGCGCAAACACAGCAAACCATGCAACCGCCGAGCGATGACCCTACCTACAAAGACCACATCGGCGAAACTGCCAGCATAAAACGCCATATGCTCGGTTTTAGCGCTACACAACTGCCGCGCACACTTGGCACGGTGCTGCACGATGCATTTTTTATGACAGCGTACAACGTAAAAATCGTTTATATTTCCATCTACGATTTACTGCGCGGCAACGTCGGCGCCGATCAGGTTTCCGGACCGATCGGCATCGTCAACGTCATCGGGCAGGTTTCCAAAATCGGCTGGATGCCGCTGTTTTCCCTGTTGGGACTTTTAACCGTCAACTTAGGCATTATGAACCTTTTGCCGATTCCGGGACTGGACGGCTGCAAGGCACTCACGCTGATTGCCGAAGGCATCACGCGCAAGAAGCTGCCGAAAAAGGTGGAGGGCTATATCAACATTGCCGGCTTTGCTCTGCTGATTTTGCTTGCACTGTGGGCAACGTTTAACGATATTCAAAATATATTTATAAAGTAGGGATTTACCGTGAATAAAAAAACAAAAACCGTACAGGTTGGCCATATTTTTATTGGCGGCGGACACCCCGTCAGCGTACAGTCTATGACGACGACAGATACGCGCGATGTAGGTGCGACCGTCGCACAAATCAAAGAATTGGAAAACGCCGGCTGCGAAATCATTCGCGTTGCCGTGCCGGATATGGCAGCTGCCGAAGCGATTGCTAATATCAAAAAGGGCATCTCCATCCCTCTGGTGTGCGACATTCATTTTGACTACAAGCTGGCGCTGGTGTGTATGCAGGGCGGCGCGGACAAAATCCGCATCAACCCGGGCAACATCGGCGAGCACTGGAAGGTCAAAGAGGTTGCTGATATGGCAAAAGACCGCGGTATTCCGATTCGCATCGGCGTCAACGGCGGCTCTCTGCAAAAAGAAATTCTGAAAAAGTACAAGAGCGCAACGCCGGAAGCCTTGGTCGAAAGCGCTTTGGAGCACGCCTCGATTTTAGAAGACTGTGGCTATTCCGACATTGTCCTTTCACTCAAAGCATCAGACGTGCCGACGATGATAGAAGCCTACAAGCGCGCAAGCGCCGCTTGCGACTATCCCCTGCACCTCGGCGTAACCGAAGCCGGCACGCATGACAGCGGCATCATTAAATCTGCCATCGGCATCGGCGCACTGCTAGATAGCGGCATCGGCGATACCATCCGCGTCTCCTTAACGGAGCATCCGGTGCACGAAGTCAAGGCAGGCATTGAAATTCTGCGCGCGCTCGGGTTAAAAACCGGCGGCGTCACCTTTGTCTCCTGCCCGACCTGCGGCAGATGCCGCATTAACCTGATTTCCATCGCAAACGAAGTCAAGGCAAAATGCGAAAACTTAAAAAAGGACATTAAAATCGCCGTAATGGGCTGCGCCGTAAACGGACCGGGCGAAGCGCGTGATGCAGACATCGGCATCGCCGGCGGCGACGGTGAAGGCTTGCTCTTTAAAAAGGGTGAAATCATCAAAAAAGTACCGCAAAACCAAATTGTAGAAGCCTTGCTAGACGAAATCAAAAAATTATAACCAAAGCGTAAGCCCTTTGTAATGAAGTTGTAATATATATCCTTTATAATATGAATAGGATTATTATACACTGTGGTGTTTGCATCGTTTATCTGCTTTGCGCAAGGCGGATATGAAACCGCAAACTAAATTTGTTGGCTGATAGATTGCGCGTACATAATGGAGGATTTTATGAAAAAGAAATTACTTGTTCTTTTGTGCCTGACATTGGCACTTTCGACGGTTTTATCCGTCACCGCTCTGGCTGCGCCGACGAAAATTCCGGCAAACTACAACAGCAGCAATTCCAGTTCACTGTTGACTGTGAAGAAGCCGGCATCCTTGTCTGCTACCACTTCGGAGCGTACCTACACTGTAAACGCTGCCGGTAAGCCGGGCGTAGACGTAACGGTATACCGCAAGAGCAAATTAGACGGTCAGTTCTACCGCGTGTTCCAGAACGGTTACTTCCTTTCGAGCACCATAGGCGCAAGCGGCGTGTATGTGGTTTCCATTGAACTGATTGACGGTACAAACACAATGCTGTTATATGCAGAAAATGAATTTGAGCGTCAGGTAATCCGCATTGACATTACCAAGCTCTCCCAATCGCAGTTAGACAGAATCAATAACCTGTCTGTCGGTGATTTGTTTTCCTTTTGATGATTTGAAAATTAGATAAAAATACCGCAAATTATTTGCGGTATTTTTATCATAAAGAATTAGGTTGTTTGTTTTATGAAAAAAGAACGGATTAAAAATATTATTTTAACGGCTTTGGTGCTGCTAAGTCTCGTGTTGACAACCAAAATATGGTTTAATGAACGGCTTTGGCCGGATGGCTATTCCTTTTTCTCACAGCTAAAATCCCATTTTTCTACACTGTTTACGGCTGCACAGAGTGAAGATGCAACCTCTAATCTGCTATTTCCTTCACAAATGGTTGCCTACACTATCAAGGATTCTGATCACGCAAGCTACGTTGTAACAACTTCAAATGAATACTATATACAGACAACGGATTGTTGTGAAAAAGCCATAGACAGTGCGCTACAGCAGCCACAAAAAAACATATCTGTGGTAGACGATGCGGCATGGAGAAATGCACTCTATACCAGCGGTATGTACATAGACTACGGCAATGCCATTCCCAGCGGCGTTTTTTCTGCCCTCTTTGGCAGAGGCACGCAAACAGAGCTTACCAATGCCATCAGCAATATTCGCTCTGCTATCATTACCGCCGAAGGTAATTTGGTCAGCGATATTATTGTGTATTTGCGCAGTGCGGAAGGTAACTGCGTAAAAATCAGTACGCCAGAACCAAAAACGGAGCTGACAAATGTGCTGTCGCTTCTAAGTGCGTATGTAACGCCGAGCAACAGATTTTCCTTCTTTATCGGCGCAGACCGTGCTACCAGCGATATGGGTGAGGTGTTGTTTTCGCCGTATCTTCTTTTGACAGAAACGCCGACTCAATACCCAAATATACAAGCAGAGAATCCGCTCAAGCAACAGGAGAATGGCTTGAGTCTTTCAAAGCTTGAAGGTCTCCTGCGTCTGTTTTCGATGAATCCGAAAACAACCAGAAGATACATTGATGCAGAAGAAAATATTATTTTCTTGCAAAATCAGTCCACACTGAAAATCTCTCCGAAAGGCTATATTGAATACACAGCGGCAGGTGGCGGCAAAGGCTTTGCCCTTAAAAATGCGGCAAGCACTACCAACTACGCCTTAGAAAGCGTACGCCTTGTCTATGATATATTTTTCATCTTTACGGACAAGCGTGCTAATTTATATATAAGCAATTATCTTGGCGATGCACAGCAAAGCGAAATCAGCTTTGACTACAATGTAAACGGCACAAAAATTCTGACGAATTTATCTGGCACCCCTGCAGTACAAATGCAAATCCAAGATGGCTATGTACAAAGGCTATCGATGCATTTGCGCACGTATATACTTACAGAAGAAACAACTGCGTTGCCGTCCACCTATACAGCAATTGACAAGCTATTTACAACCTTAGATACCAATACGAAAAATGCAATTATTGAGGATATGTTTATTGCCTACTATGACAATGGCGCAGACGAAATAAAGCATCCAACTTGGTTTGTAAAAATCCAAGAGGAAAACCACTTTCACATTCACGAAAACTAATATACAGGAGTGAGCAGCACTATGGCTGAAAAAAGCACAAAGAAGAAAAAAGCACCGGCGAAAAAGGAAAATACGAATACCGTTTCCGGTTTCCGCCTTTGGAGTTGGGGCATCGCATTGTTTGCTTTAGGCGTGTTTATGGGGATATTTCTCTATGCCCCGTCCGCATCACCGATGGCAGAGTTTCTTGACCTGATTTTCAGCGGTCTGTTCGGCGTGCCTGCAAAGCTGATACCGATTTCCATTTGTGCACTGTCGATATACCTTTTGTATCGCCGCAGCTTCAAGCGTCTAGCGCTCAAAGCCAGCCTGAGTGGCGTAGCTATGCTAGCGCTCTGCGCACTGTTTCAGATTTTCTCCACACTGGAAGGCAGCCTCAGCACCACAGATGCCTTTTCACAGGGTGTGAATCTGCACTACGGCGGCGGTGCACTCGGTGCACTTTTAAGCAACTGGCTCGTTTCGCTTGCCGGCGTAGTCGCAAGCTCCATTTTATACATCATTCTCCTTTTGATTTTCCTTATATTTATTTTCAAATTCTCCCCGATTCGCTTTTTAATCGGCTTCTTCAAATCCGCGCAGGCGGAGGCAAAAACCATCCGCAGCGAAGAAAGCTATCACGCAGGACAGCGTGCGCGCGAAGCCGTAAACGGGAACTTACGCCCACTCAAGCAGCGTTCCATCGACCTGGATATATATGATGATGACGAAAAAGCGAAAAAGGAAGCAACCGGAAAAAGCAAAAAGCGCACCAAGCGCGAACAGCTGATGGAAGAAGCAAAAAAGTACATTTCGGCAGATACCCATGCAGAGGAAAAGCCGGATTTTGACGATATTCCTGTCTTTGACCCGATTGCCGAAAAGCTAAACGAATCGGGGGGTGGTAAAGAAGCAAAGAAAGTGCCGTCCGAAGGCGAGAAGGAAACCATTTCTGCTGCAGAATTGATGGCGCAGGAAGCGCAGGCGAATCAGTTTGGACAAGCCAAGGAAAAGGTGGACGCACTTTCCGAAGAAGAGGCACAGGAATTGCGCGCTCAGTTGGATGAAAACGCGCAGTATCTGCCCATCCCCTATCGTTTCCCGCCAACAACGCTCTTAAAGAGTGCCGACAACAAAAAACGCGGTGACTCCCGCGAGGAACTTAGAGAAACAGCGATGCATCTTGTGGACACGCTCAAAAGCTTTGGTGTAGATGTAAAGCTATTGCAGGTCAGCCGCGGTCCGACGGTTACACGTTATGAGCTGCAACCGAGCGTCGGCGTTAAGGTAAGCAAAATCACAAACCTTTCCGATGATATTGCTTTAAATCTTGCCGCTGCAGCGGTACGTATTGAAGCACCGATTCCGGGCAAAGCCGCCATTGGCATCGAAATTCCGAACAAAGAAGTGTCTATGGTTTCCCTGCGCGAAACATTGGAAACAGACGCATTTAAAAACGCGAAATCCAAGCTCTCCGTTGCACTCGGTATGGACATTACGGGCAATCCGATTATTGCCGACATCGCCAAATTCCCGCACGCTTTGATTGCAGGTGCGACCGGCTCCGGTAAATCCGTATGTATCAACTCGATTATTACCAGTATTTTATATAAAGCCGACCCGAACGAGGTCAAGCTGATGATGATTGACCCGAAGGTGGTCGAGCTCGGCGTATACAACGACATTCCACACCTGCTCATTCCGGTGGTAACCGATCCGAAAAAGGCTTCCGGCGCGCTTGCGTGGGCTGTCAGCGAAATGACACGCCGCTATAATTTGTTCGCAAAGAGCGGTGTACGCGACCTTGCAGGTTATAATGAAGTGCTCGAGCTCGATGGCGAGCCGAAGCTGCCGCAGATTGTCATCATTATTGATGAGCTTGCCGACCTGATGATGGTGGCGCCGAAGGAAATCGAAGATTCCATCTGCCGTCTGGCACAAATGGCGCGTGCGGCAGGTATGTACATCATCATCGCAACACAGCGTCCGTCCGTCAACGTCATCACCGGTGTTATCAAAGCGAACATCCCGACCCGAATCGCATTTGCCGTATCCAGTCAGGTGGACAGTCGTACCATTTTAGACTCTATGGGTGCAGAAAAGCTGCTCGGTAAGGGCGATATGCTCTTTATGCCGTTTGGCGCATCCAAGCCGACGCGACTCCAAGGCGCATTCGTTTCCGACAAGGAAGTCGAAAGCGTGGTAGAATTCATCAAAGACACCTCCAAGGCGCGCTACGATGAAGACATCACCGAAAAAATCAATACCGCATCTGGCGCAGCTGCCACCGAGGATATGGATGACGGCGACGATCTTCTGCCGAAAGCAATTGAAATCGCCATTGCATCCGGATCCATTTCCACCTCGATGATTCAGCGCCGCTTAGGCGTCGGCTATGCAAGAGCCGGCAGAATTATTGACCAGATGGAAGCGCGCGGTATCATCTCCGGACCGGACGGCAGTAAACCGAGAAACGTGCTTGTATCACAAGGCGAACTGTTCGACGAAGCATAAAAATAACATACACTAAAAACGGATTGACGAATCGCTTTTTCTGTGGTATGATAATTGACGAGTAAACTGGACGGTTGCGGGTGCAGTGCCGAGAGGCCGCATCTGAGGAAAGTCCGGGCTTCATAGGGCAAGGGTGCCGGATAACGTCCGGCGAAGGCGACTTCAGGGAGAGTGCAACAGAAAGATACCGCCAACACATGTTGGTAAGGATGGAAAGGCGAGGTAAGAGCTCACCCGGCTTCCGGGTAACCGGCGGCTGATGTAAACCCCACCCGAAGCAACACCACGTAAGGAAGGAATTAAGCCTGCCCGGCGCTCCTTCGATGTAGGTGGCTTAAGCTGCATGGTAACGTGCAGGCAAGATAGATAACCGTTCAAGACAGAACCCGGCTTACAGGTTTACTCAATCCTAAAAAAGAAATCCCAAGGGATACTTCCCCTGGGATTTTTATTATATCCAAATATAGCAATTACTGCTATACTACGTCTTTACACCTACAATTTCACCGCACGTCGGGTCACATTCTGCATAAGCAACAATATTATCGCCTTCCATAAATGTTGCAAAACAGTTTTCTTATGCAAATCCGGCAACATAGTACACTGCGATACAGTGCACTAAATCGTCTCTCGGTCCGGCACCTTTCATTCTTGTCTTGCTCTTTCTATTATCTTTGCCTCATTCTTTACCTGACGCTTTTTACCTACATCCATAGAACTGTCAGCGCACTCTGTTCAGCCGGCATCGCCTTTGTGGTTGTATTCTCATTTTTGCCCTATCCTTCTACGCACGTTAACACGAATACCGCTGTGCAAATGCCGCAAATTGCTTTTAAAAACTCAGTTAGTTTATCATTATAATCCCACCACTTCTGTTTTGCACCCTATTGATGTATCATTGCTACAGCATTAAGTATAATAAACTGTTCCCAATTTGTAAGCCTAATATATTCAAAATAAATTTAGAAAAACAGTTGACTTCGCCGCTTTTTTGTGGTAGAATTGTTTCCGTTACAGATAAATATGCGGATATGGCGGAATTGGCAGACGCGCATGGTTCAGGTCCATGTGAAAGCAATTTCAAAGTCGGATCGTAGCCATGTCGTGCTGTGAGCGCAGGGGTTGAAAGGCAGAGTTGTCTTCCTAAGACCGCTTGGCCTCCGACTTGGTAGAATTGTTTCCGTTACAGATAAATATGCGGATATGGCGGAATTGGCAGACGCGCATGGTTCAGGTCCATGTGAAAGCAATTTCA
>JAZSQB010000070.1:0-29064 GCA_045537695.1 Clostridia bacterium | reverse complement strand
ATGTATTTTGTGAGGTCAGTAACAGTATGGTCGGTTTTTGTGCAAAATATACATGTGGGAAAAAAATATTGTATTTCTATAGTTTTTTTGTTTCGTTTTCTGTCCGGCAGCGCATAATTTTGCGCTGTGTCGAGGATGCCCAATACAATTTCGCCCTGCAGAAGTGTGCGGAGCAGCCTCGCGGCGGATAAGGTAGCCTTCTTCAGAGTTTGCATGGTTTCCGTCCGCCTAAAAGCGGCAGCATATGCTTGTATGCAGCTACGAAATCAGGGCAGTGAGCGCTTCGGGTTTTGCGGTATAGACTTTGTTTTTAAACAGCTTCGTCTTAGATTTTTTCCAGTAGTTTTGGAATTTCACCTAATGCAGTCACGGTATACTCTGGTTTTTTCTCTGCCGGCACCGGCGCAGCGTGCGGATTAAACCAACAGGTATGTATACCTGCGTTGATGCCGCCCGCGATATCCGAAGATAAGCTGTCTCCAATGATAATGGCTTCGTCTTTATTAAAATTTTTAATTTTAGAAAAACAGTGGTTAAAAAAAGCCACGCTTGGTTTGTTTGCGCCGATGGCTTGCGAAAGAAAAATGTTGTCAAAATATTTTGCGATGCTTGCGCTTTTTATACGCCCTGTCTGCACGCTTGTTGTACCGTTGGAGGCAAGGTAGAGCTTGTATTTTCCATAGAGTGCATCAAGCAGCGCTTCGGCACCATCGATAAAATAGTGCCCCTGCCCTAAATAGCCGCAGTACAAATCGCGTGTTTGCTCGGGGTTTATAGATTTGCCGAGCTCATCAAACAGAATTTTAAAGCGGTCAACTAAAATTTGCGCACGTGTCACTGTGCCTAATTCCAGTTGCTTCCATAACCCGTCGTTAATTTCGCTATAGCGCGAAACTACTGCCGGGGTCGGCGCAACGCCAAGCTCTGTCAGTGCACGCGAAAGTGCAACTGCCTCTGCTTTTTTAAAATCAAAAATTGTGTCGTCCAAATCCAAAAATACAAATTTAATCATAAAAACACCTATTGTGAGAAAATGTGTCGGAATATTGTAGGGGCGGATGCCTACATCCGCCCACAATGTTCTGCCTTGTTCACGGGACGATGTGGCATCGTCCTCTACAATATGCACCTGTGCTGTTTTTACATTCCTGTATTAATAACCTAATACTTCCGGTACCAAAATCACCGTAATTCTTTCCGGAAATTTTACGCAGCTATGTACAATGCTTGTAGTGTTGCACATTCTGCCCTTGCAATCGCAGTCTACGCAGACACCGGTTTCTGCACACGGTGTTTTGTGTCCAAGGCGCTTTGCGTTGAGCGGAGCGACCTTGAAGGTTCTGTCAATACCTTCGGCGATATCTTCTACAATTTTATTCACACCGGCGATGACGATAACCTTCTTCGGACCGAAGCTGATGCAGCCGACACGGTTGCCGGTGCAGTCCGTATTTACCAGTTCGCCGTTTTTGGTTACGGCATTGGTGCTGGTTACAAACCAGTCTGCAAAGTAGCCTTCGCGGTATTTGTCCAAAACAATGTCGAAATTCGGCTGACGATAACGCTGAATCCAGTTGTATTTACCGCTGTTTTCAATCAAATCTTCCACGCCGGTTTCAATGAGGGTAACGGAGCCGCCAACTGCAACGGTTGCCTTTTCCGGAATCATTTCTTCCACGATGCCGCGGATTTCATCTGCACTGTTGGCAATGACTACGCCAAAATGCTTTCTCTTCAGCGCTTCGGCAACTGCATTTACTTTGTTTTGTGCATCCCAATTGAGTACTTCTTTTGCGTCCATGTTTTTTGTCTCCTTTCGGTTATACGAGCGGTTCCGGTCTCATAATCAAGTGGCTGATGTTGCCTTCCGGGTCAGCGAAGAAGAATGTCTTGATGCCCTTCGAAGAAACAACTACATCTGTGATGACTTTAACGCCGTCGGCCTTTAATTTTTCCACCATTGCATCGAACTTGTCATCGTCGATAGCCAGTGCGAGGTGGCGGATGCCTGCAGTTTTGTCTGTTGCATTCTGCATCGGCTCTGCTGCCATGCAAAACTCAATCATATCGCCGCTTTCAAAAGCGAGAAAGATTGTGCCCTTGCCGTTGTTGTACACTTCTTTAAGACCGAACATAGCCTTGTACCAGTCTGTCAGTGCCTTTGTGTCTGCAGCAAAAATCGCCACATGTTCCATACCTTTTACCATTGTATATTGCCTCCTAAAAAATTAATTTTCCTTTTGCATACACTGCCGTTCTGTGTGGCAGCACGCATTCTGCGTGAAAGCCCGATTGGTATTTTTCCATTGCCTGCATTACCAGCTCCGGCTTTATATTTTTTTCGTTGCCGCACGGCAGCTGCATCGCAAGCGTGCAAACGCCGTCTGCACATTCTTCTAACGTAAGCATCGAAATATCCGGCTTGATATCAATTTCTTTTAAACCTTTTTTGGTGCGCTTTTCTATTAATATTTCATTGTGCGAAAGAAATGCACTAATATCCGGTGCTTCACCGGTGAAGTCTACGCGCACCGTATAGCTTGCGCTGTCAATGTCGCGGAAGGGGATAACGCCTTCGGTCACTTCCTTGACGTCAAGCACAGTGATGCCCTCCGGAAAGGTGGCACCCAAGTGTGCCTTTAAAAATGCCGTATCCTGCTTTTCGTCAAAGTCTATGTCAATGCATTCGTATGCACTGGTGGTGCCGACCGGAATCGGCGCGGCAACGGTCATGACCGGATGCGGATTAAAGCCGATGGTGTATGTCACAGGCAGACCGCTTCTGCGCACGGTGCGATTAAGCACGCGCACGAAGTCGAGCTGCGAAATATAGCGCACGTTTGCGCCCTTTTCGTAGAGCAGGCGATAGGTGTAATTACCTTTCAAAGCAAACACCTCCTCCAAAGCAGTTTGCGCCGCAGTTGGTGCATTGTTCGCGGCAGTTCGGTGTTACAACGCCTTCGTAGGCAAGCTTGCATTCCTTTTCGAGGAATGCTTTGGTTACGCCGACATCTATGTGATCCCACGGCAGAATTTCGTCAAAGCTGCGGCGGCGATTGTTGTAAAAACGAATGTCTGCACCGCATGCTTCAAATGCACGCATCCAGGCATCAAAGTCAAAGTATTCGTCCCAACCGTCAAATTTGCAGCCGTTTTTGTGTGCGGCAAGCAGCACCTGTCCGAGACGGCGGTCGCCGCGGGCGAATGCGCCCTCCAAAATGGTGACCTTCGATTCGTGCCAGCTAAAGGCAATCTGTCTGGAGCGGATGCCGCTGCGCGCCGTTTTCTGCTTTTCCAAAATGGTGTCCAAATCATCCTGCGGCTCCCACTGGAACGGCGTAAACGGCTTCGGTACAAACGTAGATGCGCTGACCGAAATGCGCGGACTGCCCTGGCGCTCCTCCTTCGGCTGTGCGTAATACGCATCGAGCACCTTGTGTGCCAGTGCGCCGATGCCGAGGATATCTTCGTCGGTTTCTGTCGGCAGACCAATCATAAAATAGAGCTTTAAATTGGTCCAGCCGCCGGAAAATACCATAGATACCGAGCGAATCAAATCTTCTTCGGTTACGCCCTTTTTGATGACATCGCGCAGGCGCTGTGTGCCGGCTTCCGGCGCAAAGGTGATGCCGCTTTTGCGGACAGTCTGCACCTTATGCATCAAATCGAGCGAAAAATTATCAATACGCAGAGACGGCAAAGATAAATTTACCTTCTGCTTTTGGATTTCGGTTAAAAGTCCTTCTGTCAGCTTGTCCAATTCACGGTAGTCACTCGTCGAGAGCGAGCAAAGCGAAATTTCTTCGTAGCCGGTGGATTTCATCAGCTTTTCCGCCAGCGAAACGAGCTTTTCTGCGCTCTTTTCGCGTACCGGACGGTAGACATAGCCTGCCTGGCAGAAACGGCAACCACGGATACAGCCACGGAAAATTTCAAGCGTAATTCTGTCGTGCACGGCTTCGCCGAACGGCACAATGATACTCTCCGGAAAATAGGATTTGTCAAAATCCGTGATGATGCGTTTGCGGATTTTTTCCTTCGCGTGCGGATTGTTTTTAGTAAAGGATGCGATAGTACCGTCTTCGTTGTAGGTTACATCGTAAAAGGACGGTACATAAATGCCTTCAAGCTCGGCAATGCGCTCTAAGAAGGTGATGCGGCTCTGCTTTTGCTTTTTCCAGTCGGCATAAACGTCCATCACTTCGTTTAAGATTTCTTCGCCTTCACCCAACACGAAAAAGTCGATAAAATCGGCTAACGGCTCGCCGTTATAGGCGCAGGCGCCGCCTGCACAAACGAACGGGTCTTTATCCGTGCGTTCTTTTGTCAGAAGCGGAATAGCTGCTAAATCGAGCATATTGATGACATTGGAATAGCACATTTCATACATCAGCGTAAAGCCGACGATGTCAAAATCACGCACGGGAGATTTGGTTTCGATGGAAAAGAGCGGTTCGCCGCGCTCGCGCATTTTCTCTTCCATATCCGGCCAAGGTGCGAACACGCGCTCGCAGTAAGTATCTGCGCGTTCATTTAAAAGGTGGTATAAGATTTTCATACCTAAATGCGACATACCCACCTCGTAGTTATCCGGAAAGCAAAATGCAAAGCGCATATCCACGGAGGCTATATCTTTTTTGACCATGCCGAGCTCGCCGCCGGTATACTGAATCGGCTTGGAGACGGACATTAAAATTTTATCGTCTATCATAAATTTTACCACTTTCCTTAAAAGATGTGTATATTGTATCATACGAATACAAAAAACGCAATGCAAACGCGCGAACTGACAAAATTTTTTCTATTAAATATTCTTTATAGAAAAAAAGTTTTGACAAAGCGGAAGTTTTGTAGTATGTTAGAAAAAGGATTTGTATATCCGTAGGTATGAAAATGGGCGCGGGGAGGTAAAATGCATGGATAGAAAGTTGTTATGGATTTGGCTGACAACGCTGGAAGGCATTACCACCTCCAAGATTGGCGCGCTTTTGGAATGGTTTGATACAATTGAGGATATTTATGCTGCGGATGCAAAGGCGCTTATGCGCGCATCGCGTGTGACGCAGAAGGATGCAGATGCCATTTGCGCACGCGATTTTGCGCGGGCGGAACAGATTATGGCGCGCATTGTGCAAATCGGCGCGTGGGTGCTGACTTATGACGATGCACTCTATCCGGCGGCGCTTAGAGAATGTGACGACGTTCCGTATGTGCTCTACGGTATGGGTGAGCAGCTAAACTGGGAGCGGCTTTTGGCGATTACTGTGGTCGGTACGCGCGATGCGACCGAATACGGCCTTAAATTTACGGCGCAGCTTGCCTATGACCTGGCGCAAAACGGTGTTACGGTGATTGGTGGTATGGCGCGTGGTATAGATTCCGAAGCGCACAAGGCGGCTTTGGCAGCCGGCGGTAAAACTGTGGCTGTATTGGGCTCTGGTATTGATGTGGTCTATCCGCCTGAAAACCGCAAGCTGTATGCACAGATTATCAAAAGCGGTGCCGTACTGACAGAGTTTGTACCAGGTACACCGGCAAACGGCAAGAATTTTCCGAGGCGAAACCGCATAATGGCGGCGCTCTCGGCGGGTACAATTGTTACGGAGGCGCCGGAGAAAAGAAGCGGCGCGTTGATTACGGCAAGTAAGGCGTTGCAAATGGGTAAGGATGTGTTTGCCGTACCCGGCGATTACAACCGATTCTTTTCGCAGGGCTGCAATGATTTAATTCAGAACGGCGGTGCAAAGCTTTGCAAAACCGTCGATGATATTTTGTCGGAATATCCGTATCAGCTCTCGCAGCTGCACGGAGAAGATTATAAAATCCGCAAGGGCAGAAGACTGTTTAAGCCAAAGCCTGCAACGGAGAAGAAGGCTTTGTTTACGCAGGCACAGCTTGAGTCACTTGATGCACCGAGCCGGGAAATCGTGCTTTTGCTGGCAGAGCGGAATATGCATATGGATGAAATATGCAAGGCTTCCGGCAAGGAAGCCGGTGAAGTCAGCGCACTACTGACTATGCTGGAAATTTCCGGCTTTGTCGACAGTCTGGGCGGCAACAATTTTGCATTACACGTATAATTAAACCGGAGGAAGCAACATGGGCAAGAAACTGATTATTGTAGAGTCCCCGTCCAAGGCGGACACCATAAAGAAATATCTTGGTTCTACGTACAGCGTAGAGGCATCGGTCGGTCATATCATTGACCTGCCAAAAAGCCAGATGGGTATTGATGTGGAGGATGATTTTGAGCCGCATTACATTACCATTCGCGGTAAAGGTGAAATTCTCGGCAAGCTGCGCAAGCTTGCGAAAGAAGCAGACCAGGTTCTGCTCGCAACGGACCCTGACCGCGAAGGTGAGGCTATTAGCTGGCATCTGGCAAATGCGCTCGGATTAGCGCCGGAGGCGAAAAACCGCGTGACATTTAACGAAATTACGAAGGATGCCGTGAAAAAGGCAATCAAGGAGCCGCGCGCGATCGACCAGAGTTTGGTGGATGCGCAGCAGGCAAGACGTGCGCTTGACCGCGTGGTGGGTTATACATTAAGTCCGATTTTATGGAAGAAGGTAAAGAAGGGCTTGTCTGCCGGTCGCGTACAGAGCGTGGCAACCCGCCTGATTTGCGACAGAGAAGCGGAAATTGAAGCGTTTATTCCGCGTGAATATTGGTCCATTACGGCGTTTTTGACGCCGGAGGGCAGTAAAAAGAAGTTTAAAGCCGCATACTACGGCACAAACGGCGTAAAGCAGGAAGTGCCGGATGAAAAGACGGCAAATGCAATTTTAGCGGATATAGAAGGCAAGGCGTTTACCGTAACGGAGGTAAAGCAGAGCGTGTCGCAGAAGAGTCCGGCACCGCCGTTTACGACTTCTACTCTGCAGCAGGAGGCTTCCAGAAAAATCAATTTCCAGGCAAGAAAAACCATGTCTACGGCGCAGGCACTCTACGAGGGCGTAAATGTTGCCGGTATGGGCAAGGTTGGTTTGATTACCTATATGCGTACCGACTCTGTTCGTATCGCTGTAGAGGCGCAGGCAGCAGCGAAGAGCCTGATACTGGAAAAGTACGGTGCAGAATATGCACCAAAGTCTTTCCGCGTATATAAAACACGTAAAAATTCGCAGGACGCACACGAAGCGATTCGTCCGGCAAATGTTGCGCTGACACCGGAAATGGTGAAAGGTTCACTTTCCAATGACCAATATAAGCTCTATAAGCTGATTTGGGAGCGTTTTGTAGCGAGCCAGATGGAGAATGCGAAGGTGGAAAGCACGGCAGCGGAGCTGCTTTGTGACAAGCACAATTTCCGCGCAAACGGTGTGCGCGTACTGTTTGATGGCTTTATGAAGGTATACACCGAGGGCAGCGATGCGGACAAGGAAAAGGAAACCGCACTGCCGCCGCTGGAGAAAACGGATAGCTTAAAGAGTGAAAATATTACATCGGAGCAGCACTTTACATCGCCGCCGCCGCGTTATACGGAAGCGACGCTTGTAAAGGCTTTGGAAGAAGAGGGCATTGGCAGACCGTCGACTTATGCACCGACGATTACGACGATTCTGGCGCGCGGTTATGTTGCCCGAGAGAAAAAGTCGCTTGCGCCGACCGAGCTTGGCAAGGTGACAACAGCGCTGCTCAAAGAAAATTTTGAAAATATTGTCGATGTGGAATTTACGGCAAATATGGAAACGCGCCTCGATGAGGTTGAAAACGGCGATGTGGCGTGGAAGCAGATTTTGCGCGATTTCTATCCGGATTTTAAAGCGGATATTGACCGTGCGGAAAAAGAACTTGAGCACGTGAAAATCGCGGATGAGGTTTCGGATGTACAGTGTGAAAAGTGTGGACGCATGATGGTGTATAAGCTTGGTCGCAGCGGAAAGTTTTTGGCATGTCCGGGTTTCCCAGAATGCAGAAACACCAAGTCCATTCGCGTAGAAGCCGGTGTGGCGTGTCCGAAGTGCGGTAAGCCACTTCTGACGAAGAAAACGCGCACAGGCAAGACATACTACGGCTGTGAGGATTATCAGAATTGCGACTTTATGACCTGGGATACACCGCTCAAGAGCCGGACTTGCCCGAAATGCGGCAAGCCGTTGTTTACGAACATTTCGCGTGCCGGCAGAAAAACCGTATGCCTGCATCCGGGTTGTGATTTTGAGGAAAGTGCAAAAAAAGGCGGTAGCAAAAAGTGAAAGTAAACGTAATTGGTGCAGGTCTTGCCGGCTGCGAAGCGGCATGGCAGCTTGCAAACAGAGGCATAGAAGTTACCTTGTATGAAATGAAGCCGGAAAAGCGCTCCGACGCGCATCACTATGACCATTTTGCGGAGCTGGTGTGCAGTAATTCTCTACGCTCCAATCAGTTGGCAAATGCGGTGGGACTGTTAAAAGAGGAAATGCGCAGACTGGGTTCTCTGATTATGCAGTGTGCGGATGCAACGGCGGTGCCGGCTGGTGGCGCACTTGCAGTGGACCGCATTGGGTTTGGCGAAATGGTTACGGAGAAAATCCGCGGGCATAAAAATATCACCGTGGTGCACGGCGAAGTGACCACTATTGATGAAAACGCGCCGACCGTTGTGGCGAGCGGACCGCTTACGTCGGACGCGCTCAGCAAAGAAATACAGCGGTTGACGGATAAAGAATATCTGCATTTTTTCGATGCGGCGGCGCCGATGGTGACCAAGGAAAGCATCGATATGGACAAGGCATTTTATGCGGCGCGCTATGACCGCGGCACCGCGGACTATATTAACTGTCCGATGACGAAAGAAGAATACGATGCTTTTTATGACGCGCTGGTTTCGGCAGAAACCGTGCAGCTGAAGGCCTTTGAGCACTTAAAGGTGTTTGAAGGTTGTATGCCGGTTGAAGTGATGGCTTCGCGCGGACGGGACACGCTTTTGTTTGGTCCGCTCAAGCCGGTCGGGATTACCAACCCCAAAACGGGCAGAGACGATTTTCACGCGGTGATTCAGCTTCGCCAGGACAATGCGGCGGGCTCGCTTTACAATATTGTCGGGTTTCAGACGCATCTGACCTTCGGCGAGCAAAAGCGTGTATTTTCGATGATTCCAGGGCTGGAGAATGCGGAATTTGTGCGCTATGGTGTGATGCATAGAAACACGTTTTTAAATTCGCCGAAGCTTTTAAATAACGCGTATCAGCTGCGCGAGAAGAAAAATATCTTTTTTGCAGGGCAGATTACCGGCGTGGAAGGGTATGTGGAATCAGCGGCGAGCGGTTTGACTGCTGGCATCAATATGGCGCGGTACTTAAATGGTATGCCGTTTGTGGATTTTACGTGCTATACGGCAATCGGTGCGCTGGCAAATTACATTTCGGATGAAAGTGTAGAAAAATTTCAGCCAATGAATGTCAATTTCGGCATTATGGAGAATTTAGACAGACGCATCAAAAATAAGCGCGAGCGTTATGAAGAAATTTCGGCGCGTGCACTTGAAAAACTGGCGGAGATGGATGCCAAATAAGCCGTATTTTTAGGAGATGTACGGCATAAGATACAGCAGGGAGTGGTTAGAATGAAAAAACAGGTTTGTGTACTTTTTGGCGGTGCGTCCACGGAAAATGTGGTCTCTTGCCGCTCGGCTTACACAGTTTTAACCAATATAGATACAGAAATTTATGATGTGATTACCGTGGGTATTACGATGGAGGGACAATGGTACCTCTACGAAGGTCCGTGGGAGCATATTCGTGACAATCTGTGGATTGGACCGCAGAACCGTCCGGCAGAGCTTTCGGCGTCCAAAAAGTGTCTTTATGTGTTCGGTGACGGTACATACGAGACCTTGCCGGTGGATGTGGTATTTCCGGTGCTCCACGGCAAAAACGGCGAGGACGGCACTATGCAGGGACTTTTTGAACTGGCAAAATTACCGTATGTCGGCTGCGGCGTGCTTTCGAGTGCCGTTTCCATGGATAAGGTCTATACCAAATTGTTGGTAGACGGTCTTGGTGTGGCGCAGGCACCGTATGTGTATGTGCAGAGTGCGCAGGATGTGGAAGAATATAAAGACAAGATTATGTCACTGTGCTTTCCGGTGTTTGTGAAGGCGAGTCGTTCCGGCTCCTCCAAGGGCGTGTATAAGGTAGATACTTATCCGCACCTCAAGGCGGCAGTTGCCGAAGCACTGCATTATGACAGCAAGGTGCTGATTGAGGAAGGCATCGTCGGCAGGGAAGTGGAATGTGCCGTTTTCCAGAGCGGAGACGAGTATATCGCATCCCAGCCGGGCGAAATTTTAGCGGGCGATACGTTTTACAGCTTTGATGCTAAGTACAACAATCCGCATTCCGATACGGTTGTAAATGCGGACTTGCCGGCAGAAGTGGCAGAGGAAATCCGCACGGCGGCGCTTGAGATTTTTAAGCGTCTGGATTGCCGCGGACTTTCGCGCGTGGACTTCTTTGTGGAAAAGGATACCAGCCGCGTGATTTTCAATGAAATCAATACGCTACCGGGCTTTACATCTATCAGTATGTATCCGATGATGATGGCAGCGGCAGGTATGGATACGAAGACATTGATAAACCGTTTGCTTGCGGATGCATTAGACGGTATTAAACGATAAATACTCGGGCGACCGTTTCGGTCGCCTGTGTTTTTACAGGTGAGAATATGGACAAGCTTACGCTTACACCAATTGCATATATACACAATGCCTTTAAAGAAAAGTTCGGTGTGCCCAGACAGAGCGGGCTTACGCCGGCGCTGACAGGGAAAATTGTGTTTAAAAAGGCATACAGAAGCGCTGATGCCTTCCGCGGACTGGAGGGGTATTCGCATTTGTGGCTTTTGTGGGGCTTTCACGCAAACGGAGAAGCCAAATGGTCGCCGACGGTGCGCCCGCCGCGCTTGGGCGGCAATCGGCGGCTGGGTGTGTTTGCGACGCGCTCGCCGTTTCGCCCCAATCCGGTGGGACTTTCGTGCGTGAAAATCGAAAAACTGGAATTGGACACACCGGAAGGACCTCTGCTTTGGGTATCGGGCGCGGATTTAATGGACAAAACGCCGATTTATGATATCAAGCCATATTTGCCGTATGCAGACAGCTATCCCGATGCGGCGGCAGGCTTTGGCGGCGAAGCGCTTTCGTATGCACTGACGGTGGATTTTCCGGAAAAACTGCTTGTGCAGATACCGGCAGAGCATCGCGACGCGCTTTTGTCGGTGCTGTCGCAGGACCCGAGACCGGCGTATCAGCATACGCCGGCGCGCGTATATGGCTTTTACTATGATGATTACGAAATCAAATTCACGGTGGAGGATGCTATCCTGCACGTTTGCGAGGTGGTGCGGCAATGAAGAAGGATATGCGCATTTATAAACAGTTGCCGGATGCGCTTTTGCCGTGGTATGCGGCAAATGCGCGCGATTTACCGTGGCGCAAAGATAAAGAGCCGTACCATGTCTGGGTGTCGGAAATTATGCTGCAGCAGACGCGCGTGGAAGCGGTCATCGGCTATTATAACCGTTTTTTAAAGGCACTGCCGAATATCAAAGCGCTCGCAGAAGCAACGGAGGCGCAACTTCTTAAGCTGTGGGAGGGGCTCGGCTATTACAACCGCGTGCGCAATCTGCAAAAGGCGGCGCAGGTGATTTGTGCAAAGCACGGCGGCGTTTTTCCGTCGGATTATGCGGAGATTCTGGCGCTACCGGGGATTGGCGCGTATACCGCCGGTGCAGTAAGCTCTATTTGTTTTGGCTTGCCGCGCGCTGCAGTGGACGGAAATGTATTGCGCATATTATCGCGCATGACGGCGTCGGATGCGGCGATTGATACGGATGAGACGAAAAAGCATTTTGCTGTGCAACTGGAGGCGGTGTATCCGCCGGAGGCTTGCGGCAGCTTTACGCAGGCTTTGATGGAGCTTGGTGCGTGCGTATGTACGCCGAAATCGCCGGATTGCAGTAGTTGTCCGGCGCAAGGCTTTTGTCGTGCCTATAAGCAAAAGAAAACGGATGCTTATCCGGTGCGCTTGCCGAAAAGGGCGAAAAAGATACAGGATTTGAGCGTGTTTTTGTTGGAGTGTGGCGGCAAATTTGCATTGGCAAAGCGTGGGGAAAAAGGGCTTTTGTCCGGACTTTGGCAGCTGCCGAACACGGACATGGTATTTCAGGATGCGGATGCGGCACTTTTGTATATGCAAGAGGCCGGCGCAGAACCGCAAAGACTGGTGCGCACAATGGAGCGCGTGCACGTTTTTACGCATATACAGTGGAATATGCAGTGCTATCATATTTTGTGTCGTAGCGAGAGTGCGGCATATACTTGGGCAAGCCTTGCGGAAATTCGCGGCAAATATGCATTGCCTACGGCGTTTCGCATGTTTTTCGACGGTATGTAAAAATGCATTGTGGTATAGAGAGGGGAAGAGACAGTATTTTTTACTGTCTCTTTTTGTGTTGGAAGTACAATTTACGAAAAAGTTTCGCAATCAAACATTTGACTATTCAGGTACAACGTGGTAAAATCAATATATACTTATAATATTAAATGGGGGATGTATGTATAAGCAATTTGTAGAAGAAAACACAGAATCTATGTTTCAACTTTTGAAAGCGCTTTGCGGCATTCCGGCGCCTTCGCACAAGGAAGAAAATCGCGCGGCATTTTGCAAAAAGTGGCTCGAAGATGTCGGCGCGACGGGCGTGTATATTGACGAGGCGCTCAATGTGATTTTTCCGCTCGGCTGTGAGGGCAGTGATGAAATCACCATTTTTGCCGCGCATACGGATACGGTATTTCCGGATTTGGAGCCGATGCCGTATGTCGAGGATGATGAAAAGATTTATTCTCCCGGCGTAGCGGACGATACGGCAAGTGTCGTGGTGCTGATGCATATGGCAAAGTACTTTGTCGAAAATAAGCTTGTGCCGGAAAAAGGCATTATGTTTGTTTGCAACTCCTGTGAAGAGGGACTCGGTAACTTAAAGGGTACAAGACAGCTCTTTAAGGATTTTGACGGCAGAATCAAGCAGTTTATTACGTTTGATGCGGTGCTGAAAAGCGGCGCAGATGTATGTGTCGGCTCACACCGTTACAGTGTAGAGGTAAAAACACAGGGCGGACATTCGTTTGGTGCATTCGGCAACAAGAATGCCTTGGCGGAGCTTTCAAAAATTATCACAGAGATATACAAAATTGAAGTGCCGGAAAAAGAAGGCACGAAGACAACCTACAATGTCGGCACCGTAGAAGGCGGTACAGCGGTCAATACCATTGCGCAGCGTGCAAAGATGTTTTGCGAGTACCGTTCGGACGACAGAGAGAGTCTTGCGACCATGCAGGCGCATTTTGAAAGAATCTTTGAAGCGGCGCGCACAGAGGATGTTTCCGTAGAGGTAACATTGGTTGGTGAGAGACCGTGTGCAAACATCGACCGAAGCAAGGTGGAAGCGCTTAAAGAAATCGTCGCACCGATTTATGAAGAAGTGCTCGGTGAGCAAGTGGGATGGCGCAGTGGTTCGACGGATTGTAATATTCCGCTTTCACTTGGTGTACCGGCTCTGTCGGTTGGTACAAACAATCACGCCAAGATACATACCCGTGAGGAATGGGTGGAAAAAGCATCCATCCCGGTTGGTCTTGACGTGGCAATTCGTATGGGAAAGGCGTTAACGGAGGTATAAGGATGAAATTTACAGCGGCAGGGGATATGATTATCCAAAGAAGAATTTATGAAGGCTACGAAGGCTTTGCTGAGCTCGCACCGTTTATCGGTCAGGGGGATGCACGGTTTTTCAATCTCGAAACGACGCTCAATCACGAGGGTGAAACCTGTGCTTCGCAGTTCAGCGGTGGTACCTATATCCGCACATACCCGGAAATTTTAGACGATATCAAGCCGTACGGCTTTAATATGACAAGCTTTAATAACAATCATGCATTCGACTTTTCTTACGGCGGTTTTGCAAAGACTTTGGAAGCCGTAAACAAGAGCGGTCTGGTGCACGCAGGTTGTGGTAATAATTTAGCGGAAGCAAGTGCACCGCGCTATCTGGAAACACCGAATGGCAGAGTGGCACTCATTGCGGTCAACACCACTTTTAATGAAGCTATGATGGCAGGTGAGCAGTCGGAGCGTGTACCGGGCAGACCGGGTATCAACGGTATCCGCATTAACAAGCATGTGCAGCTCCCACAGGAGGATTTTGAGCACATTCAGAGAATTGCAGAAGCAACAAATATTAACGTAGCCAAAAATATCACCCGTAAGGAAGGCTACTATGCTGAATTGCCGGAGGGTGTATGCGAGCTTGGCGAACTGCAGTTTAAAGTGGGCGATACACACAAGTTTGTGCAGACGCTCAACGAGACGGACATGAAGCGCGTGGAGAAGGCAATTTACGAAGCACAGTTTCAGGCGGATTATATTGTGATTTCCATTCATTCGCATCAGCTTTCCGGTGATGCAAAGGAAAATCCGTCCGAATTTTTACAGGCGTTTGCACATCGCTGTATTGATGCCGGTGCGCACGCCATTGTCGGCCACGGTCCGCATCTGCTCAGACCGATTGAAGTATATAAAGAGCGTCCGATTTTCTATTCGCTCGGCGATTTTGTGCTCCAGCTCTACAGCGTAGAGTTTGCGCCGGCAGACTTTTTTGCAAAGCACGGTCTTGCATCGGACGAAACCGTACACGCGCTTTTAAAGAAGCGTTCGAAGGACTTTACGGTAGGCTTAATGACCGACCCGAGAATGTTTAGAGCCGTGATTCCGTACTGGGAAATGGAAGACGGCAAGATGACGAAGCTTTTGCTGATGCCGATTGAAATGAAGATGGACGGACATAAGTCGGAAAACGGCTTGCCGCGCAAATATATCGGCACTGAGATTTATGAATATATCAAAGAGATGAGCGCGCCGTACGGCACAAAGATGACTTTGCGCGACGACGGCTTGATTGAATGTAATTGGTAAGGAGAGATTGTATGCATTTACTTGGTGTGGATTACGGCACGACTTCGGTGAAGGGGGCGCTGTTTGATGAAAAGCTGACACAGCTTGCCTGTGTGAGCGAGGATTATACCTTAAAAACAAAAGGGGACATTGTAGAGTTTGATGCGGAGCACTACTGGGAAATTTTTAAAAAGGTGCTCGGCGAAATCCGTGCAGAGCATGCGGTGGATGCCCTGGCGATTGACACGCAGTGCGAAACGCTGATTTTAACGGACGAAGACGGCAACCCCGTGCGTGATGCCATTGTGTGGCTCGATAACCGCGCAACCGAAGAGGCGGCGCAGGTGGAGGCGCATTTCGGCAGAGAAAAGGTCTATAACGTGACCGGACAGCCGGAAATCACGGCAACCTGGCCGGCGTGCAAGCTGATGTGGGTGCAAAAGCACGAGCCGGAAATCTGGGCAAAGACAAAGAAGATTTTCCTGTTGGAGGATTATATTCTCTATAAATTGACCGGTGCATTTGTCACCGAAAAAACCCTGCAGTCGTCGAGCTTGTATTTTGACATACACAGCGGCGCTTGGTGGGATGAAATGCTTGATTTTATCGGCGTGGATGCATCGATGCTGCCAACCTTGCTGCAGAGCGGCAAAGCAGTTGGCGAATATGAAGGCATTCGCGTATGCACCGCGGCGATGGACCAGGTAGCAGGTGCCATTGGCGCCGGTGTTGTGGAAAAGGGCATTGTCAGCGAGATGACCGGTACAACTATGGCAATCTTTATGCCGACCGACAGCGTACCAGTGTATGACCCGGCGAGCATTGTGCCGTGCCATTACAACTACGACGACGGGTATTGTCTCCTTTCGTGGAGCCCGACGGCGGGTATGGCACTGAAATGGTTTAAGAATGCGTTTTTAGCAGAAAAGAGCTTTGCAGAGTTGGACAAAATGGCAGAAAAGGTGCCGGTCGGCAGCGATGGCGTGACCTTCCTGCCGTACCTTTGCGGCTCGACGATGCCGAAGTACAATCCGGATGCGCGCGGTAGCTTTACCGGACTTGCGCCGGAGCATACCAGTGCACATTTCGTTCGCAGTATTATGGAATCGGTGTCCTGTGTTTTAAAGAGCAATTTGGATTATCTTAGGGTGCCGGTAAATGAAATCCGCGCGATGGGCGGCGGCGCACTTTCTCCGCTTTGGTGCACGATGAAGGCGAATTTGACCGGCAAAACACTGGTAACGCTGAAGAACAAAGAAACGGCGTGCCTGGGTGCAGCGATTCTCGCCGGTGTCGGCAGCGGATGTTTTGCCTCGGTGAAGGCCGCTTGTAAGCAAATTAAAACCGATAAGGTCTATACACCGACGGGTGAGGATTACAGCGCAGCGTATGATAATTTTGAATATTATGATAAATTATTAAATGTGGAAAGGAAGAAATAATGATGGGAAGGGTAGCATTTTTAGGTTTTGGTGAGGTCAATACACCGATTGATATTATTGTCAATAAGTGTAAAAAAGCAAATGAAGATTTAAAGAATTTAGGCTTGGATTTGGTATCGGTTTATCCGATTACGGACGATTATGAAGAAAAGGACATCAAAAAGGCAGTAGATGCGCTGAAGGGGCAGGAATTTGACGCTTTGGTGGTCTGCATTGCCGGCTGGATTCCAACACACGCCGTTGTCAAGGTAACGGAGCACTTCCGTCACATACCGATGGTGCTATGGGGACTTTGCGGCTGGATGGAAGATGGCAGAATCGTAACAACGGCGGACCAGGCAGGTACAACGGCGATTCGCAAGACGTTCTATGATTTAGGCTACACATTTAAGTATGTTTACGATATTATTGGCCTTCCGTCTAAAACACAGGCGGTATACAACTATATAAAAGCAGCAGAGGCCGCTGCAAAGCTTCGCCATGCGCGTAGCGGTATGGCGGGTTATCGCGATATGAACCTTTACGGTACACAGGTGGACGGTCCGTCCTTAAAGCGCGAAATCGGTCCGGAAATCGAGACCTTTGAAATGCTTGAGCTTGAGCAGCGTTATCAGAAGATTACGGACGCAGAAAAGCAGGCGGTTATCGACAACTGTATGTCCAAGTGGAGCTTTGTAAAGCCGGCAAATCCGGAGAGTATGAAGAAGGCGGCAGGTTACTACCTTGCGGCGAAGAGCATTTGCGACGAGCGCGGCTATGAAGCGATTTCCTTAAAGGACGTAGACGGTATGAAGAAGCTTTTAGGCTTCCCACCAGCACCGATTTTTATGCTTTTGGCAGATGAAGAAGGTCTTTGCACCGTGCCGGAAAATGACGGTCTCGGTAACATCACACAGCTGATGGTAAAATACCTGACCGGGCAGTGCGCGTTCTATTTAGAGTTTTATGAATTCTTTACTGACCGTGTGCTTGCAGGTGTACCGGACTATGTACCGGCAGAAGTGGTAGACGGCAATGTAACCGTAATGCCGGCGGCATTCGGCGAACTCAGCGAGGGTATCTTAAATGTCAGCAAGGTAAAGCCGGGCAAGTTAACGATGTGCCGTTTAACTTACGATGACGGTAGATATTATATGCATATGGTAACCGGTGAAGGTATCGCACCGAGAAAGTGGGAGGAAGCCGGCTGGACACAGCCTGCACCGCAGCTGCCGGGTCTGGAAATCCTTTTAGAGGATGTAGAAGATTTTGCACAGAACGTAATGTGCCAGCACTACGTTATTTCCTACGGTGATAACACAGAACTGATTGAAAACCTCTGTGATATTTTGGGCATTGAAATTATTTGAGTGAGGCGTATTTTGAAATGAAGCAAAAACAACTTTCGAGTATAAAGCTGAGCATTGTACTGTTTTTGCTGCTTTTTGTGGCACACGCAGTGGTGTATATGACAAAAAATATGTTTTCGGCAGCTATGGCATCCATTGTAGAGGTCGGCGCGATGACCAAGTTACAAACCGGCCTCATCAGCGCGGTGTTTTGGTTGGTATACGGTACGTTTCAAGTCATCGGCGGTTTTGCGGCGGATAAGTATTCTCCGTTTAAGCTTGTATTGATCGGCATTTTGAGCGGTATTGTATCCAACACGGTGATTTATTTTAACCAAAGCTACGGCGTTGTTATGGTGGTGTGGTGCATCAATGCGGCATTACAGTTTGGGCTGTGGCCGGGCATATTTAAAATTACGACCACGCAGATTGCTCCCGCCTTTCGCCAAACGGCAATTTTCTGGGTGCTTTTATCGAACAGTGCCGGACAGGCAATCAGCTTGTTGGTTGCTTCTTTTGTGCCGAATTGGATGGACAATTTCCAGATTTCCGCAGTTTCGCTGGGTGTTTTTCTGATTTTGTGGGTAGTTGTATATAAGACGCTTGAAAAGTATATGGTTGAAGTTGAGCCTGAGCAGAAAACGGAAGTGCGTGCAAAAGACCCTACGGATATGAAGACGCTGATGCGTAAATCGGGCATATTATGGGTTGTTGTGATCAGTTTGATTTCGACGGCGATTAGCACGGGACTGAAAACCAGCGTACCTACTATGCTGATGGAATCGTATGGAGATTTATCGGCGGCGGTTGCAAATCGTTTAAGCGTATTTTTAATTTTGTTTTCCGTATTGGGAATGTTTTTGGCGGGAGGTTTTCGAAAGAAGGTTACCGCCAATGAGATGCAGGCGATCTGCATTTTTATCTTTGTTACATTGCCGTTTTTGTTTATGGCGTGCACGGTGGGCATATGGAATTATTGGATAATTTTAGCACTGCTTTCCGGCGCAATCATTTTCATTCAGGCGATGGCCCCGTTTTCCAATTCGTACTCCGCGGCGCGCTTTAGCGGCTACGGACGAGGCGGCACCATTTCCGGTATTTTAAACGGCTCTGCGGCATTCGGCAACGTGATTGCAACGTATGTTTTTCCGGCAATGGCAGAGCACCTGCCGTGGAGCGCGGTGGTTTTAACGTGGGGCATCGGAAGTGTAGTGATTATTGTAATTGCAATATGCCTTTATAAAAAATGGACGCTGTTTATTCACAGCGAAGGAGGAAAATAATATGAGTTTGAAAATTGGTTGGGCGGAAGAAAGCCTTGTACCCGAGAAAAAAGCAGATCTTGCAGGTCAGTTTTTTGAAAGAATTTCGGAATATGTAGAGTCGGAAATTACCGTAACTGCAATGGCGGTAGAGGCAAACGGCGACGAAATGATTGTGGCGTCTGCGGATTTGATCAGCTTTGGCGCTCCGGCGCTTGCGCTTGCCCGTGAAAAGCTGGCGGCAATTTTGCCGGGCTTTGATGTGCGCAAGCTGATCGTTGCAGCTACGCATACGCATACCTCGCTCAGAATGGCGGACAGAGTGCGTGAGCAGGGAAAAAGCGGCAGCTCTATTTCTGCAACGGTCAAAATTTTAGAGGAGTTTTTGCCGGCAGATAAAATGTATACCAAGAAGGTTACAGCGGATGACAGTGTGCTTTCTCCGGAGGAGGCATTGGAGCTTGCGACGGATAAGGTTGCGCTTGCGGCAAAGCGCGCGTGGGAAAACCGCGCAGACGCTCTGTTTAAAAACGAATTCGGCAGAGCGGCAGTCGGCATGTGCCGCCGCGTGTGCTATGATGACGGCAGCGCGCAGATGTGGGGCGATACCAATACGGCAAACTTTACAGCGCTTGAGGGTGGCAACGATTCCGGTATTGAATTGATTTATACCTTTGATAAAAATAAAAAGCTGACGGGCGTTGTGGCAAATATTGCATGTCCGGCGCAGATTTTAGAGCAGAGAAGCTTTATTTCTGCCGATTACTGGGGCAGAGCAAAGGCGCTTATCCGCGAAAAGCTTGGCAAGGATGTATTCCTTTTGGGCCTTTGCGGTGCCGGTGGTGACCAGTGCCCGAGAGACCTGGTGCGCTGGGTAGACCCGGAAACCCCGATTGACGACCCGAATGTAAAGCGCCCGAATTTGCTTAAGCGTAAGGCGGACCCGTCTATGTACGATATTTCCGGCTGTAACAAGGCGGGCAAGCGCATTGCAAATGAAATCATTTCTGTATACGAGGAAATTGAGGGTTTGCAGGATGATGCCGTATTTGTACATAAGGTAATCGATCTGGATTTGCCGCTTCGCAAGGCGACGATGGCGGAATATGAGCATGCGGTACGCGAGCTTAAATATTATGTTGAGAAAAACAAGGACAAAGAAGCCTTTAACTTTGAGGATAATGCACGCATGCATGTGCATGCCGGCTTAATTAAGCGCTTCCGCGCCCAGCAGACAACGGAGGTATATCCGATAGAATATCACGTGGTTCGCTTTGGCAATGTTGCCTTTACGACCAATCCGTTTGAGCTGTTTTTGGATTACGGCAACCGCATCAAGGCAAGAAGCTACGCGGAGCAGACCTTTATTGTGCAGCTGTGCTGCGGTGTGGGCGGCTATCTGCCGACAGAAAAGGCGGAAAAGGCAGGGCACTACAGCGCCTATATTTCCAGTGGTAATGTCGGTCACGAGGGCGGCGACCTTTATACAAGAGAAGCCATTACACAAATCAATAAATTGTTTGAGGCGTAAAATACGGTGATACATTCTGTTTTGATTATCGGACAATCCAATATGGCCGGTCGCGGTCGCAAAGAAGACATTGAGCCGTTATAAGGGGTTTGAAGGGGGAGAATAGAAGCTCCCCCTTTCTTTTTATATGTTTGCAATCAAACGCAGGCCTGTCCGGCAGGTCATAGCAAGAGAAATGGTTTGAAAGAGCATAACCATCCTGCAGACAAACGCTTGTTTGCCGGCGGCCTTTGCACAAGGGACCGTTTGCAGACCACTTTAAAAGACACATTCCTTCTTTACAAACTTCCCTTTTTATCCTATAATAGATTATAGGAAAAGAGGGATAGCTATGAAACCTTTCGGGCATTTTTATACAATTACAAAGCATCGCCATAAGGTCATCGAACACTGCTTTAAGGCGGGCATCTTCCGGCAGGGACTTTGCCACGATTTATCGAAATATACGCCGACAGAGTTTTGGGCGGGTGCGCGCTTTTATCAAGGCACACGTTCGCCAATTGTGGACGAACGTAAAACATACGGCTATTCCGAGGCGTGGATGCACCACAAGGGCAGAAACAAGCACCATTTTGAATATTGGCGAGACTTGGATGTGGATGGTAAAGAATACAGAGCGGTGAAAATGCCGCTGCGCTATGTCAAGGAAATGTTTTGTGACCGTGTGGCAGCAAGCAAAATCTATCAGGGTAAGAAGTACACGGACGAATACCCTTATGCGTATTTCAAAAAAGAAAACTTTGCAGACGGTATGCACCCGGAAACCTATGACTTGATTGAAACGCTGCTTGTGATGCTGAAGGAACACGGAGAAAAGGCGACCTTCCGATATATTAAGAAACTGAAGGATTATTGATTTTTTCATTATTTTATATAAAAAATGTACCTCGTTTATATTAGCATATCAGCAGAATATAAACGAGGTATTTTTATGGATTTTCGCAAGAGAATGGATAAAACAAAAATTCATATTAGAAATAGAAGGCTACTTTGTATAGTATGTTGCATTGAGCGAATGTGATTTCCTTTGTGCATAGCCACGATGTGTCGCGTACTGCATCCACATATTTCGCTTGCATATAACAAAATGCCGTTAAGTTACACTTTGTCGCGAAAAATTGCATTTTTAACATACTTTTCCGCAAAGAGCAACAGGATAAACGGTATGGAGAAAGCAAGTCCGTTTACCGTGCGCAAAAGGGAAACCGTCGTGTCCGCAAATACGTGGCAGAAGGTGTTCATCACCGAGGAAAACAGGACAGAGGCAAGCAGCATCAGCCATCCTTTCTTTTTGCTTTCCGGGCGATATTTATATACGTAGAGCAGCAGTGCCAGCGCCGGCCAACCAATCAAGAACTCCTTGGTGCGCGGACGCACCAGCGAAAGGGAGCTCACCAGGTTTCGAAGCTTCACTTCTGCTGGAAAAATCGGTGTGTTGCCGCTGCGCAGCAGGTAAACTGCAGTCAAAAGCAGTACGATGATTGCAAAGCCATAGTGTTTTGCTTTTGCTTCTTTAAATATATCGCGCAGGCGCGATTTCAGTGCGCTTGGGCAGAAGGTGCAGTTTTGCGATGTGCAATAGAGCAGCAGCGCTGCGTATAACAGCGGTAAAAGCAGTGTCAGCACCACACCGCGGAAAATCGAAATATTCAAATAGTAATACATACCGCTCAGCATCGCAGAGAGTACTGCGCAGCATAGAAGCAGCGCTGCAAGTGCCATCAGAAGCAAACATGGGATGTATGCTACGTCGGGCAGATGCGCTTTCAGCTTTTGTGCGCAAACATAGACGACGGTCAGGCTAAAGCATGCACCGAGCGGGGCAAATAAGGTTGGGTAGACATCTGTAACCCATTGCGGCAGGACGTAGGTGAGACCGTAAAGCAGTGCGGCAAATCCGTACAAAATCCAGTCGGCATAAGCCGGAAGGGATTTAAATAGTACACGCAGCATAAACAAGAGCATTAGCATACTCAGTGCGGCTGCGGCTGCGCGGATACCGGACAGGTTTGTATAATAACCTGCAAGGGTGCCGGCAAAGCCTTCCGTATAACCGCGCTTTTGCATAAATGCTGAGAATTTGGTAATGGCTTCTTGTGTTGCCTTTGCGTTTTCTTCCGGTGTGGCGCCTGCGTCTGTCCATGGATGAATTACGAGAAATTCCGTATTGCGGTCGAGCGCAGAATTGCGCATCTTGTGATAAAGTGCGTTGGGGACATACGCTTTGGGAAACAGCTTGTTTTCTGCCGTGTACGGCGTTTCATAGGCGCGCATTACCCTGCCGTTAGCAGCCGCCATATACTTGTAAAAGCCGGGCGGCGTTGCATTGGAAAGCTGATTTTCATTTTCCTGGAGCACCAGGGTTAAGTTGTAATTCGTAATCAGTTGCAGCAGCGGCGCTTCGTGTGTTTGTGCTTCTTTGCTTTCTTTTAATAAAAGATATTGCACACCACAGTCTTCAATGGTATTGCGCAGATTTCTGGTGTAGGCAGGACTTTTTTCATCGCCGCTGTAAACGGCAACGGCGGTCTGCATGCCTGCTTCCTTCGCGAGTGCAAGTAGTGGTGCGTCAAAGTCGCCGCCGGCGGATTCGTGCACAATGGCGGTGTTGACGCCGCTTTTTTTGTATGCAGCAACCACCTTGCGTGCCTGTGCGCGCTCAAACGGCGCAAGCGCCTCGGTGATTTCGATGGCAGTGACATAGCCGCGGTGCTTTTGCTCATAAGAAATTTTTGTTGCCAGCGCAGGAAAAATCTGCAGCGTCAATAGCACAATTGCGGTTAGTAGAAATATAATATTTTTCTTTTTCAAAATGCACCCATCCTGTTTTCTGTATTTGTTTTTATCGTACGATAGTTGCACAAGCATCAAGATTTTTCAAACAGCCTCAAATTGCGTTGCAGCGTCGAATAACCACGCCAAAAAAAGGCGCGATCCCTATAATTTTTATTAAAGCTTTCTTCCGTCAGTGCCGGTGGCAGAAATGCATCCGGTGCGGCAAATTCGGGGATTGCTGTCTGCGTCTGCTTTTGGTTGTGTGGGCAGATGCTTTGGCACAAATCGCAGCCCCAGACGGAGCCGGATTTTCGAATTAAATCTGCTTCGGTATCCGTTAAGTCACCCTTTTTTTGTTGTAGATAGGAAATGCACTTGTAACCGTCCGTCCAACCGTCGATACAAAGACCGGCGGGGCAGACCTGCGCGCAGGCGCGGCAATTGCCGCAGCTGCCGGTATGCGGCGTATCTGTTTCCAATGAAAGATTTGTCACAATGCCACCGATAAAAAAGTAACTGCCGAAAACCGGATGAATGAGCAGGCTGTTTCTGCCGAAAAAGCCAAGTCCGGCCCGGTAGGCGAGGGCTTTGTTGCAAAGTGGCGCATCATCTGTAAAAATATAGCCCACGGTTGCCGGATTTATCGTCTTCAGCTGTTCTAAAAGCTTTGTAAGATAGGCTTTGACTACGTCGTGGTAATCTTTGCCCCACGCATAGCAGGAAAGGTTTGTTTTTTCCGGCTTTGGATTTGCATAGTGAAACGCACAGACAATCACACTTTTGGCATCCGGCAGATAATCCGCCGGTGCAATGCGTTTGTCGGCAGCGGGAACAAATGGCGTTTTTACAGCCTCCAGACGCGCTAAAAGAGTTGTATCTGCTTTAGCAGAACAGATGCCGGTATCACTGATGCCGCTTGCGGCTGCTAACGCTTTGACTTGTGCAGCACTAACGGGTGTTTTTATAGATTGTATCATCTTTTTATCATACTTTCCATTCCAAAATTGCTTTGACGGAGCGCGCATATTCGAGCGGTGACATTCCCGTCTGTTTTTTAAACCAACGCGAAAAATAGTGAATGCTGTCAAAGCCGAGCATTGAGGCAATTTGCGTAATATTAAAATAGTTGTCTCGAATCAGCATCTTCGCACGCTCTGTTTTCAACTGCGAAAAATACTGCATCACGCTCATACCGGTTTCGCGGCGAAACAATTCCTTAAGCGCCGTTTTGCTCATCGAAATATGCGCCGTAATTTCATCAAAACGTAGCTTTTGGTGCACATTTTCTTCTAAATAAGCGATAAGCTCCTGTACCGCCTTTGGTTGTCTTTTTAGATTTAAGCTCGCAATGCTTGCAGGTGACGGCGTACTAAGCGTGTTACGCATCAGGGAAATTAAAATTTCTGTCAGGTTGGTTTTAATCAGCTGCTCGGCACCGAAGAGCGGCTCTGGCTTGCGAATGAGTTTTGTCACATAGGGGTCACCGAGCGGCGACTCGTAAACATTCTTTGCCTCTTCGATTACCTTCGACAAAAGTAGCCGGATGTGGTTTGTGGTATCCAGCGTGCGGTTGCGAAAAAAGCGCATATCCTTGGAACGACAGTCAAAGGAGAGAATAATTACATTGGTATTGGCGTTGTCTGTAGTGCAAATGGAGTGCCATTGGTTGGGGTAGTGAAAGGCAATCTGCCCCTGATAGAGCGGATAATTTCCTTCATTGGTTAAAACCTCCACGCTGCCCTTGTCGACGTATACGAATTCCCAAAAATCGTGGCATTCGCCTCCGGACCTAAAATAACGAGTATATTCAAAGTAGTGTAGCGTAATCAAGGAATCAATTTTAAATTCCTCTTTGATGCGGGTTCTGGAGTACTCCATGCTCGTCTTCACTCCCTTCATTTTTTTCATTTTAACACACCCTGGCGAAAAATGCAAATGATACTTAAAAAAGTGCAATAAAAATGTCTGAAAGTGCAAATAGACAAACTAAAAATGCAAATACAAAAGTGCAAAAAGCGACTATAATAATAATACTGTAGCGCAGAAGAGAAGCAGTTAAGGCTGTCATTTACGTAAGCATGGTAAAATAAGCTACTGACAACCGAGCATTTAAGCATCTGCTTTGCTGAGCGAGACGATTCTAACATACCATTCACCTTAGCTATAACGGGCTTTGCCCGTAGCAAATAAAGTCCCTGTTGTCTTCCCTACATTAAGACAGGGCAAACACGCTCATACAAAAGGAGTCCTGTAGAGACATACAGGCTCCTTTTGTTTTGGTCTGTGTTGGCTGATTTTGTGTGATACGTCATTCCAAAGACAGAGCCGAACCCGCGTACTGTGTCTGTCTTTGCGCCTAGTCTCCCGCGAAATTATTTCAACACGGGGTGGTATGGGTTGAAAGCGAGTAGAAGTTGTGGTAAAATAGAGCTAACCGTAGGGTTCGGCGGTTTCCGCCGAACCGCTATGTGTTTTGTTAATGCCGTGGCTCTCCCTCGAAAGCCCTCCTTGTGTAAAGGAGGGTGGCTCACACAGTGTGACGGGAGGGTTGTTATACCTACAGAAAGGATGTAACCGATGAAAAAATGCAGAATTACCGTGATGCGTATGGCGCGGTATGATGATTTGATAGAGCAATATGAAAATCCGATAGAGCATGCCTGCGATTTGAAGGAAGGGCAGGTTTTTATTGCGAACGGCTGGCAAAAGCCGGACGGCTTGTGCGACAGCGCGTGGGAAACGATGTCACCGTTTGTGCTGGCGCTTTCGCACGGCGGCGAAAATTTTTACGATGGGTGGATGCAAAACAAGAAATCGGCAATGCTTTCGTGCAATGACGGCTTCCGTCCGGTCAGCTTTTATATTGAGGCTTTAGAAGAAGATGCAGATTAAGGAGAAGATACAGATGGATATGAAAAAAATCATTGCCAAGGAATTTGAAATGAAGGAAACGTACGTTGCCAACATCATTGAATTGATTGACGGCGGCAACACGATTCCGTTTATTGCGCGATACCGTAAGGAAATGACGGGCGCGTGCGATGACCAGAAACTGCGCGAGCTTTCCGAGCGCCTTGCGTATCTGCGCAACTTAGAAAAGCGTAAGGAAGAAATTATAGCTTCCATTACCGAGCAGGAGAAGATGACGGACGAATTGATGGCGCAGATTGCCGAGGCGGAGACGCTGGCGCGGTTAGAGGATATATATCGCCCGTACAAGCCGCACCGCCGCACGCGCGCAACGGTTGCAAAGGAGAAGGGCTTAGAGCCGCTTGCCGATGCCATCTGGGCGCAGGACGGCGCAGATATTTCCGCTCTGGCAGCGCAGCTTGTTGATGCAGAAAAAGAAGTGTATTCCGTGCAGGATGCCATCGACGGTGCGAAGGACATTGTCTGCGAGCGTATGAGTGACGATGCGTCGTGCCGCGACACTTTGCGCCGTCTATTGCAGAAAACGGCGTTTCTGGTTTCCTCCTCGGAGAGCGAGGAAAACGGCGTATATGCGATGTATTATGATTACCGCGAGCCGGTCGGCAAAATTCCGGGGCACCGCATTTTGGCGGTCAACCGCGGTGAAAAAGAGGATGTTTTAAAGGTCGGCATTGAGGTGGATGAAACCGCTTGCATCGCCAAAATGGAAGCGCAGTTTATCCGTGGTACGGGTGAGGCGCAGACACTGATGCGCGAAGCGGCAGAGGATGCGTATAAGCGTCTGATTTTCCCGTCGCTCGAACGCGAACTGCGCGCAGAATTGACGGAGAAAGCTGCTGCAGGCGCAATTTCCGTATTCGGTTTGAATTTAAAGGCGCTTTTGATGCAACCGCCGATTAAGGGAAAGACTGTGCTCGGCCTTGATCCGGCGTACCGCACGGGTTGTAAAATTGCTGTTGTGGACAAGACGGGCAAGCTGCTCGACTGGACGGTGGTCTATCCGACACCGCCGCAGAATAAGATTGAGGAAGCCAAGGCAAAATTAAAGGCACTCATCCAAAAATACGATGTGGATGTGATTTCTATCGGCAACGGAACGGCATCGAAAGAGTCTGAAATTTTTGTTGTCGAGCTGATTGGCGAAATAGACAAAAAAGTACAGTATATGGTTGTTAACGAGGCGGGCGCTTCGGTGTATTCTGCGTCTAAGCTTGGTGCACAGGAATTTCCTGACCACGATGTGGCTGTGCGCAGTGCTGTTTCGATTGCGCGCCGTTTGCAGGATCCGCTTGCGGAATTGGTGAAAATTGACCCAAAATCCATCGGTGTTGGGCAGTATCAGCACGATATGCCGCCTAAAGAGCTGGATAGTGCGCTCGGCGGTGTGGTTGAGGCGAGTGTAAACTCCGTCGGTGTCGATGTAAATACGGCATCACCGTCACTTTTATCGTATGTATCCGGTCTTTCAGCGGCTACGGCGAAAAATATTGTGGCATACCGAGAAGAAATCGGTGAATTTACGGCGAGAACGCAGCTGAAAAAAGTAGCAAAGCTCGGTCCGAAGGCATACGAGCAATGTGCAGGCTTTTTGCGTATCCCGGGTGCGAAAAATATTTTGGATAACACGGCGGTGCATCCGGAAAGCTATCCGGCGGCTGAGGCTCTGTTGAAGCACTTCGGCTACAGCGCAAAGGATGCGCTTGCGGGCAAGCTTACTGTGCTGGAAGCGCAAATTAAGACAGAAGGGGAAGTAAAGGTTGCCTCGCTTTTGGGTATCGGCGTGCCGACCCTACGTGATATTGCGGCGGAGCTTGTAAAGCCGGGGCGCGACTTGCGCGATGATTTGCCGGCACCGATGCTTCGAAGCGATGTCATGGATATGAACGATTTAAAGCCGGGTATGGAAATGAAGGGCACCGTGCGCAATGTCATTGATTTTGGTGTTTTTGTCGACATTGGCGTGCATCAGGACGGACTTGTGCATATTTCGCAGATTACCGACCGGTATATCAAGCATCCGTCCGAGGTGCTCAAGGTCGGCGATGTGGTGACGGTGTATGTGCTTTCCGTTGATGTGGAGCGCAAAAGAATTGCGCTGACAATGAAAAAGCAAAATGCTTGATTTTTTTCGGTAAATCGTGTATAATAAAAAAGATTTCCCTGTTTAAGGGAGAAAGAAGGTAGTTTTATGGAAAAAATTTTGGAATTATTGGAAAAGAACAGTAAGCTGACCGCAGAGCAGATTGCTGTGATGATGGATGAATCGCCGGAGGCGGTCGCCGCCGCCATAAAGTCCTTTGAAAAGGACAAAACCATTGTAGGCTACACAACGATGATCAACTGGGAAAAGACGATGAAGGAGTCTGTCATTGCCTTAATTGAGGTTAAGGTGACGCCGCAGATGGGCGAGGGCTTTGACAAGATTGCCAAGCGTATTTACCAGTATGATGTGGTACAGAGCGTTTATCTGATGAGCGGCGGTTTTGACTTGTGCGTAATGATTGAAGGTAAGACCTTAAAAGAGGTTGCTTTATTTGTTTCCGAAAAGCTTGCACCGATGGACTCTGTACAGAGCACAGCAACGCATTTTGTGCTCAAAAAATACAAAGACGCCGGTGTAGTGTTTCAGCAGGACAGCGGCGATGAGAGAAGGATGATTACATTATGAGCCCTTTTGACGTTGAGGCACTGATTTCGCCGGTTGTCAAAAACATTCGCCCGTCGGGCATCAGAAAATATTTTGATATTGCAAATGAATTAGAGGATGTGATTTCGTTAGGTGTCGGTGAGCCGGACTTTGTTACGCCGGCGCATATCCGTGATGCGGGTATTACCTCGCTGGAAAACGGACACACCTATTA
>JAZSQB010000044.1:0-2320 GCA_045537695.1 Clostridia bacterium | reverse complement strand
AATTTGATATCGATGTTGTTTCCTCTCCCGAGGTCGGCTCTTTTGTTAATGACTGCTGGAACATTTATCAAGGTCGCCCGAGTTGGGTGGATGCCGACAATCATGTTGACACGGTCAATTTTGCGAAATCTGTATGCTCTGAGATTGCTCGATTGACCACACTCGGCGCAAAAGTCACCATTGGCGGCTCTCCGCGCGGCGAATGGCTACAGGAGCAGATAAACAAAGCTTATTTCAATCTGCGTCCGTGGGTTGAATATGCAGCTGCAGGCGGCACAATAATCCTCAAGCCGACCGATAACGGCATTGACTATGTGCTGCCGGAAAACTTTGAGGTCACTGCGGTTGAGAACGGCGAAATCAGAGGCGCGGTGTTCTACGATGTGGCACATGATGCCAACGCGAAGAAATGGTACACCCGCCTTGAATGGCACCGATTTGAAGAAAACGGCGATTATGCTATCACAAATCGGTGCTTTATTTCCGACACGGAGAACGGCAAGGGCAAGCCGATAGCCATTGAACTGACACCGTGGTCGGCGCTTTCTGCGGATGAAGCCATCGAGAATGTCGACGGTATGCTGTTCGGCGTTCTTCGGATGCCTGAGGCTAATAACATTGACCCTCATTCGGTTTATGGTCTGCCGGTATTCGCCGGAGCTGTCAAAGAACTGCGTGACCTTGATGTGGCGTACAGCCGCTTTGTCAAGGAAGTGTGGGACAGCAAGCGTATTGTGCTGCTGGATTCTGACAGACTTACACCCTCTGGCGTGAAAATCAACCCCAGAATTAATCCCGTTGAGAGTGCCGGTCTGCCGGACTACATCAAGGCCGTGCAAGGTGCAGGCGCAAACGATGATATTTACCATGAGATAAATCCGACGCTTAATACTGACACGCGTTTGAGCGGCATAAACGCTTTGCTGTCTCAGATAGGCTACAAATGCGGCTTCAGCAATGGATATTTCGTGTTCAACGAGCAGCACGGCATAGCAACCGCGACCCAAATTGAAGCCGACCAGCAGCGCACCATTCAGCTTATCAAGGATGTTCGAGACAAACTCGAATCTTGTCTTGATGGTCTCATTTACGCTCTGGATAAATACGCTGATCTGTATAACTTTGCGCCTGTCGGCGTTTATGAGGTCAATTATGACTTCGGCGATATCACATACAATCTGGATGAAGATCGGGCAAGGTGGCTCGGCTATGTAACCGCCGGGCGTATCGCCTTTTGGCGTTATCTGGTGAAATTCGAGGGCATGACCGAGGACGAAGCCAAAGAGGTTGCCGGAGAAACACAGCAGACACCGACATTGTTTGGGGAGGAAGAATGATGAATGCTAACCCCAGAATACATACAAAATCTGGCTGACGGAGCGGAAGAACTTTCGAGCGATCTTCACGCCCGAATAATCGCCAAAATCATCGAGCGCATTCTCATTCGTTATGAGCGAGGCGACGAATATGTTTTGACGGCTGTTGATAAATGGCAGCTTGAAACATTGCAAGAGGCGGGTTTTCTGATGGAGGATATACAAGCTGAAATCGCAAAAGCAACACCATATATGCTGGATGAAATCAAGGCTGCTTTTGAGGATGCCGGTGTCCGTTCACTTGAGTGGGACGATGCGGTTTATACCTCCGCTGGATTATCGCCAACGCCGCTCAAAAAATCTCCGTACATGATACGGTTGATGCAGCGGAACTACGAGAAAACCGTCAGCACATGGAAAAACTTGACCGGCACAATCGCCGAGGCTTCACAGCAGCTTTTCATTTCAGAGTGTGATAAGGCGTATAACCTCGTTTCTTCTGGTGCTGTTTCGTATACCGAGGCGTTTCGTGATGCTATCAGCAAAATCGTCGAGGATGGTGTGACGGTGGCTTATCCCTCTGGACACACAGACACCATTGAAACGGCAACGCTACGATGCGTCAGAACTGGCGTTTCACAAGCGACTGCAGAAATCACAAACGCTCGAATGGATGAAGTGGATTGGGATATTGTTCTTGTTTCCTCTCATTTGGGTGCGCGTGTCACAGGTGCTAAAGATTACACAGATCACGCATGGTGGCAGGGTAAGTTTTACAGCCGGTCGGGCAGAGATAAGCGGTTCCCGCCCTTTGAGGTCTGCGGTCAAGGCGATGTGCAGGGCATAAACGGCGCAAACTGCCGGCATTCCTACGGTCCCGGCGACGGCAAGCATAATCCGTTTGAACAATTTGACAGCGAGGAAAACCAGAAAGCCTACGAGCTTTCGCAGCGGCAACGACTACTCGAACGCCGCATCAGAGGCACAAAGCGCCAAGTCATGGA
>JAZSQB010000037.1:0-2050 GCA_045537695.1 Clostridia bacterium | reverse complement strand
GTCACTGAGCACATCCTCAACGGCATAGCCGTACTTGTCCGTATAGCGAGAAAGGGCAAGGTAGTCGCTAGCATTTGCATATGTTTTTACGGATGCGGCTGTGCGGTTATTGCCTGCATACGGGGTGTAGGCGTATTCCTTTTTCGAAAGCACGGTTGCGCCCTGTGTTACAATTTCAGAGGCAATTTGTCCGTCCGCGTAATAGGTATAGGTTACGCGCGAGGTTTCATTCGTGCCATCGGCATACACAATTTTTGCCGCTACTCTGCCCATATTATCATATGTAACATCATACGCTTTTACCCAAGCACCGTTTGTGTACTGATACAATGCACTTTCCTGACCAAGCGCATTAAACACGGTTTTCACCTTTACGCCGTCGGCATCGGTAGCGGTAACAGAATTTGCAGCAAAATCCATTACGGTTGTTTCTGTTGCATTGTCTGCATAGGTTACTGTATTTGTGTATGTATTTGCCGTTGCGTTATAGTCATATGCAATTGCGGTTGTATTGCCGCGTGCATCTCTTTGGCTTACGGTTCTGCCGTAGCGGTCGATACCGGTTTGGGTTGACAAGGTGGAGGTTGTGATCTTGACTGCGCCGGTTTCATCCGTTAAGCCGGTTACACCGCTGATAGAGGTTGTAATATAATTGTTCTCCCATGCCTCATCCGTGGTATAATCTGCATAATCATAGGTATAGGTGGTGATGGTATCGCCTTTTGTGTGTGTGCTTAAGTCGCCTTCATCCGTATAGGTGAAGGTTTCTACCAAGGTGGAGCTTTCAGCTATAGCATCCGGTGTGCCGGTACGCACGGTATATGTGCTTTTAGTAATATTGAGGTCATCGCTGCTTTCATTGATAACGCCAACCCATTTCCCATCGCTTTGCAGGGTAAAATCCTCTTTAAGAAGATTTGCTTTTCCTGAAAATCCGCCGAAATATGTTCGGTAACGTACAACCTCGCCGTCACGGGTTTCCGTTGTCGGCAATCTCCACTCGGTGTAGTCATATGCCGTTGTTACGGTATTGCCGCCGGTTGAAGCTTCCGATGTTTTTGTTGTAACGGTTTGTGTACCTAAAAGACGTTTGCCGTCCTTTCGGTTTAAATATGTATTTTGTGTACGGATATAGTATGCATTCTCCGGCTGAGTGCTTTTCTGCACCTCTTCAGTGACATTGCCGAATTTATCAAAGGTTTGTGTACGTGTAACACCGGGGGCATCCGGATAAGTGGTTGTAAATTTGCGCGCAGCGGAGTTTGTCAGATCAAAGGCAAAGCTATGGCGCTGCGTTGGAGTTGCGTCTTCACTTTCCAGTAGATATTTACCTGTTACACGCTCGGACAGCACATTAAGCTCAGCGCGGATATCCGGGTTGGTTTCTGGGCGCACGCCTTCTATCGAATCATACTCATAGTATATGCTTCCACCGGTCGGCAACTGAACGTTATCAATAATATACCCCAGCACAGGTAAGGTCATCCTATGTGGATTGTGCGACTGGTTCTTCTGTCCCATGATAAATGCGAGGGTTGAATAGCGCATGTTATAAGTCGCTTTTTTACCGGTTAAGCAATTCTCTGCAATCAGAGTGTCTATATCATCAAAGTCAAAGGCATCATTCGGGTCAAAAGCTACATCGTTGTTTCCTTTCGTTTCTGTATACTTTAAAACAACGCTACCATTTACTTTTACATAGGTTTCACGAAGATTTATCGTTCTGCCTAATGTATCAACAAAATCACCGTATATAGTTGTGTTTCGATTTGTTCGTGTAATTCTGTTGCCGTATTTGTCAACTCTTTCGTTGATATAATACGTTCGTGTGCCGCTAATTGTTTTTTCCTTTTCATATGCATAGATTGGTGTAAACGTATTTGGTATTACAAATACATACTCCGTGTTATCATAGCGAACAAAACGCAATTTCAACGGAAGCTCGGCTGCATTCTGCTCCGCATACAGCACATACATATCCGTTGTCTTTCTGGTAAAAACACTTTCATTTTCGCCATAAACATAAATATCTGTCCACACATTATATGTA
>JAZSQB010000038.1:0-151614 GCA_045537695.1 Clostridia bacterium | reverse complement strand
CGCCCCACCTTATTCAGTGATGCCTTTCTTACCATTTCGATTGCAGGAAGTTTTTCTTCTACGATGGAAAATCTGTCTTCAAAGTCTTTATATGCAGCAAGGATAGTACCAAGGATATATTTTATAAACGGTGTTGCATCCTCTAAGCCTTCATGCCATCCATCCTGAGATTTGTTAAGGAAATCGTAGTATAAATCTTTGCTCTTTGCAATTTTAGCTTCAAGCGAGATGTATTTACCAACATAAAATCCGCTTCTGTAGAGTAACAAGGTGGTAAGCAGTCTTGACATTCTTCCGTTACCGTCATTAAAAGGATGAATGCAGAGAAAATCGTGAATGAATGTGGGAATTGCAATCAATGGTTCAAGTTCAAGATTGCCGATAACTTTATTATATTCTTCGCAGATTTTATCAAGCGCCTCTTCAGTTTCATAAGGTGCCAGTGGTGTAAACAGAACTTCTGAATGTCCGTCGGGGTAAGTTGCGCTTATATAATTTTGCACACTCTTTGTTTTGCCTGCCATTGGATTATTCATATGGCTGTACATTATTTTATGAAGTTGTAAGATATAGTTTTTAGAAATTGGAATTGCATCAAAGTTCTCATGGATAATATTAAGAGCATCTCTGTATCCCGCAATTTCTTGTTCATCACGATTTCGTGGAGAGGTCTTTTCTTCTACAAGCTGTTTGATTCGGGTATTTGTTGTAACGATACCTTCGATTGCATTGGAAGACTCTGTGCTTTGCACCTTTGCAATTTCCACAAGCTTTTCAAGCTCTTCAGGGCGTCGTTTAAGATAAAGGTCTTGTTTGCCGACTTCTTTATATATTGCAGCAACAAGACCGAGAATTTCAGAATCCCATTTATGTTCTTTGATTATCGAATAATTAAATATTCTCATGCCCTTAACCTCCTTTCTTTCCCTTAAATATTATCACATATTAAGGGAACTGTCAATGTTTTAAGTAAATTTTCCCTTATTTATTATTTGTTTTTAAGGTAAAGTTATTCTGCAAAACTGTTTTATCGTTTCATATATTTTATCTAACATTTTTCTAGCACTTTTCTAGCGAAAACCCAAAAAAGCTATCTAAAAGTGGCAATACGAAAATTTCGAGAACAGCAAAGGCTTTGAAGGTTTTTAAGCCCTCAAAGCCTTTATTTTATGCGGTTTTTATCGCTTTTTAAGTTCCTTTAACTTCCGCTTATTTTCTCTATCTAAAAACACTGTCTAACAGCTCGAAATGCAGTAAGTCGGCTCAAACTGCCGCCGGAGTTCAAATCTCTGCATTTCCGCCAACAAAAACCGTGAACTGTAAGTTCACGGTTTGTCTGTTATCGTAACCGCAACCCATTCTTGCCGCATATTGTAGGTTTACAAGAGATGTGTTACACGACACAACATTTTGTAAAAAAGAATACGGAAACTTTCCAAAATGTGTTATAGTTAAGTTACCACACCAAACTATCACAAGGAGAGTTTCCGTATATAAACCTATAACACAAACTATGAAGTTTAGGCAAGCGGTAATTGAATATTCTTTTAAAAACGGCGTACTAAAGCTGCAATTCGATACAAAGTAACCCGTCAATATGTTTATCGTTGGCGAAAGAGGTACAATAAAACATTGCAATCTTTAGCCGATAAATCTCACAAACCACATTACCATCCAAATCAGAACACCTGAGGAACTCAACCTGATTACCGATATGCGAAAACGCAATGCAAACGTAGGTTTAGTTGTCTTTTGGGCAAAGCTTCGTCAAAGAGGATATTCTCGCGCTGTAACGGGGCTTTATCGCGTTATGCGTCGACAAGGTCAAATGAGAGAACAAATTGATGTAACATTTGTACCGGGAGCATGTATTGTCGGAGATGCAAAAGGTAGTAAATTCTATCAATATACAGCTATTGATGAATACTCTCGTTTCAGATATGTCGAGGCATTTGAAGAACACAGTACATATTCATCAGTAATATTTCTCGAACATAGGCTAAAAGCATTTAAATTCCCTGTACAGTGCGTGCAAACTGATAATGGACTGAAATTTACTAATCGGCTAAATGTAGGCAAGCCGAAACTTACATTGTTTGAAATAGCTCTAAAAAAGCACCACATACAACACAAGTTAATACGACCATTTACGCCGAGACATAATGGAAAGGTTGAACGCTCACATCGTAAAGATAATGAATACTTTTATGCTACACATAAATTTTATTCATTTGATGATTTTGCAAAACAATTAAAGGTTCATACCTATAACTACAATAAATTTTCTATGCGACCACTTAATTGGAAGGCTCCTATAGATTACATCAAAGCTTTCCTTGAGGCTGGTGAAATTTTTAATTGATTTTGTAACACATCATCGACAAACCTGCAATCTGCACAGAAATCAAATTTAATTTTGACAGAATTCGAAACCCATTTTTCATTGCTTGCATTGACACGCAAACAGTGCTTTTAGGTTGTAGCTAAGTTTTTTCTGCTTGCTACAGCCATTTTCGGGATTGGGTGGCTTTCAAAAAAACAAAAAAACAAAAAAAAGAATAAAAAAATTGTAATTTTTCTTGCAACTTCTATATAAGTTTGTTAAAATGAAAATATATTGAATGTCGCACAGTCGACAACCAGGAGGCGTTAACATGGATAAGCGCATTTTAATCGTGGATGATGAAATTCCAATTGCAGAAATATTGAAAATTAATTTAGAAAAAGAAGGCTATACAACCTTGGTTGCCCACGACGGACAAACTGCGCTTGATTTAGCTCTTTCTGAAAAGCCGGATGCGATTTTGCTCGACGTTATGCTACCGAAAATGGACGGTTTTGAGGTATGCCGCAAAATTCGTGAAAACAAATATACTACCCCGATTCTAATGCTGACAGCACGTGATGAAGAAGTAGACAAGGTGCTCGGTCTGGAGCTGGGTGCAGATGATTATATCACCAAGCCTTTTTCCGTGCGTGAGTTGATGGCACGTGTAAAAGCAAACTTACGCCGCAGCGTAAATGAACCGACAGAAGCAACGTCAGACGATGCCAACACCATCAATGCCGGTCGCATCGTTTTAAATCTCGATCGCTATGAAGTGCGTCGCGATGAAGCAATTGTCGATTTAACGCTGCGCGAATTTGAACTTTTAAAATTCCTGGCATTGCAGCCGGATAAGGTGTTTACACGCGAAATGCTCTTGGAAAAGGTGTGGGGTTATGAATACTACGGTGATGTACGTACTGTCGACGTAACCATCCGCCGTCTGCGCGAAAAAATTGAAGATGACCCAAGCATACCAAACTTTGTATTAACCAAGCGCGGTGTGGGGTATTGCTTTAACAAAGACAATATTAAATAAAAGTCAATGGCTTTCGGGCGCCTTTGCGCCCGTTTTTTCATACAGAACAGAAAGGTCGGTGTGACAGATTGTTTAAAAGCTTACAATGGAAAATTATTGCAATGTTTGTTCTGCTCGTTTTGTCTGTCATAATCATTACCGGCACCATTGCCGTTTCCTCTCTCGGCGGCTTCTATGCACAGCGTTTTGTGGACGATATGGATGCGGTTTTTGCAGACAGTATGGTAGAAAAAGACTTATCCGACGCCGCAAGCGGCAGTGATGCGCCGGCGCGCATCGCCGAAATTATAGAAGCCTATGCTGATGCCGGCAGACTCGGTATTACGCAGAACAGAAACTATCATATTTTTAGTTCCAAAAACGGTGCTTACTTAGACGGTTCGACGGATAGCGGCGAGGACGCCGTACTCAAGACCGAAAATCTGTTGGCTGCCATGAACGGCACTGTCGGCAAAAAAGTAAACGTGCACAGCACGTTAATGGACTATGCTTACCCGATTCGCCATGGAGATACTGTAAAATACGTTGTGTACATCACCGACAACAAAGACGAAGCAACCGATGTTATGCAAAGCATAATTGCCGTTGTGTTCCAATCCCTCCTGTGGGGCGTGGTCATTTCGTTAATTCTCGGTTTCTTTATTTCGCGTACAATCACAAAACCGATTGTGGATTTAACGCAGCGCGCCGAAAAACTCGCAGCCGGTGAAAATCCCGGTGAAATTATGAACACCTATAATAAAAAAGCGGATGACGAAATCGGTATTCTCGCTGACACATTTTCCTATATGTCTGAAGAGTTGTATAAAACCATTCACGAAATGGACGGCGAAAAAACAAAGCTGGCGGCCATTCTCGAAAACCTGACCGACGGTGTTATCGCATTTGATACGGACGGTAAAATTTTGCACATCAACCCCGTAGCTGCAGCAATGCTTTCCATTGCCGAACCTTCCTTGGTGGATTTTGATACCCTGATGGAAGACATCGGCATCAATGTCAAGCTTGGCGATATTATGTATTTGCGTAAAAGCCAGATGGTGGAGCACACCATTCATTTGCACAATCAGGTTATCAAAGCATTTTTTGCCGTATTTACGCAAACCGTTGAAAAAACAACCAAAAAAATTGGCGGCATCGTGGTTGCCCTGCAGGATATTACAAAACTGCAGCGTCTCGACGATGCACGCCGCGAATTTGTTGCGAATGTTTCACACGAATTGCGTACGCCGATTACAACCATAAAAACATACGCAGAAACTATGATTGACAGCAAAGACCCTGACGATATGGACACGCACTTTTTGTCCACCATCAACGCGGAAGCTGACCGTATGACACGTATTATAAAAGACCTGCTGATGTTATCACAGCTGGACCACAATAAGGACGCATTGAAAAAAACGCGCATTGATATGCGCGAGCTGATTGAAAACGTTGTAGAAAAAATGAGTATGAGTGCCAAAAAGCAAGGACACACGCTCACCTTTGTTGCCACAACCGAGCTGCCAAGCATTATGGCAAATCGCGACCAGATTGAGCGCGTGCTGACCAACATTATTTCCAATGCAATCAAATACACGCAAGATGCCGGTATTATCGAAGTCTTTGCAGGTCACTTATACAATGAAATCTATATCAAGGTTAAAGACAATGGTATCGGTATTCCCAAAAAAGATATTGACCGTATTTTCGAGCGTTTTTATCGAGTGGATAAAGCGCGTACTCGCGCCGCAGGCGGTACAGGTCTTGGTCTTGCCATTGCAAAAGAGATTATTGAATCCCATGGCGGTAAAATCCAGATTACCTCTGAACCGGGCAACGGCACCGAGGTGATGATAACGATGCCGGCGAAACGCCGTGCACCGCGCAAGAAAAAAGAAGCATCCGGTGATGAAGTGTGATTAAAATCAAAGAAACAATCGTTGTAGAAGGTATATATGACAAGATTCGATTAGAAAGCGCAGTAGACGCCATCATTCTTGTCACAAACGGTTTTGCCATTTTCAAAGACAAAGAAAAGCTGACCTTTTTGAAACAAATGGCGGATAAAACTGGCTTAATTATTTTCACGGATGCAGATGCAGCAGGCTTTGCCATCCGCAATTTCGTAAAGCAAGGCATCCCCAAAGAAAAAATCAAGCATGCCTATATTCCGGATATGTTTGGCAAAGAAAAGCGCAAACCGTCCCCTTCCAAGGAAGGAAAACTCGGCGTTGAAGGTATGGATACCTCCATTTTAACCGATGCACTGCGCAAAGCAGGTGCACACATCATTGGCGAAGAGAATCCGACAAAGTCCATTCACGATCCGATTACACGTATGGATTTATATAAAGATGGTTTTTCCGGCGGAGCTGAAAGCGTAAAAAAGCGCAGATTACTTCTTTTGAAACTGGGCTTGCCACAAAGAATGTCAACAAATTTGCTTTGCGAAGTGATTAACCATATCACTGATCGCAATACCTATACAGAACTTGTAAAAAGCATAAATAACATATAGACCAATCAAAGAAGTTATTGCTATGCTTAAAAAATTATACATTGCCGTGAAAAAACCGACCGCTCACCCTTGAGCGGTCGGTTCAGTGCATTTTTCTCCGCTTTTTTATAGCGTCTTACAGCGCTGCAAATGTATATCCCTGTGCCTGCAAATCACAAATGACGCGCTCCAATGCATTCGCGTTATCCGGCGAAACCGCGTGCAGTAAAATAATGGCGCCATCGTGCATATAGGGCATAATCTGTTCATACGCGTAATCGGCACCACGCGTTTTATCCCGTTGCCAATCGACATATGCAAAGCTCCACATCACCGTTTTGTAGCCCAAATCCTGCGTAATCGCTAATGTACGCTCCGAAAACTCGCCCATTGGCGGACGGAACAGGTTCATTTGCTTTCCCGTCAATGCCGTATATTCCATCGAAAGTGACTCGATGTCCTGCTTCAGCTTTTCCGGATCCGTCACCGATGGCATAGACGGATGGCTAAAGGTGTGATTTCCCACGTTATGCCCCTCTGCCGCCATTCGTTTTACCAAATCCGGCTGTGTACGCAAATAATCCCCTGTAATAAAAAATGCGGCAGGTACTTTTGTTTTCTTCAGCACATCCAAAATCTGCGCCGTGTAACCGGTTTCATAGCCTTCGTCAAATGTGAGATACAGCGTTTTTTTCTCGGATGTCTTATACAAACCTCCATATTTTTCCAGCATCTTCGCCTGCGCGGCATCCACATTCGGTTCTGCATCCTTGTTTTTCTTCATCCCCCAAGCTTGCAGCGTATTGTCCAAATTTTCATAAGCTGCCGCTTGCTCTGTACTGTGGACAAGCTGTGCATCCGTCGGCGCTTCTTTAGTACATCCGCTCAGAGTACATACCGCGCACATCAAAATCAAAATACATTTATAAAACATAAAAATCCCTCCAACATAAGATATGTCGAAGGGGGCTTGGCTTAAAACCAAATCAGTAAATTATGACTGTTTTTCCACTATAAATGTCTGTGTCGCACGCCTCGGTAACATCCGAAAGGACCACTACGCCCTCCATAGAAAGCAGCGAGGCGACTACTGCATCCGAAAGCACTACTTCGCCACCAAAACCAGAAAGCCTTGCGCCAGCAATATAAGCGCTCACCGCCTCCATAGCTTCCGGCGCAAGCGAAATCTGCAAAACACGCTTATCCATCGCAGACGCGCTGCTTCCGCCGCCGTATGTAGCGGGCACCGCCTGCCCGTTTGCCATTGCCGCCGGTGCTGGCTCCGTACTTGTGTCCACCGTTGCCGTTCGTGCACCCGCCGTCAAGTCCGCAACTGTCCAACGGGAAACACTGTCACTTTGATTTTCAGATGCCACACGTTCGAACTGCCTTGTTTTTTCTGTGTCATTGGTAATATTACGTTGGGTTTCAGCCGACTGTGCTTTCCCTGTCTCCGGTGCAGCTTTTGCATCACTGCCAATCACATCGTCTTGTGCCTGCAGCATTTGTACTTCCACATCCTGCGGCATTTGATATCCGCGGTCCACCGCTGTATATGCGCCAACAAAAAGCACGACACAAGCCGCAGCGGCGCATAAACTGCGCACCCATCCGCGATGGATAAACACAACCGATTCTTTCTTGTGCGCACGCTGCAGATCCAAAACAAAATCATCCGCTTCTGTGATACGCAAAGCACGGATTTGCACACGCAACAGCTGCAACGTCTCCATTTCCTTTCTACACGCATCACACGTTAAAAGATGCGCTTCTAACTGCGCAGTTAACGCATCGGACAATCGCCCATCCGTATATAAAGATAAATATTCTTTTGCTGTTTTGCAATCCATAAGCGCACCCCCTTTTTTTACGTTCTACTATAATATGACGCTTATTTTTCTAAAAAGTTCCGTAATTTTTCACGGGCGCGGTTCAGTCTCGATTTTACCGTCCCAATGCTGATATCGAGCGCTTCAGCAATTGCCTCATATTCCAAATCTTCAAATTCTCTTAAAACCAATACCGTGCGGTACTTTTCCGGCAGTCTGCCGATGGCATTTAACAGTACCTGCCGCTGTTCCTTGCGCAAAACAACGTTCTCCGGCGCAGCCGATACATCCGCAATCGGCAGTGCATAGCTTTCCTCATCCGTTTCCACTTCCAAAGGCAAGGTCTGCACGCGCCTGCCGCGCTTGCGCAGCTCATCAACGCACGCGTTGACCGTTACCCGATACAACCATGTATCGAGCGAGGCATCCCCTGAAAACGAAGCTATTTTCCGATATAATTTCAAAAAAACCTCCTGCGCAATATCATAGGCATCTTCGCGGCTTTGCAACATACCGTATGCCGTATTTATAATTTTAAGCTTATATCGTTCCACCAGCATATCAAAGGCTGATGCGTCCCCCGCCGCACATTTTTCCACCAGTGTCCGGGTATCCATACGGTTGCCACCTCCCCGCAAATGGTCTTCGTTTCTCGCTTATAACCGCGCTTTTAATTGCTGCATATGGTCAGCACCGTATCTTTCCAAAACCGCCTTTGCAAGCTCAAAAGCCACGACACCTTCGCAAACAATACTGCACGCAGAAATCGCACAAACGTCACTTCTTTCCACAGTGGCAAGCACTTTTTCCTTCGTACGGATGTCAACACTACAAAGCGGTGTATACAGTGTCGGAATCGGTTTCATTGCTGCACGAAGTATAATCGCTTCCCCATTCGACATGCCACCCTCTATACCGCCCGCATTGTTGGTTAGTCTAGAATAACCTCCGTTGTATGCAATCGGGTCATGCACCTTCGAACCTACAAGCTTTGCCGCCGTAAAGCCCATACCGACCTCTACGCCTTTAATCGCCTGTACGCTCATCAATGCACCGGCAAGCGCCGCATCTAACTTGCGGTCATAATGCACATAACTGCCAAGACCTGGCATCACGCCTTCACAAATGATTTCCACAATACCGCCGAGCGACTCACCGGCTTCTCTTGCTGTGTCAATACGCTCCACTGCCGCCTTTTCTGCCGCCAAATCATACATACGCATTTCTGATGCCGCAATTTTTTCTTTCAAATCTGAAACCATATACGGCGTTTTATCCTCTACATCCGCCACTTGCACGACACGTCCTGTTACCGTAATACCGATTTCATCCAAAAGACACATACAAAGCGCGCCAACTGCCGTACGAATGGCTGTCTCTCTCGCGCTTGCGCGCTCTAAAACATTTCGCATATCCGTATGGTCATATTTCAGTGCACCCGTCAAATCTGCATGACCCGGACGTGCAACATAAACAGCACGCTCGTCCGTTGCTTCCAGTGCACCCATAATCTTTTCCCAATTCTGATAGTCACGATTCTCTATCTTCAGGGCGATTGGACTACCCAGCGTCTTTCCTCCGCGCACGCCACTTAAAATCTCCACACGGTCAGATTCTATCTTCATTCTGCCGCCACGACCATGCCCGCCTTGACGAAGCCCAAGCTTTTCATTAATTTTATCTACATCCACCTTCAAATTTGCCGGCAAGCCTTCTACAATAGCGACTAAACACTTACCATGCGTCTCTCCGGCATCTAGAAACCTAAGCATTTCTATACCTCCTCCAGTTTATATTCATTGTTTTTTATTTTAACACAAATTGTGAATATGTGCAACCCCGACGCAAAAAATTAGCAATGTATTTTTCTGTTGACAAAATAGGATTCCTATGCTATACTGTGTACAGGTTAGATATAACTAACCTGTACACAGTTCCATCTGTGCAAACCTTCTAATTTTTATGCAAGAACGCCGGCGGCAAGCAATTGCGCCGGTGTTCTTGTATTTTTACGCAAAAAAACCGAGGACTTTTATCCTCGATTCTTTATGAATTTTTTTTACATCGGCTTAACCTTTATGCTTCAAACTGTTTCGGACACATCACAAAGAACACCTTATTTCCGGCGCTACCCGTTACCATTTCTTCCGCCTCTACACAAATGTTCCAGCGAAGGTCTGCATTTGCCTCCAGATTAGATATAAATGCCGCTGTGTCGGTACCGTCTTCCAGCTCAAACACATAACCGATAAACGGAATAGAGCCAACCATCGGTGCAAAGCTTGCACCGCTCTGAAACCCGGTAATTTCCGCATTGCCAAAACCGGAAAGCAATCCCGGCTCGATTTCCATTGCCCCGCCCATAAACGGAATCATTTCATCCTTCACCAGATTTTCCGCAAGTGCAAGTGTACTTTCCGTCTTCGGTGCTGCCGCTTTAAATTTCGCAAGCAACGCCGTACCCACTGTATCTGCCTGCACATTCTCTTCTGCCGGCGTATTTTCCGGCACTGCATCGTTGTTTGCTGCGCCGCAACCGCAAAGCATTGCTGCTGCAACCAAAACCGCCATCATTCCTGCAATTAATTTTTTCATCATTTCTACCTCTCTTTATTTACTTGTTTATCTCTTACTGTTATTACCGCAAAGCAAGCGAATTATTCAAAAGCGAGGACGAGTATAAAAACAATACTGCATCTGCGCTTTGAAAATCTACAAAATTCCCAATAAAATCACTTTGAATATAACGAATATCCACTAAGGTAATTTTACTGTAATCCCGCATCAGCAGCGGCGCGATGCTCGAGCCGAACGAATCACGAAACAGCACCAGTTCGCGCTTTTGCGCTGCATCCGGATTCTCTATCATAATCAACGGCGCGGCGCCGGATAAAAACATCTCATACGGGTCCTTCCCCGCCGCTTTGTCCATATTATACATAGCGCCAATCACCGGCTTACCCGTATCGTAATATGATACAATGTAATCCTGCAAAGCTGAATTGGTTAGATAGGACAAACTATCCGCCTTCACCTTGCGCGCATACTGTCCTGCATAAACGCCGTAAAATGGATATTCAACAGCATGCACCGTATAATAATCCGCCGGATACTGTTTCTGCATCTCCGGCTGCATCGCCGATACAAGCGCGTCCGCCACATCCGTGATTTTTTCCTGCCGCCAATGCGTATCCGTCGTATAATAATCCTCTAAGCTGAGCAGAGGCAATATATCAATATATTCCATATAGTCTGTCTTTTCACGCATAGCAGTAATCAGCTGCGGATAATCTATCGACGGATATCCGTTTTTCTCTGCCAGAAACATATTTTTATCCGGCACTACGGAAAAATACACGTTCGCATCCGTATCCTTTAAATACGTATCATATATATGCGCAAATCGCTCTGCCGCATGTGTAAGCATTTCTGCATTAAGCGGCTCGTCTATCTTGGAGATATGCCCCTCCGCTAAAAAAAGTCCGTTATTGTCCTTTTTCTGAAAAATCGTCTCACTCCACCACGCCTTAAAGCCGCGCAGCCAATCCCTTGCCGGAAACTGATCGGTTGTATACGTTTCAAAGCCATCCATAAATTCGCCGCTTAAAAGCGTCTGTACATCAAGGTTCGGCATCTGCGCAAGCGCGCGGCGCTCTGCATCCGAAAAGGCATCCGCCGGTTTTAAGAAGCACGCAAGGGACACAGAAAACAAAACGAGTGTAAAAACAGAAAGAAAAACAATATTTTTTATCTTTTTCATTTGCCTATGCCTCCCTCTCCTTAAAATCTAAAATACAAAAACGGATTAAACGAACCATCTGCCAGATATGCCGTTGCAGCAAGCAAAAGCACAAGTAACAGCGGCATTTCCAGTATACTAATGCACACGCCGCCGACTTTGCTGTTTTTAAGCTTCGCCACCAATAGCTTCGGTAGCGGCGTTGCCGCAACCATTGCAAGGAGCAACACAAAGCCGTAATTTTTTAGCTGATACAAAAACACATCCGAAACAAGCGGAATGCCACCAATGCCAAACATACCGCCTACGCGCTGCAAAGCCTCGCCCATACCGTTTGCCGAAAAAATGACAAAGCTGATGACAACAAAAAACAGCACATAGATATGGCGCATAACCTTCGATTTCTCTAAGTGTTTACCAACGAAAAACTTCTCGATAAGTAAAAGCACCGCAAAATACAGTCCCCATACGATAAAATTCCACTCTGCGCCGTGCCAAAACCCCGTTAAAAACCACACCGTAAAAATATTAAACACAAACCGAAGCGGCTTTACGCGGTTGCCACCCATTGGGATATAAACGTAGTCGCGAAACCATGTGCCGAGCGACATATGCCAGCGGCGCCAGAAATCTGTAATGCTTTTAGCAATAAACGGATAATTGAAGTTTTCCAAAAAGTCAAATCCAAAGAGCTTACCAAGACCAATCGCCATATCACTGTAGCCGGAAAAGTCAAAATAAATCTGCAGCATATAGGCAAGTGCATACATCCAGTAAAACAAAACGGACTTGTCCGGCGATGCCATAAACGCCTCGCAAAGTGCACCCAGCGTATTGGCAAGCAGTATTTTCTTTGCAAGACCAAACAAAAATCTGCGAATGCCCTGCACCGTCTTTTCCAGACTGTGTGTGCGCACCGAAAGCTGCTTTTCCACATCGGCATAGCGCACAATCGGACCCGCAATCAACTGCGGAAACAGCGCAACATACGTTGCCAAATGTATAGGATTTTTCTGCGCAGCCACCGTTCCGCGATACACATCAATTGTATAACTTAAAATCTGGAAGGTATAAAAGCTGATGCCAATCGGCAGCACAACATGCAAAAGCGCAAGGTTCATTCCCGTCAGCTTGGCAAAATTCTCTATAAAGAAGTCCGCATATTTAAAATACCCCAGTGCCCCCAAAAACGCAATAGCCGACAAAAGCAAGCATGCCTTGGATGCCGCGCGTCCGCGAAAGCGCTCAATGAGCAAGCCAAGCACATAGCCTAAAAGCACGGTCAGCATCATTAGAAAAACCAAGCGTGGCTCACCCCAACCGTAAAACACCAGGCTTGAAAGCAGCAAAACCGTGTTTTTCAGTATTTTGGGCGCAAGCAAATACAGCACGAGCACACAAGGCAGAAAGTAATATAAAAACGGAATACTTGAAAACAGCATTGTGTCTACCTATCCTTTCCACGAAAAAACGGGCGTGGCTGCGTCCGTTTTTTTATTTGCCGCAAATTATTACGCAGCAAAGTGCTTCGGGCACATGACAAAAAACACTTTATTACCGACACTACCGGTAATCACTTCTTCTGCCGGCGCATTGCACACATGCCAGTTCACATCTGCATGTGCTCTTAAATTAGCAATAAAAGCACTCACATCTGTTCCATCCTCCAGCTCAAATACATAGCCTACAAACGGCGTTGTACCCATCATCGGTTCAAAGCATGCACCGCTCTTAAAACCGGTGATTTCCGCGCTACCAAAGCCCGCCAACAAACCCGGATTTACAGACGAAGCACCACCCATAAAATTATTCGCAATAATTTCATGATTGACCAAGCTTTCCGCCAAAGAAAGCACACTCGAAGCACCGCCTGCCTTTGCTTTAAAATCCGCCAGCAGGGCTAAACCAACCGTCGATGCCGTTTGTGCCGGCTTCTCCACCGGTTTTTCTTCCGGTTTGTCCGCAGGCTTTTCTGCCGGCTCCATCGGCTTTTCCGCACTTTCCGACTTCTCTTCCTTCGGCTCTTCTTTCTTATCTTCTCTCTTATCTTCTTTTTTGTCCGAAGATAAAGCGTCCTTCTTCTCTTCTGTGTCCGTAACAGACACATCCGTCAGATTTACTTCCTCCTCCGGTGCACCGCCGCAAGCACTCATCGCTGCAAGCATACTTATAACTAAAATCAGTGTAAGCAGTTTTTTCATTCCTTTTCCCCTTTTCTTTTGTAGGTACAACCTGGCGGCTGTTTTTCTTTTCCTTGTATTAGACGTACCGGAACGCAAAAAGTTCCAAATGTTTTTCTGTCTTTCATTATACGCAATCCGCCTATGCATGTCAACGAAAACGCAGAGAAACACGCCTCCATCGGAAATGAATTTTGGTTATGTTGCCAAAATTATAGAATACCTTGACTTTACATAGGAGAAATGTTAAAATATATAAGTAGCAGTTTTTTGTGACTGACGGATACGTGGAACCAACCACATGGGAGCAAAAAACCAAGAAAATGTCGACCGTCTGGGCAGTCCTATCGCTATAAGCGCAGTATAGGATTGCCTTTTTTAGGTTTATTACAGAATTGGAGGACAAAATCATGAAAAAAGTCGGTATCATTATGGGCAGTGACAGCGATTTGCCCGTTGTAGAAAAAGCAATCAAGACCTTGCAGTCTCTTGAAATTCCGTTTGAAGTGCATGTGTATTCCGCGCATCGCACGCCGGAGCAGGCAAAAGACTTCGCCGTAAATGCACGCAAAAACGGTTTCGGTGCCATCATTGCAGCTGCAGGCAAAGCGGCACATTTGGCAGGGGCACTCGCAGCCAACACCACTCTGCCGGTTATCGGCATCCCGATTAAGTCCTCGACACTCGACGGTTTGGATGCACTGTTGTCCACCGTACAGATGCCGTCCGGCATTCCGGTAGCAACCGTTGCCATCGACGGCGCGGAAAACGCTGCACTTTTAGCAGCACAGATTATCGCTGTTTCCGACAGCGAGCTTGCAGAAAAACTCGACAACCGTCGCAGCAGCGCAAGCGCAAACGTGCTGGCAAAGAATGCCGCAATTTCCGAGCAGTACAACAACTAAACTATACAAAGCCGCTTAGGCAGAAATTGGAGGAGAGAATATGGGCGGTTTTTTTGGCGTAGTAAGTAAACACGATGCCATTTCCGACGTTTTTTTCGGCACGGACTACCACTCCCACCTCGGCACAAAGCGAGGCGGTATGGCAGCCTACAATGAAGAAGTCGGACTGCAAAGAGAAATTCACAACATTGAAAATTCACCGTTCCGCACAAAGTTTGACGATGTATTTGACGAAATGAGCGGCAACTCCGCCATTGGTTGCATCAGCGACAGCGATCCGCAGCCGCTTTTGATTCGTTCGAGCCTCGGTATCTATGCAATCTGCACCGTGGGCATCGTAAACAACGCAGAGGAACTGATTCAGAAATACCTTTCGGAGGGCGGTCATTTTTCAACTATGACCGGCGGCAAAATCAACACAACCGATCTGATTGCCGCGCTCATTAATCAAAAGAGCACCTTTGCCGACGGCATTCAATTTGCACAAAGCGTTATTAAAGGCACGGCATCGATTCTGATTTTGAAAAACAACGGCAATCTGATTGCCGCACGCGATAAATTCGGACGTATTCCGGTGAAAGTCGGTAAAAACAAGGACGGCTACTGCGTGTCCTTTGAATCCTTTGCTTATTTAAAGCTCGACTACGAAGACGAGCGTGAGCTCGGTCCGGGCGAGGTGGTTGAATTAACCGCAGAGAGTATGACCCAGCTTGTAGCGCCAGGGGAAGAAATGCGTGTCTGCGCTTTCCTTTGGACCTATTACGGTTATCCAAACTCCTGCTACGAGGGTGTAAACGTTGAAGTGATGCGTAACCGCAATGGTGCGATTATGGCGCAAAACGATACGGCACTCGGCAAAAACGCCCCGATTGACTATGTCAGCGGTGTGCCGGATTCAGGAACGCCGCACGCGATCGGCTATGCAAACGAAAGCCATATTCCATTTGCAAGACCGTTTATCAAATACACCCCGACCTGGGCAAGAAGCTTTACACCTTCCAACCAAAAGGAAAGAAGCCGCATCGCAAAGATGAAACAAATTCCGACACACGATTTAATCGAGGATAAGAACCTCTTATTCGTAGATGACTCTATCGTACGAGGAACACAGCTGAAGGAAACTGTAGATTTCCTGTACGAAAACGGCGCAAAGAGCGTGCATATGCGTTCTGCATGTCCGCCGATTATGTATAGCTGCAAATATTTAAACTTTTCCAGAAGCACAGGCGATATGGATTTGATTGCCCGCCGCGTAATTATGGAACTGGAAGGCGAAGAGGGCTTTAAGTATTTGGAAGAATACAGTGACGCGACAACAGAGCGCGGCAAGAACTTGCGCAAGGCAATTTGCGATAAATTCAATTTTTCTTCCCTCGAATTCCAGTCGATTGAAGGCGCAATCAAAGCCATCGGTCTTCCGGCATGTAAATTGTGCACCTACTGCTGGAACGGCAAAGGTTAAAAAAGTTAAAATCGGCATCATACTTTGTTAGAATCCTCGCGCATACAAAAAGTATTGCGCTGCGGTTCTTCCGCGTCTGACATCCGATTTTAATCTTTTTAAATGCTCGAAATAAGAAAACTTACGGCAACATAAAAAGCGGGAAATTGCGCGAAGTACAAGGCGCAGACAACGACACAGTACACCAGTACGGGTCGTTGTCTGCAACGAAGTAATACACCAATTTCACCTTTTTAAATAAGAATTTATGAACAGAAAGGAACTATATACTATGCATAGTAATTCAAAATCCGATAGTTACGCAGCAGCAGGGGTAGACATTACCGCAGGTTATAAGGCGGTCGAACTGATGAAGACTCATATTGCAAGAACTTTGACAGGCGGTGCGCTGTCCGATATCGGCGGCTTCGGCGGTCTGTTTGAGCTCGACTTGGAAGGCATTGAAAAGCCGGTACTTGTTTCCGGTACGGACGGTGTGGGTACAAAGCTGAAGATGGCATTTTTGATGGACAAGCACGACACGGTGGGTATTGACTGTGTGGCTATGTGCGTAAACGATATTATTTGCTGCGGTGCAAAGCCGCTGTTCTTCCTCGATTACGTGGCAGTGGGCAAGAATGTACCGGAGAGAGTAGCGCAGATTGTATCCGGCGTGGCAGAAGGTTGCGTACAGTCCGGCGCGGCACTCATCGGCGGCGAAACGGCAGAAATGCCGGGCTTTTATCCGGTGGACGAATACGACCTGGCAGGCTTCAGTGTAGGTGTAGTAGACAAGAAAAAGGTGCTCAACAACAAGACCATCAAGGCAGGCGATACGATCATTGCGCTTCCATCGAGCGGTGTACACTCCAACGGTTTCTCGCTGGTAAGAAAAGTGTTCGACGTTGAAAATGCGGATATTAAGTCCCCTGTTGCAGAGCTTGGCGGCAAGTCCATCGGCGAAACACTGTTGACCCCGACCAGAATTTATGTAAAGCCGATGCTTGCACTGTTTGAAGAAGTAACGGTTAAAGCGGTTTCTCACATCACGGGCGGCGGTTTCTACGAAAATATCCCGAGAAGTATTCCGAAGGGCTTTGGCGCAAAGATTGACAAAGCATCGCTTCGCATTCTGCCGATTTTTGATTTGATTGCAAAGACAGGCAACATTCCGGAGCGCGATATGTTTAATACATTCAACATGGGTGTAGGTATGAGCATTGTTGTTGCCAAGGAAGATGCGGACAAGGCACTCTCCGTACTGAAGGCAAACGGCGAAGATGCATACATCATCGGTGAAATCATCGAATCGGATGAGGGTGTTGTAATATGTTAAAGGCAAAAATTGCCGTGCTGGTTTCCGGCGGCGGCACAAACTTACAGGCATTGATTGACGCGCAGGGCAGTGTGTTGAATGCAGGTGAAATTGCGCTCGTCATTTCCAACAACGCAGACGCGTATGCACTCGAGCGCGCAAAGAACGCCAGCATCCAAACAGCAGTAGTTTCCAAAAAAGCATGCGCTTCGCAGGAAGAGTTTGAAGACAAAATCAGTGCACTGCTTTCCGAACATAACATTGATTTGATTGTACTGGCAGGCTTTATGTGCATTTTAAGCGAACGCTTTACCGCGCGCTACCCGAAGCGTATCTTAAACGTGCATCCGTCGCTGATTCCGTCGTTTTGCGGCAAGGGCTTTTACGGCTTGCACGTACATGAGGCGGCACTGGAATACGGCGTAAAGGTCACGGGCGCAACCGTGCATTTCGTAAACGAAATTCCGGACGGCGGCGAAATCATTTTACAGAAAGCCGTATACGTACAGCCGGACGATACGCCTGAAATATTACAAAAGCGTGTGATGCAGGAGGCAGAATGGAAGATTCTACCCGAAGCAACCGAGCTTGTGGCAACCTCTATATTATTAGGAAGGAACGATTAAAATGGATAGAATTTGTATTGAAAAAGAACTGCGTGAAAACGCATATCCGGGCAGAGGCATTATTCTCGGCAAATCCGCCGACGGTAAGAGTGCCGTTGCCGCATATTTTATCATGGGCAGAAGCTCCAACAGCCGCAACCGTATCTTTGTAGAAGACGGTGACGGCATCCGTACGCAGGCATTCGACGAATCCAAGCTCGAAGACCCGAGCCTGATTATCTATGCACCGGTGCGTGTACTCGGCAATAAGACCATCGTAACCAACGGTGACCAGACCGATACCATTTACGATTTGATGAATCAGCAGTTCACATTTGAGCAGGCACTGCGCACACGCGAATTTGAGCCGGACGCACCGAACTTCACACCGCGTATTTCCGGTATCATCAAATTGGCAGACGGCAGCATGAACTACGCCCTCTCCATTTTAAAGAGCGCAAACGGCAATCCGGAAAGCTGCCAGCGCTACACCTTCTCGTATAATGCACCGCTCGCAGGTGACGGCCACTTCATTCACACCTATAAGTGTGACGGCAATCCCCTCCCGAGCTTTGAAGGCGAGCCGAAGCTCGTTTCCATTCCAAACTGCATCGCTGAATTTACCGATACACTCTGGAATGCATTAAACGAAGCAAATAAGGTTTCCCTGTTCGTTCGCTATATCGACATCGCTACCGGCGAAACCAAGACAAAGATCGTAAACAAGAATAAGTAATATATAGAGAGGAAACTGTACGATGAAAGAATTTGAGCTTAAATACGGTTGTAACCCGAATCAGAAGCCGGCAAAAATCTATATGAAAAACGATAAGGAACTCCCGATTCAGATTTTGAACGGTAAGCCGGGTTACATTAACTTTTTAGACGCATTCAACTCCTGGCAGTTGGTAAAGGAAATCAAGGAAGCCCTCGGCGTATGCGCGGCGACAAGCTTTAAGCATGTCAGCCCGACCAGTGCCGCTGTTGGCATCCCGATGAGCGCAGAGCTGAAAAAGGCTTGCTTTGTAGATGACGTGGAAGGTCTGGATGAAAGCCCGCTCGCAACCGCATATGCAAGAGCGCGCGGTACAGACAGAATGTCCTCCTTCGGTGACTGGATTGCGCTTAGCGACGTCTGCGACGTAACCACTGCAAAGCTGGTTGCAAGAGAAGTATCCGACGGTATCATCGCCCCGGGCTACACACCGGAAGCATTAGAAATCTTAAAGGGCAAGCGCAAGGGCGGCTACAACATCGTGCAGATCGATCCGGACTATGTGCCGGAAGTGCAGGAAACAAAAGACGTTTTCGGCATTACATTTGAACAGGGCAGAAATAATTTTGAAATCAACAAGGCGCTTCTTTCCGAAATCGTTACAGACAGTAAGGATTTACCGGAAAGCGCCGTACGTGACTTAATCATCGCACTCATTACACTCAAGTATACACAGTCCAACTCCGTATGCTATGCAAAGGACGGTCAGGCCATCGGCGTAGGCGCAGGTCAGCAGTCGAGAATTCACTGCACACGCCTTGCAGGCAACAAAGCCGACATCTGGCACTTGCGTCAGCACGAGAAGGTATTAAACCTCCCGTTCCTCGACAGCGTAGGCAGACCGGACAGAGACAATACAATTGATATCTACATCTCCGATGACTATGAAGATGTACTCGCAGACGGCGAATGGCAGAAGTACTTCTCCGCAAAGCCGGAACCGCTCACACGCGAAGAAAAGAAAGCATATCTTGCTTCCATTTCCGGCGTGGCACTCGGCTCGGATGCATTCTTCCCGTTCGGTGACAACATTGAGCGCGCGGCAAAGAGCGGTGTTACCTATGTTGCACAGCCGGGTGGCTCGATTCGTGACGACAATGTTATTGAAGCGTGCAACAAGCATGGTATGACGATGGCGTTTACGGGGATGCGCCTCTTCCACCACTAATTAAAAAGGTAAAATTGGCGAGATACTTCGTCAGAATCCTCGCGCATACAAAAAAGTATAGCGCTGCGGTTCTTCCTTGTCTCTCATCCGATTTTCCGCTTTTAAATGCACAAGATTCAAAACCATAAAGAAAGGAAACCATCCAATGAAAGTAATGGTTGTCGGTGGTGGCGGCAGAGAGCATGCCATCATAAAAAAACTCAAAGAAAGCAAGAAAATTACCGAGTTGTTTGCCCTGCCGGGCAACGGCGGTATTGCCGCAGATGCTACTTGCGTAGACATCGGTGCAAAGGATATAGATACAATCACAGCCTGGGCGGTAGAAAACAAGATTGACTTCGCCGTTGTAGCACCGGACGATCCGCTGGTGCTCGGCGCGGTGGATGCGTTAAATAAAGTCGGCATCCCGTGCTTCGGCCCGAAAGCAAATGCCGCAATTATCGAAGGCAGTAAGATTTTCTCCAAAAACCTGATGAAGAAATACAACATCCCGACCGCTACATACGAAGTGTTCGAGGATATGGACAAGGCACTCGCCTACTTGGAAGATGCACCGATTCCGACGGTAATCAAGGCAGACGGCCTTGCGCTCGGTAAGGGCGTTGTCATTGCCGAAACAAGAGAGGATGCAAAAGAGGCAGTCCGCTCCATGATGGCAGACAAGGTATTCGGCGATTCCGGCTCTAAAATCGTTATCGAAGAATTCCTGACCGGTCCGGAAGTGTCTGTACTGGCATTTACGGATGCAAAAACAGTTGTGCCGATGGTATCTTCCATGGACCACAAGCGTGCACTTGACGGCGACAACGGCTTAAACACCGGCGGTATGGGTACAGTTGCACCGAACCCGTACTATACAAAAGAAATTGCAGATGAATGTATGGAAACCATCTTCAAGCCGACCATCGACGCCATGAATGCAGAAGGCAGACCGTTTATGGGTTGCTTATACTTTGGCTTGATGCTCACACCGAACGGTCCGAAGGTGATTGAATACAACTGCCGTTTCGGCGATCCGGAAACGCAAGTTGTTCTGCCGCTCCTGGAAAGCGATTTGTTTGAAATCATGCAGGCGATTGCAGAAGGTAAGCTCGCCGAAGCAGATGTGCGTTTTGCAGACAAAAATGCCTGCTGTGTCATCATGGCATCCAAGGGCTATCCGTCTGCATACGAAAAGGGCTTTGAAATCACAGTGGATGATGACTTTGCCGCAGAGCTTTATGTGGCAGGTGCAACCTTAAAGGACGGTAAGCTCTTGACAAACGGCGGTCGTGTACTCGGCGTTACCGCTACGGCACCGACACTAGCAGAAGCCATCGAAGAAAGCTACAAAAACGTGGCAAAGGTACACTTTGACAATGCATACAGCCGCAACGATATCGGCAAGAGAGCACTCGCTGCGAAATAAGGGGGATAGCAATGGTATACAGAATTTATGTAGAGAAAAAAGAAGGTCTTGCTCACGAAGCAACGGCGCTGAAAAACGACCTGTGCGGCCTTTTGCAGATTGACGCACTCAAAGACGTTCGTATTTTAAACCGTTACGATGTGGAAAACATCGAAAAAGACTTGTTTGACGCCTGCAAAATGACCGTATTTGCCGAGCCGCAGCTCGACAAGGTGACGGACGAGCTTCCGCAGGGCGCAGACTGCGTATTTGCAGTAGAATTTTTGCCGGGTCAGTTTGACCAACGAGCAGACTCTGCAGCGCAGTGTATTCAGATTATTTCCAAAAAGGACCGCCCGGACGTAAAGACCGCAAAGGTTTATATGCTCTACGGCAATTTGTCCAACGACGAAATCGAGACCATCCAGAAGTACGTAATCAACCCGGTAGAAAGCCGCCTGGCTTCCCTGGATACCTACGAAACACTCAAGACGGAATACGACATTCCGACTGAGGTACGCACGCTCGACGGTTTCATTGATTTAGACGAAAAAGGCCTTGCAGATTTCGTTGTAGAAAATGGTCTTGCCATGGACAACGACGACATCGCATTTTGTCAAGACTACTTTAAGAGCGAAGGCAGAAACCCGACCATCACGGAAATTAAGATGATTGATACCTACTGGTCTGACCACTGCCGTCATACCACATTCTTAACCACAATTGATTCCGTTAAGTTTGACGATGCACTTTTGCAGAAGGCATACGATGAATATATCAAAACCCGCGCAGAACTCGGCAGAACAAAACCGATTAACTTAATGGACGTGGCTACACTTGCCGTAAAGCATCTGCGCAAGAACGGTAAGCTTGACCGCCTCGACGAATCCGAGGAAATCAATGCCTGCACCGTAAAAATCGATGTAGATGTAGAAGGCAAGACAGAAGAGTGGCTCTTACTATTTAAAAACGAAACACATAACCATCCGACGGAAATCGAGCCGTTCGGCGGTGCCATCCGCGACCCGCTCTCCGGCAGATCCTATGTATATGCAGCAATGCGTGTAACCGGTGCGGCTGACCCATGCGTCAGCGTGCAGGACACTATGCCAGGTAAGCTTCCGCAGCGTAAAATTGTAACAACCGCTGCAGCAGGTTACAGCTCCTACGGTAACCAGATTGGTCTTGCTACCGGTCAGGTAGACGAGCTTTACCATCCGGGTTATGCGGCAAAGCGTATGGAAATCGGTGCCGTTATTGCGGCAGCTCCGGCTGAAAACGTGCGCCGTGAGCGTCCGGTAGACAGCGATATCGTTATCCTTTTGGGCGGTAGAACCGGCCGTGACGGTTGCGGCGGTGCAACCGGCTCTTCCAAGTCGCACAACCTCCAATCTTTGGAAAGCTGCGGCGCAGAAGTACAGAAGGGCAATGCGCCGGAAGAAAGAAAACTCCAGAGACTGTTCAGAAACAAAGAGGCTTCCCTGCTCATCAAGCGTTGTAACGACTTCGGTGCCGGCGGTGTATCCGTTGCCATCGGTGAGCTTGCGGACGGTCTGGAAATCAACTTAAATGCCGTACCGAAGAAGTACGACGGCCTTGACGGTACAGAGCTTGCCATCAGTGAATCCCAGGAACGTATGGCTGTTGTGGTTGCAAAGGAAGATGCAGCGCGCTTTATTGAGCTTGCAGATGCAGAAAACTTAGAAGCAAGCATCGTGGCAACCGTAAAGGCAGAGCCGAGACTCGTAATGCACTGGAATGGCAAGCAAATCGTAAATCTGTCCCGCGAATTCTTAAATTCCAACGGTGCAGAAAAGCACATTGATGTGCATACAGCTGCGGCAACTTATAAGAAGGAAGCTGTAAGCGGCAGCTTCACAGATAACTACAACGCCCTCGTTACAGACCTGAACATGTGCTCCAAGCGCGGTCTGTCCGAGCGTTTTGACTCCACCATCGGTGCAGGTACCGTCCTGATGCCGTTCGGCGGTAAGAATCAGCTCACACCGATTCAGGCAATGGTGCACAAGGTATCGGTTGAGCAGAAATACACAGACACATGCTCGCTGATGGCTTGGGGTTATAACCCGTATCTGTCCGAGCAGAGCCCGTACCACGGCGCATATATGGCAGTGGTTGAGTCCGTATCCAAGCTGATTGCGGCAGGTGCAGACTTTAAGGAAGTATACTTGACCTTCCAGGAATACTTTGAAAAGCCGACCAAAGACCCGAAGCGTTGGGGCAAACCGCTCTCCGCACTCCTCGGTGCATTTATCGCACAGAAGGAGCTCGAAATCGGTGCGATCGGCGGTAAGGACTCCATGAGCGGTAGCTTTGAAAAGCTTGACGTTCCGCCGACGCTTGTTTCCTTCGCCGTGACCACGGATAAGGTACAAAACATTATCTCCGGCGAATTCAAGGCAGCGGACCGCAAGGTTGTATACCTCACACCGGACTATGACGAAAACGGTCTGCCGGTAACCAAATCTTTGGTAGACACCTTCCACACTGTAACCAAGCTGATGCGCGAAGGCAAAGTCAGCGCGGCATATACCATTGGCTTTGGCGGTATCGCGGAGGCAATCTTTAAGATGGCAATCGGTAACGGCATCGGCTTTAAGTACGACAGCGCCCTTACCTTAAACGATATCTTCGAGCGTGGTAACTACGGTAGCTTTATCTTAGAGCTTACAGAAGATGTAAACATCGGTAAGACACTTGGTTACACAACCGCAGCAGAAGAAATCACCTTCGGCGGCGACAAGCTCGACCTCGGTGCACTCTTAAAGAGCTATGAAGACAAGCTGGAAGGCATCTTCTCCTGCAACATCAAGACAGAAGAAAAAGAAATCCCAGCATTCAGCTATACTGCCGAAACAAGAGTTGCTCCGGCAATTAAGGCTGCAAAACCGCGCGTACTTATTCCGGTATTCCCGGGTACAAACTGCGAATTTGATACGGCAAAGGTACTGCGCAAAGCAGGTGCAGAGCCGGAAATCTTCGTAATCCGCAACCTCACTTCGCAGGCGATTGCAGAATCTGTAGATGCATTTGCAAAGAAGGTCGCAGATTCCCAGATTATCTTTATCCCTGGCGGCTTTAGCGGCGGTGACGAACCGGACGGCTCCGGTAAGTTTATTACAGCGTTCTTTAGAAACGCACAGATTAAGGACGCTGTAAGTGACCTGTTGGATAACCGTTATGGTTTGATGTGCGGTATTTGTAACGGCTTCCAGGCGCTCATTAAGTTGGGTCTCGTGCCGTACGGCAAAATCATCGACACCGATGAAAACTGCCCGACACTGACATTTAACACAATTTCGCGCCACCAGTCGAGACTCGTGCGCACACGCATTGCGTCTAACAAGTCCCCGTGGCTTGCAAATACCAATGTCGGCGACATCTACACTGTGCCGATTTCGCACGGCGAAGGTCGCTTCCTCGCAGACGAAGCGCTCATCCGTCAGCTTGCAGACAACGGTCAGATTATCACACAGTATGTTGACCTTGCCGGCAACCCGACAACGGACATCCACTTTAACCCGAACGGCTCCATCCTTGCAGTAGAGGGTATCACCTCTCCGGACGGTCGTGTTCTCGGTAAGATGGGTCACTCCGAGCGTATCGGCGACGGCCTGTATAAGAACGTAGACGGCAAGTACGATATGGGTATGTTTGAAAGCGCAGTCAAGTATTTTAAATAAGAAAAATATACAAAACCCGCTTGTGCATTTGCACAAGCGGTTTTTCCTTCTTGCATTATATAAGGGAAATAGAAAAAACGCTTCGGAATGGACAAACAAACCCATCAGGTCTGGCCCGATGGCGTACTCTTGTACGTCGAGGGTGTAGTTTGTTCATAGCAAAACTCGTTTTGCGCTCCGGTTGTTTTTTGCATTCCCTTATTCTTTTATCATACCGGGCAGGATAATCTCATGCATCCCCTTGTCCGGCATTTTGTTTTCACGCATCAGTGTACCAAAGGTGGTCACTTCGCGTCCGAATTTTTCCTTGAGTTCATCCATCACACCCTCGATTGCGCGCCGTGCAATCGGGTGTTTTCCGTCCGTAATGGTCAGTTGGCTGTATTCCTCTTCTGTCAGATAAATCGCGCGCACCGAAACGGCGCGCACCGGATGCTTCCAGTCATACTGTTCTTTAAACATTTCCATCGCGCGCTCGGCAAGCGCGCCTGCCGTCTGCACCGGCAAATCAAAGCGCGATTGCATGCTCATCCGCGCAAGCTGATTGTTTTTGATTTCCAACCCCACGCCGCCGGCGTGCAGTCCAATCTGCCGAAGCTCCACACCGACCTTCTGCGCCATTGCCAAAATCACCTTCCACACATCGTCATCACAGGTCAGGTCTTCTACACAAGTGATGCCGCGCCCAACGCTTTTTACCTCATCTTTATGGTCAAACACCTGTACGGGACTTGTGTCGAGCCCGTTTGCCCAACGGCGGAGTCGCGGTCCGTTGATTCCAAGCCACTGCTCCAAAAGCGTTTCATCCGCGTTGGCAAGCTGCCCGATGGTGCGTATCCCGTACTTTTCAAGCGTCTTTCCCGTAGAAGGACCGACACCGATCATCTCCGTTGCCGATAAATCCCACAACAGCTTTTTAAAATTCGCCTTGGTAATCACCGTGACGGCATTCGGCTTTTTTAAATCACTGCCGAGCTTTGCAAACACTTTATTAAACGAAACGCCGACGGATACCGTCAGCCCAAGCTCATTTTCCATGCGGCTGCGGATTTGCTCCGCAATTTCCGCGCCGCTCCCCATCAGATGCACACTGCCCGTCACATCCAGCCAGCACTCATCCATACCGAATGGCTCAATCTGGTCAGTAAAGTCCATATAAATTTCACGCGCAAGCTGCGAATAATGCTGATAAAGGTCAAAATGCGGCGGCACAACCACCAATTCTGGACATTTCTTTTTTGCCTGCCATATCGTATCTCCCGTGCGCACACCGCAAAGCTTTGCCGCCTGGTTTTTTGCCAAAACAATGCCGTGTCTGTCCTCTTCCTTACCGCAAACGGCAACAAACTTATCCCGCAATCCCGGCTGAATCAAGCATTCTACGGAAGCATAAAAATTATTCAAATCACTGTGCAATACAACGCGCTCCCGCTGTTCCACCACATTTTCCCTCCCCTCTTCGTTTCAGAACATCTGTTCGTTTATATTATACCACAACTCGGCAAAATGTCAACAGTTAATTTTTGCCTTTAAAAAGGGACTGTAAAAATTTTTTACAGTCCCCTCGCATCAATTTTCAAAACCGTTCGGATTATTCTTCTGCCATCTCCACGAATCGCGGCACATATCCACGACATTCCTTTTCGCGGTCCAACCGAGCTCACGCTCTGCCTTGCTTGCATCAGCATAGCAAATCGTTACATCGCCCGGACGTCTAGGCGCAATTTTATAATTAATCTTCAAACCATTTGCTTCTTCAAAAGCGTGCACCAAATCAAGCACACTGTAGCCGACACCGGTACCGAGGTTGTAAATTTCCACGCCCTGCTGTGCGTCGAGCTTATCGAGCGCTTTTAAGTGACCGTCTGCCAAATCCACAACGTGGATATAGTCGCGCACACCCGTACCATCCTTGGTCGGATAGTCATCACCGAAAATACTCAGCTGCGCAAGCTTGCCGGATGCCACCTGCGTAATATACGGCATCAGATTGTTCGGGATACCGCGCGGATTTTCACCGATTTTGCCGCTCTCGTGCGCGCCAACCGGATTAAAATAGCGCAAAAGGCTAATCTTCCAGCTATCATCCGAAACACAAAGGTCGGTCAAAATCTGCTCAATCATCAACTTGGTCTGCCCATACGGGCTGTTTGCAGAGGTCGGCAAATCCTCTGTGAGCGGCATCTTATCCGTCACACCATATACGGTTGCAGACGAACTAAATACCATTTTCTTTACATCAAACTCACCCATAACCTCTAAAAGGCGCAACGTGCCGGTGATGTTATTGTCATAATACTTGAGCGGGCTTGCCACGGATTCACCCACCGCCTTTAAGCCGGCAAAATGAATAACCGCATCAATCTTGTGTGCGGCAAATACCTTGCGCATACCTTCCGTATCCAGAATGTCACACTTGTAGAAGGTTGCCTGCTTGCCTGTGATTTCCGCTACGCGCTCCAAAGATTTTTCGCTGCTGTTGGAAAGATTATCGATGACCACTACCTCGTGTCCTGCTTCTAAAAGCAATACACAGGTATGCGAACCGATATAACCTGTTCCGCCCGTTACCAATACTGTCATGTATACCCATCCTTTCTATCTCCTATTTAAATTATAGTATAATTTAAAACAATTTACAACGCTTTTTTACTTCTTTTCATCCATATGCGCAAGCAATCCCACAATCCCTTTTTGTATCTCACGGTAGGTCTGCTCAAAATTACCATGATACCACGGGTCATCAATATCTGCAGGTGCATCCGTAAAATCCAGCAGGCGGCACACCTTGTGCGCATCTGCATTGTCCGCAATGCGCAGAATGTCTTTTACATTCATCATTTCCATACCGATGATATAATCATAGTCACGGCAGTCATACTTAGTTAAACGCACAGCGCGCTTTTCGGAAGGGTCAATTCCCTGCGCATACAAAACCTCGCGCGTACCGCGATGCACCGGATTGCCAAGCTCCCAAGTGCTTGTTGCTGCAGAAGCAATCTCAAATTCATCACTACGCCCCAACTTTTCCACGTAATCGCGCATCAGAAACTCCGCCATTGGACTTCGGCAGATATTTCCCAAGCAAACAAACATAATTTTTGTCATTTTTTCACATCCAAGTTAAAAATCAAAGGTCAACTGACTGCTTTCCTTCATGCCCTTGAAGCAACCGTTGCGCTCCAGTGTTTCCACCGCTGTCTTCGGCACCTTTGTGCGCGTTGCAAAATCCTCAATAGAGGTAAATTCACCCTGTGCACGCGCCTCGGCAATGGATTCAGCAATCGCGATACTGATGCCCGGCAAGCTCGACAGCGGCGGCAAAATCGCCCCTTCGCTTGTCATCGGCAGGAAGTTCTTTGCGTCCGATTTATACAAATCAATCGGCAAGAACCTAAAGCCACGCGCATACATTTCGCGCACCAATTCCATGGTGGTGTACAAATCCGATTCCTTCTGCGACGGTTTTTCCATCGCTTCAATATTTTTCATCGCTTCGCGCAAGTTTTCCGCGCCGTTGCACATCATTTCCGCATCAAACGCACCGAGTGCACGAATAGAAAAATACGCACAGTAGTATTCTACCGGCAGGTGTACCTTAAACCACGCAATACGGAATGCCATCATAACGTAGGCTGCCGCATGCGCTTTAGGGAACATATACTTAATCTTGTTACAAGATTCTATGTACCATTCCGGCACATTGTTTTCACGCATCAGGGCTTCATCGTCCGCCGTCAGTCCTTTACCCTTTCGCACCTTCTCCATGATGGTAAACGCATCCTGCGGCGGCAAGCCCATATGAATCAGATAAATCATAATATCGTCACGAGTACAAATCGCCTCTTTTAAGGTAATCGTACCTTCCCGGATATAATCCTGGGCGTTATTGAGCCACACGTCCGTACCGTGCGACAGACCGGAAATTCGAAGAAGCTCCGAAAACATAGTCGGCTCTGTATCCACAAGCATCTGGCGCACAAACGCTGTACCAAATTCCGGCACGCCGAAGGTACCGACCGTAGAACCAATATCCTCCGGTGTAACGCCGAGCGCTTCTGTGCTGCCAAACAAGCTTAAGGTTTCCTTATCATCGAGCGGGATGGTCTTGGCATCCTTGCCCGTCAAATCCTCCAGCATACGGATCACCGTCGGATCATCGTGCCCGAGAATATCGAGCTTTAACAGATTATCATGGATAGAGTGATAATCGAAGTGCGTCGTTACAATATCACTGTTCGGGTCATCCGCCGGATGCTGTACCGGCGTAAACATATGTATATCCAGATTCTTTGGGCAAACGATAACGCCGCCAGGATGCTGACCCGTAGTACGCTTGACGCCCGTACAACCAAGCGTAATACGCTTGATTTCCGCACTGTGTACCACTTTTGAGCGCTCCTCAAAATATTTTTTCACATAACCAAACGCCGTTTTGTCAGCGATTGTACCAATCGTACCCGCTCTGAATACGTAACCCTCACCAAAAAGTTCTTCCGTATATTTATGCGCAACACTCTGATACTCACCGGAGAAGTTTAGGTCGATATCCGGCGCCTTATCGCCCTTAAAACCGAGGAAGGTTTCAAACGGAATATCGTGTCCGTCCTTTGCATATAATTCGCCGCATTCTGGACAGTATTTGTCCGGCAGGTCACAACCGGAAATACCCGAGCCGTCTCCGCTGAATTCACTGTGCTTACACTTCGGGCAGATATAGTGCGCCGGCAGTGCATTTACCTCTGTGATGCCCGTCAAAAACGCAATCAGCGACGAGCCGACGGAACCTCGCGAGCCTACCAGATAGCCGTCCGAATTGGACTTTTTAACCAGCTTGTGCGCAATCATATACATAACGGAAAAACCGTAGGTTACAATGGAATGCAGTTCCTTTTTGATACGCTCCTCTACCAGTTCCGGCAACGGGTCGCCGTAAATCTCCTTCGCCTTTTCATAGCTCATGCGGACAATATCTTCCTCCGCACCCTCAATGCTCGGCGGATAGGTACCGTCCTTGACCGGCTCCAAAACCTCGACCATATCGGCAATCTTGTTTGGATTCTCCACCACTACGCGATAAGTAGTTTCTTCATCCAGATACGAAAACTCATCCAGCATTTCACGCGTGGTACGCAAATAAAGCGGTGCTTGCTCATCTGCATCATCAAAGCCCTTACCTGCCATCAACACACGACGGTACACCTCGTCATCCGGATCTAAGAAATGCACGTCACCCGTGGCAACAACGGGCTTACCATGCTTTTCCGCCAGAGCAATAATCTTTTTATTGACATCCTGCAACTCCTCAATGGAATTTACCGAACCGTTTCTGAGCATAAAGTTGTTATTTCCGAGCGGTTGCACCTCATAATAGTCGTAAAAGCTTGCAATCGACTCAATCACCGATTCACTCTTACCACCAAACACCGCCTGGTACAGCTCACCCGCTTCGCAGGCAGAGCCGACAATCAAGCCTTCGCGGTATTTATTGATAATACTCTTCGGCATACGCGGCGTACGGTAAAAATAATCCAGATTAGACGCAGAAATCAGCCGGTACAAGTTCTCTAAGCCAACATAGTTCTTCGCGAGCACGATAATATGGTGTGACGCTGTACCGCGCACATCAATCTCATCGCCGAATGCCGAATTAATTTCGCTGACGTTTTCCACGCCGCGCTTTTTCAGCATCCCCAAAAGGTGGATAAAGATATGCGCTGTTGCAAGCGCATCATCCACCGCACGGTGATGGTTTTCCAGTTTAATCTTCAAATGCTTTGCAATAATATTTAATTTAAAGCTCTTGAGCTCTGTTAAAAGCTTACGCGAAAGCTCGACCGTGTCGATATAGGGGTGCACAAAATCTTGCCCCATACGCGCAAGCGCGGCGCGGATAAAGCCCGTGTCAAAATTGGCATTGTGCGCCACAAGCACGCTGCCCTTGCAAAATTCCATAAACTTGGAAACCGCTTCTTCCTCTTCCGGTGCGTCTGCCACCATCGCATCCGTAATACCTGTCAGCTCCACAATCTTTTGCGGAATGCTCACCGGCGGATGCACAAAGGTGGAAAAAGAATCGTAAACCTCGCCGTTTACCACCTTAATCGCACCGATTTCCGTAATATAACATTTGTCTGCCGAAAGCCCCGTCGTCTCCAGATCAAACACGACAAAGCTGTCTTTTAAACTGCAATCCGTATTGCCGTAAACAATCGTCTGGCTGTCATCTACCACATAGCCTTCCACGCCGTAAATAACTTTGATACCATTTTTCTTTGCCGCCTTCGCCGCTTCCGGAAAAGCCTGCACCACGCCGTGGTCTGTAATGGCAATGGCCTTATGCCCCCACTTCGCCGCACGGGAAATTAAATCCGTCGCCGAGGAGACACCATCCATCGCAGACATCTGCGTATGTACGTGCAGTTCTACTCTCTTTTGTGGCTCGTCATCGGTTTTGACTGCCTCATCGTTCGGTAGCTCATTAATATCGTTGGCAAACAAAACATAATCGCCCATATACTTGTCGTATACAATATCTGCGCTGACAACAATTTTAACACCCTTTTTCAGGCGTGCTTCTATTTTATCCTTCGCTGCCGTCGGCTTGGAAAAGCCGCCTGCCGCACGGTCACCGCGCATCGGCACATCGCAGAAAAACTTCAATGTCATCGAGCTTTTCTTGTTCGTAAAATCCGCCGTCACAACCCACGCACCGTCGCGGCGCTGCTTGTATTCCACATCAAAAATCACACCGCTTGTACGCACTCTGCCGAGCTCCGGCGTGATATCCTCAATTTCCGTCAGTTCCCCTTTGATTTTCTTGCCCAGGATGATTTCGCTCGGTCCGATGTTTTTGCGCTGACTTTCGAATTTCTTGATAATTTCCTCTTCCATCTGCTTTGTGCGCAATTCCGCCTCAGACAGCTCCGCTTCCATATAACGCACCAACGCATCGCTGAGCTTAAACTTTTGTTTAAAACTCTCCGCAATCAAAATTGCCGTTTCCGACTGTGCATTTCCGGCGCCGGCAAGCAGAATATCCATGACGCGCGTCGCTTTATTAATATTGATTTTTTCAATTTCAATTTCTAAAATATTCTCCGGCGCATCCGGAAAAATTTCTCTGATTTTCGTCATACCTACTCCTACGACCTGTTTATATATATAAAGAGGCGCGCCAACGCGCCCCTTTATACCCTTAGTCTCCTATCGGCACAATTTTCACTGTCACCGTGACCCCTGTCACGCTTTCCATCAATTCATATCCTTGCGGCACAATCAGCTTCACTTTTGTCGTAAAACTCTCCGAAAGTCCGTCCACCTGAATCGGCTCCGTTCCCACCGCCTGCAGCCAAGTATCACTCTTTTCCACTGTGCCCAAAAGCACACTGTCCGGCATCGCAGAAATTTTACCAATAGTATACCCCTTTGCAACCTCACCACTCAGCGTCGGCGTAATCGCCGTTTTTGCGCTGATGATACGCAAAAGCGTTACCCCGACGGAGGACGAAGACTTCTGAATGTTGATGTCATCACTGATATCGTTGCCTTCCTTGTCCAAAATAACCAAATCCGCCTTCACCGTACGGTCTACATCCGATTTATTCACTGTTACGCTAACGCTCTCTACCGTCTCAATTACAGAAACCGGACCTGAAAGCACCACTTCGTTTGCTGACAAAATTGTTTTCAGCTTTGAACGCTCTTCTGCACTTGTACCATTAATCAATACATCTACCTGGAATGGTGCTTCCACTCGTTTCTCGACTGTCACCATCGAGGTATACGGGCTTTTATCCGAAAGATAAATTTCATTGGTCGGCAATTTAATATCAATCGGCACTTCATAAGTGCCTTCCTTTAGCTCCGGAATGGTAAACGAAGCGCTTACGCTCGCTTTGTCCGCCTTCGCAATCGACATGCGTTTGCCGCGCACTTCTACCGTTGCCTTCAAATTCTCATCCTGCAAAATCGCCAGCCCCGACTGCTCCAAAGCATCTGTATTACTGCAAAACACGTTGATGTCGGTCACCGTTTTGGTAATGGTCGGATTTTGATTGATGGACACAAAGCCCCACAAAAGCATCGCAATCAAAACAGAATAAATTTTTATCGCAGTATCAGAGGTTAAAAACTTTTTCATTTTTTATCCTCCTTCCAGAAAAGCAGCTTTCGCGCTTTCGCAACCGGCTGCTGCGTATCCAAAGATTTCACAATGGCACGACGCAGGGTCTCTTTTGTCAGATTTCTTGTTAAGTCACCGTTTAACGCAATGGAAATTTTTCCGGTTTCCTCGCTGACAACCACCACAACGGCATCGGAGTTTTCCGAAAGACCGATGGCAGCACGGTGACGTGTGCCCAATTCCTTGGACAAATCGTTTTTTGCAGTCAGCGGCAATACACAAGCCGCCGCAAGAATTTTGTTATCTCCGATAATGACTGCACCGTCGTGCAGCGGCGTATTCGGCACAAAAATATTCACTAGCAGCTCCGCCGTCACCATCGCTGAAAGCGGCGTGCCGCCGGCAGCAATATCGCCAAGCTTTGTAATACGCTCAATACACATCAATGCACCAATTTTATTTTTAGACAAGCTGTCTGCCGCCAGACTGATTTGTTCAGCGAGCTCTTCCACCCCGCTGTTTTGACGGTTGGTAAAACCAAAAATTCGCCCCCACGCACCGTGACCGATTTGCTCCAGCGCACGGCGAAGCTCCGGCTGAAACACAATCAACAGCGCAATAAAGCCAAGCTGCAGGGTATTTTGCAGTATGTATTGCAGCGTATTAAAGCCAAGCCAGGAGCTGACCTGAAACAGCGCAACCAATACCAAAATACCCTTGACAAGCTGCGCTGCACGTGTTTCTCGAATCAGTCGGATTGCCCAATACACAATAACCGCAACAATTGCAATATCTATCAAATCCGACAGTTTAATTGTCGATAAAAACTGTCCGATTTTTTCCGTAATTTCAACCATAGCCGGCAAACCTCCCTTGTATGTTTATATTTATTTTTATTATACAACTTTTTCAGCCGAATTTCCACCCCTTTTTTGCGATTATTCCAAATTTTTTTCTACTCTTGCGCTCCTCGTATTTTTGTAGTATAATAAAATGGTAATTTCAGTAAAGGGGAGGTGTGTTTATGGACTGTAAAATCCCAAAAATCGCAGCGGCACACGACTTGTCCGGCTACGGCAGATGTTCGCTTTCCGTTGTGATACCCATTTTATCCTCTATGGGTATGCAGGTCTGTCCGATACCGACAGCCGTGCTGTCAACACACACCGGCGGCTTTGACGGTTATACCTTCGTGGATTTAACCGATACAATGGAGGCATATTATCAGCACTGGCGCAGTCTGCCGATTGATTTTGACTGCATTTATTCCGGCTTTCTCGGTTCTGCAAAACAGGTCGATATCATCTCGGATATGATTGATGCTTTCAAAGACGGCAGTCCCCTCGTCGTCGTAGATCCGGCATTTGCAGATGACGGCGCACTCTATTCCACCTTCCAAATGGATTTTGTGCCGCATATGCGCAGATTGGTCGCAAAAGCGCATACCATTACGCCGAATATTACGGAAGCCGCTTTTCTGTTAGAGCGCCCCCTCCCTGAAACACTGGAGGCTGACGAAGCGCGCGAATGGCTTTTGGCACTGGCAGACCTCGGCCCCGAAACCGTGATTATCACCAGCGCGCCGCTCAAAAATAGCAAAAGTAGCGTTATTGCATACGAAAAGTCCACCAACTGTTTCTGGCAGCTCGCCTGCGAATATATCCCGGCAGAATATCCGGGCACGGGCGATACCTTCGCCAGCGTTTTAACCGGTGCGCTTTTACAAAACAACAATGTAAATATGGCAATTACGCGTGCGGTGGATTTTGTTTCCACCTGCATCCGTGCCACATATGCGGCAGGCACGCTTCCGCGTGACGGTGTGCTATTGGAAAAATTTCTGCACACACTCTCTTCCACGCCAACCCTTGCCGCATGCAAACCATTATAAAGGAGAGAAAACAATGAAAACACAAACAAAAAAACTCGCTATGGCCGCGATTATGACGGCACTTGTCTTTATCGCAACACGCTTCACACAATTCCCGATTGCTCCGCTCGGCTATGTGCACGCAGGCGATGCATTGGTTCTCCTATGTGCACTTCTTCCCGGCGGCATCTACGGCATTGCCGCTGCCGGTATCGGTGCTATGCTTGCAGATCTGACGAGCGGTTATGTCATCTATGCACTGCCAACGCTAATGATCAAAGCGCTGATGTGCCTTGCGGTCATTTGGATTGCCAACAAGAAAAAGCCGCTCGGCGTCCGCACCATACTTGGTATGAGTGTCGGTGCCGTCGTAATGATGCTCGGTTATTTTGTATTTGATTACTTCATTTTAGGCTTGCGCGAGTTGGCGGTTGTGCAAATGATTTTTTCCAGCTGGTCCCAGGCAGTTTTCGGCGTCATTGCAGCTTATCTGTTGCTAATTGCCTTGGTCAAAGCAAAAGCTTTCCGTTATTTCCAATAAAACTTTCCGGACAAGAAAATTTTTCTTGTCCTTTTTGTTTAAACAAATAAAAACGGTGGTATATATAAATACAAGGAAGTTTTCCTTGAGTAAGGAGTTGATATGTATGAAATTTATAATCACCGGCAGAAAAATTGATGTAACCGAAGGTATGAAAGAACGCATTTACAAGCGTCTCGGTAAGCTGGAGAAGTATTTTAAAGAAGAACCGGAGGTCAAAGTAACTATCCGCACCGTAAAGGATGACCAGATTATTGAAGCTACCATCTATGACAACGGTGTAATGTACCGCGCAGAGGAGCGCGACGCAGACCTTTACACGGCCATCGATAAAATTGTCGATATCATCGAGCGCCAGCTTCGAAAACATAAAACGCATCTGGAAAAGAAATTAAAAAAGGGTGCTTTTGACCTACCGTACGAAGGCGTCACGCCGATTGACGAGGAAAATGATTTGAAGGTTGTCAAAGTAAAACGCTTTGCCTTCAAGCCAATGCATGCAGAAGAAGCCATCCTGCAAATGGAGCTTTTGGGACACAATTTCTTTGTATTTGACAACGCAGAGGACAATGCCATCAGCATTGTGTATAAGCGCAAAGACGGAAAATACGCTTTGATTGAGCAAGAAAAATAAATAATATAAAACAGCGACGTACAATGTACGCCGCTGTTTACATTTTAAAGTACGCCAATTAAATCCAATCCGAACACAAACAAAAACACCGTAAATACACAAAAGGCGGTAGAAACGGCAACAATCTGCCCTGCAAGCGGTGCATCAGCATCCATTTGCTGTGCCATCGCATACGAAGAAACTGCCGTCGGCGATGCAAATACTGCAATTAAAATCGCAATATCCGTATCGCGGAACCCCAGGAGCGCCGCAACAGTTAAAGCCGCAAGCGGCACAAAAATCAATCTCGCGCTCACACTCAGAAGTACGCGCAAAGAATTGGATTTTAAAAGCGCAAAGTCCAAAGATGCGCCGAGTACGATTAGCGAAAGCGGTGTCGCAATTTTTGCCACATCGGAAACCGCGGTTTCCGCAAGTTTCGGCAATTTGATACCGAAGAAGGAGAACAACAACCCCAGTGCGGATGCAATGATGAGCGGATTGATCACAATGCCCTTTAAAATCTTTTTCAAATCCGGCTTACCATGACGGAAAATCTCCAGCGCAATTACCGCCAGAAAATTAAACAGCGGTATCACAAAAGCTACAGCAACCGCCACCTTGCCTGCGGCTGCTTCACCTGCAAGCGAAACCGTAAGCGGTACGCCGAAAATCACAAAATTGCTTCGGAAAATGCCCTGTATAATCGCGGCTCGGCTCGGATTGTTTTTTTCAAACAGCGGTACAATCAGCACAAGCAAGACAAACAGTGCCAGCACGCCGATAACGCTGAATAAAATCAGTCTGCCGTCAAAAACATCCGTCACCTCGGATTTATACACATTATTAAAAATGAGCGGCGGCAAAAACACCTTAAAAATTAAGGTGTTTAATTTTTTATACGTCGCTTCGTCCACCAGTTTTGTTTTGCGAAGCACAACGCCCAAAACCATCAAAATCAGCAAAGGCCCAATTACCTCTGCCGCCATTAAAAAGCTACCCATTTACTTCAACCTCCCCAACACAATACCACGCGCCGCCTGCGCCACGGAATCATCCAGCGGCGAAAGTTCGGATTCTCCGTATTTTCTTTCAAGCGCGGCACGGATTAAAAAGTCTGCCAGTTCCGGATTCTTCGGCAAAATCGGACCATGCATATACGTACCCACCAAATTTTTATATACCACACCATCAAACCCGTTTTCGTTACCGCTTCCATGCAGAACGTTTCCGAGCGGTTTGTGATTTTTTATATCCGTTTTGCTTGCATGCTGTTCAAAGCCGACCAAAGTCGTCTTCACACCGCCAAGCTCCGCTTCCACTGCAAAATGTCCGACATGGCGATTCGCATGCGCATAGCTTTCCATATCTAAAATGCCAAAGCCGTCAATGCGTTCGCCGTCCGCCTCAAAAAAGCGACCCAAAAGTTGATAGCCTTCTCCGATGGCAAGCATCGCGCCGCCGTTTTCTATATATGCTTTCAGCGGCTCCGCGATCTGCGCGCCAAAGCCGGCAACCGTTTTTTGTCCCTGCAAATCCCCCGCGCCCAAAAGCACAATATCCACGCCTTCAAAATCCGGCGTTTCACCCCTACGCAATGCACGCACGCTTGCTTCAATGCCGCGCCACGCGCAACGCTTTTCTAAAACTGCCACGTTGCCGTGATCTGCATAAACATCCATCAGATCGGGATATAACTGATAGATTGTCAATTGCTTGTCCATACTATCTGTCCCCTCCCTTTTTCTCCAGAGCAAGATACGTCGGATACATCGCCGTATAATTTACCAAAGCGTACCCAATCGATGCATCTCCCTGCAAAAGGGCATCCACAGCCGCTTCCGTTTCCGGACACACCTCTACCTTGTCCATAGCAAAGCCGCCATATTGCAAACGCAGATACATATCATAACAGCGCACGCCGCTGAGTATAATGCGCTCTATACCGCAATCCAAGAACGATTCAAAATCCACATCCCAAATCCAGGATACATCTTCCCCATCGCCTGCCGCATCATTAATGGAAATCAAAATATTTTTACTGCGCACATCATTTAATACCGTCATCACCGACTGGTTAAATCCCGCCGGATTTTTTGATAATATCAAATAAGCGTCCTTTTCACCGATACTGAATTTGCTCATACGCCCCAGCTCCGGCGTTTGCGCATTAAACACAGCGGCGCAAACGCTGTCCGCTATACCGACACTGCGCATCGCCGAAAACGCAGCCAAAAGATTGTAAATATTGTAAACGCCCGTTACCGGCGTAGCAATCTGCATAACATTTTCAATATCAAAATGCAAAATACCATCCGAAAGCGCAATGTGTTTTGCATTTACAGCCGACTGCGGATTTTCATAGCCGCACCTTGCACATTTGTAGTTGCCGATGCGGTCATAACTAATATGCGTATACGCCAACGGCGCCCCGCACAGACTGCAAACCGCTTCCGCGCCTTTCTCCTGCGGTCGGCGCAAGAAAAGCGGCTCACCAATTCCGTAATACGCTGCGGTTTTCCCGATGCCGAACGTCGAGGTCAGCGGGTCATCCGCATTTAAAACATAGGTTGCCGACGGCGCAAGCGCAAATGCTTCTTCCAAAAGTTTTTTGGTCGCATCGACCTCGCCGTAACGGTCGAGCTGGTCCCGAAACAGATTTGTCACGACAATCACATCCGGTGTAAATGCCCGCAGTGCATGTCTTAAATAAGCTTCATCCACCTCAAAGCAGGCAAAGTCCGCGTCAAGCTTACCGAAAACAGAGCTACTGCGTACAAACGCCGTTGCAATACCGGTCAGCATATTAGCACCCATATTATTGCAAACGCACTTTTTCCCCGCCTGTGTGATACAAGTATACATTAAATTGTTTGTTGTCGTCTTGCCATTCGTGCCGCAGGTGACCAGAATTTTGCCGCGTACCTGCTTTGCCATCTGCGCGATAAAATCCGAACAAATGCGGCAAGCGACCTGCCCCGGCATCGCCGAAGCACGCGAGCCAATCATCCGGCAGGCAAGCATTGTCATTTTCGCCGCACATACAGCGGTAGCCAATCCGATTTTCATAACAAACCTTCTTTAAACAAGTTTATTTTACCACATTTCTTTGCTGCTCAATTTAAATTTTCAATTTATTTTTTCCACTTTTCCTATATAATAACATAAATTGTGTGTGTTTTCAATTTATTTTTATAGTTTCAACAAATATTTAATTTTTGCAGATATTGGAGGATGAATAAAGATTTTGTATAAGGTCAAAGGACGGCGAAAGATTAAAACATAATAAGCGCCCACCAATAAAATCAGATACGCACCTACAGGGTCTGTTTGTCCATTTTGAAACATTGTTCCTTTGCCACATACAGACGACAAAAGTGATCAAAAATTTTTAATGTCACTTTTACAGTTGCTATTTTACATAAAGTATGGTAAGATAATCGCATCATTAATGAGGAGCTTGAAAAATGAAAAGGAAAACAAATATTTTAACCAATCCCTGTCTCGTGGCAATTCTTGCAATGTTTTGCTGTGCGCTTTGGGGTAGCGCAACACCATTTATCAAAATCGGCTACGCGCTGGCAATGCCGGGTAGAGACCTGATGCCGACTTTTGAAAAAATCACCTCAACAATTTTATTTGCCGGTGTACGTTTCACTCTGGCGGGCATCCTGACCGTGCTGATTTACAGCATTGGCAGAAAAAATTTTCTTTTGCCACAAAAGCGCAACTGGAATAAAGTCCTTACCGTCAGCGCATTTCAAACCGTTTTGCAGTATTTCTTCTTCTACATAGGTTTAAGTTATACGACAGGGGTAAAAGGTACAGTAATCACCGGCGGCTGTAACGTGTTTTTTTCTATTTTAATTGCCAGCCTGCTTTTCCGACAGGAAAAGCTGACTTTAAAAAAGATTTTTGCTTGCCTGATTGGTTTTGCCGGCGTAATTCTGATTAATTTAAAAGGCTTGGAACTTAGTTTTAACTTTTTAGGTGACGGCTTTGCATTGATTTCTTCTATCTGTTACGCGATGTCATCTTCCCTGGTAAAAATTTATTCCAAGGATGAAGATCCCGTAATTATAAGCGGTTGGCAATTCATTATCGGCGGTGCCATTATGGTCATCATTTCTCTGTTACTTGGCGGTCACATTGAGCTGAGCAGTTTGAAAGCGATTGGCGTTTTGCTCTATCTGGCAGCGCTCTCCGCAGTCGCTTACTCCGTATGGGGCATGCTTTTAAAGCACAATCCGGTTTCAAAAGTATCCATCTACAGCTTTATGACGCCAGTATTCGGCGTACTTTTATCCGTGGTTATGCTCTCCGAGCCAAGCACCGCTACACCGTTGCAATTGATTATTACGTTGATTTTAATCTGCGCCGGTATTTTGATTGTAAATTATAAAAAGGATTAAATACTCTAAAAAAACAAAAATGGTGTTCACAAAACTGTGAACACCATTTTTTACTTGTAAATGAAATCAACCCTTAACAGCACCAATCATGATACCCTTAACGAAAAATCTCTGAATAAACGGATAAATTGCAAGCATCGGAAGTGCTGCACAAACGATCGTTGCATATATAATCGTTTGCTTACTCTTTTTCATAGCGCCGGTTTCATCCGCAAGTTCATCCGATGCATTTTGCTCAACAACGAGGTTTTTAAGCACAACCTGCAGCGGAACCTTGCTATCATCTGTGAAAAGAATCATTGGCCAGAAGTAAGAGTTCCAACGAGCTACGAAGTAGTACAAGCTTACCGTCATGATTACCGGAATAGAAAGCGGAATATAAATCTTAAAGAGAATTGTAAGATCCCCCGCACCATCCAGCTTTGCAGATTCTTCCAGCGAACCAGAAACAGACTGGAAGTATGAACGAACGAGAACAACATTCATCGGCGTCAGCAAAGTGGAAATCAGGTACATCAAGTGGTTGTTCTGAACGCCCGTTGCTCTAAAGATAAGATATCTCGGTACCAAGCCTGCAGCAAAATTCATAGTGACAATCATAATTAATTGGAAAAAGTTTCTGGCCCACAAACGCTTCTTAGATAACGGATATGCTGTAAGAATTGTAAAAAACATTGACAGAGTTGTACCGCCCACGGCCAGCACAATCGTGTTTCTGTACGCGGACCAGAAGTTCGAAATTGCAAACACTTCCAAATAAGAGTTTACATTAAACATATCCGGCCACCAATAAATCAAACCTGCGTCAACCGATACCGGATTACTCACAGAGGATACGAGAACGTACCAGAACGGATACAGCGTAATAAACGCAACGAACAGCATCAAAACGATATTTAAAGTATCAAATGTCCATTCACCGGCACTACGCTTAATTTTATTGCTTGTTTTTGTTTTTTCCATCTCATATTCCTCCTTTCTTACCAAAGACCTACGTCGCCAATTTTGCGCGAAATCTTATTGGATGTTGTTACCAGAATCATCGAAATCGTACCATTTATCAAACCAATTGCTGTAGAACTAGAATAGTTCGGGCGACCGGACGTAGAACCAAGACCCTGACGGTAGGAATAAGTGCTCATAACGTCGGCTGTTTCATATGTAACCGGCTGATACAGCAAGATGATGGTCTCGTAACCAACGCTGAGCATATGGCTGACTCTTACGATCAGGTAAATCGCAATTGTCGGCATAATGCCCGGTATTGTGATACTGAGTGCCTGACGCAATCTGCCTGCACCATCGATTTTTGCTGCCTCGTAAAGCTCCTGGTCAATACCGGAAATTGCTGAACTATATACAATAGAACCGAAACCGGTACCTGCCCATACACCCATCAGAGTATAAATCAAACGGAAATATTCCGGCTTTGCCAAAAAGAAAATCGGCGTAGCTTCTTGACCTGTAAAGAATTCCTTTACTGCAACATACACGTGATTTAAAAGCCCACTCGGTGCCAGAAAGTTTACAACAATACCGGCAATGACAACCGAAGAAATAAAGTGCGGCAAATAAGAAATCGTCTGAACCACAGTCTTAAACGCTCTGCTTCGAAGCTCATTGAGCAATAATGCAAAAATAATCGGTGCCGGAAAATCAATAACCAGTCTATATACATTAATCATAAATGTATTTCTCACCAAACGCCAGAAATACGGTCCGCCAATGTAATTTTTAAAGTGCTTAAAACCAACCCATTCACTCGCCCAGATACCTTTACGGATAGAATAATCCTTAAATGCAATCTGAATGCCATAGTACGGCGCATAATGGTATACAACATAGAACAATATGTACGGAATCAGCATAAATAACAAAACTTTATCACGTAAAATCGCATTGATAGATTTACGCTTCTTCTGCAGCTTATAATATTTATCTTCGGAATAAACTTCAGTTTCGTAAGCCTGTGTAGCAACACGCTTTGCTTCGTTATTGTCCGCTTCCAGTTTATTGAACTTTTCCTTTAGCTTTGCAAGCGAAAGCTTTCGTACGGACAGATCAGCCTCCGCCTTCGCTGCCCTAAACTCTGCCGCTTTCTGCTTTTTGATTTCTGCTTTCTGCGCTTTAAGTTGCGCAAGCTTTGCATCATACTCTGCTTTTAATGCAGCCGCTTCTTCCTTTGTAATTGTCGGCTCTTGCTTCCAGAGGGCAAGGTCAATCTTGTAGTTTTCCGCAAAAGCAACCTTCTTTTCCTCTTTCTCCGCCTTTTGTGCAGTCAAAAGTGCATTGAGTTTTTCCTCAAACTCCGCTTTACGCGCTGCCATTGTTTCGGTAAATACCGATTTGATTTTTGCAATTTCCTCTGCAGATTTTTTCTCTTTCTTCGCAGCAGCAAGATCCTCTTTGTAGTCCACACGCAGGAAACGCATTGCAATTCTGTGTTTAAACTTCAGATCTGCAGTTGCTTTCTCGTGCGCAGCCTTAAGCTTCTTCATGCTGGCTCTTGGTTTTGTAGGCGGCTCAAACAATCTAACTTCGCCCGATGCACCAACAATCGCCATGTGACATCCTCCCTTTATTCTTTTATGCTTCGTTCCACACAGGATACGAAAATTTGCTTTCCAAAACCCATAGACTTTACGTTTTTTTTGGCAATTTGGAACTTTTATGAATACATAATAGCACATACAGCGCAAAATGTAAACACTTATTTGTTTAAAAAATGTTCATTTTTTTTAAAATAAATTCGCATTTTTTTAGATTATATCATAAAAACTGTGAATTTTTGCACAAAAAGCCTACGTTCCTAATTTTACACAAACAAATTAAATCTGAAGTTTTCATAATTCCCGTTACCGCTTTTTATTGCTTATCACAATTCTATAAAATGTATAAAAGCATCCCCAAAAAGACAAAATGAAAACGTGTCAGAAATAAATCTGTTAAAAAGATGACAATTTAGAAATTTTTACTTGAATTTTGCTTGTGTTTCATATATAATATATAAGGTTAGATTTGTTAATGAATCACTATTCATAAATACTATTTGAGAGGTGTAGGAAAATGTTTAACAAAAAGACAATTGAAGACCTGCAGGTTTGCGGCAAGCGCGTATTGGTGCGTTGTGACTTTAACGTTCCGCTCGACGGCGACAAAATCACAGATGAAACCAGAATCAACGGTGCTCTGCCGACCATCAAGTACCTGATGAATAATGGCGCAAAGGTAATTCTTTGCTCCCATATGGGTAAGCCGAAGGGCGAGCCGAAGCCAGAATTCTCTCTGGCACCGGTTGCAAAATCCTTAACAGCAAAACTCGGCAAGGATGTAATTTTTGCAGCGGACGATAATGTTGTAGGCGAAAATGCAAAGAAGGCAGTTGCCGAAATGAACGACGGCGACGTAGTGCTTCTCCAGAACACACGTTACCGCGTAGAAGAAACAAAAAATGTGGATACATTCAGCGAAGAACTCGCTTCCCTGGCAGATGTATTCGTAAACGATGCATTCGGCACAGCACACAGAGCACACTGTTCCACAGAAGGTGTGACAAAGTATCTGAAGGAAGCTGCAGCAGGCTACCTCATTCAGAAGGAAATCGAATACCTCGGCAACGCAGTAGACAACCCGGCAAGACCGTGCGTAGCAATCCTCGGTGGTTCCAAGGTTTCCTCCAAGATTTCCGTCATCAACAATCTGCTTGAAAAGGTGGATACACTTATCATCGGTGGCGGTATGGCTTATACATTTATGAAGGCATGCGGCGAAGAAGTTGGTGATTCTCTCCTTGAGGCTGATTTCATTGACTACGCAAAGGAAATGATGGAAAAAGCAGAGAAGAAGGGCGTTAAGCTCCTGATTCCGGTAGATACGGTTGTTGCAACCGCATTTGATAACGATGCAGAGCACAAGACAGTAGGTCGCGGTGGCATTGAAGCAGGCTGGCAGGGTCTGGACATCGGTGAAAAGACAATCGAGCTTTACAAAGAAGCTCTCAAGGATGCAAAAACTGTTGTATGGAACGGTCCGATGGGCGTATTTGAAATGCCGACATTTGCAAAGGGCACAAACGCAATTGCGCAGATGCTCGCTGATTTGGATGCAATCACCATCATTGGTGGCGGTGACAGCGTAGCGGCTGTAAACCAGGCAGGTCTCGGTGACAAGATGAGCCACATTTCCACGGGCGGTGGCGCATCGCTTGAATTCCTCGAAGGCAAAGAGCTTCCGGGTATCGTTGCATTAAACGATAAATAATTTTCATTTATTATGCAGAGCCGCTCTCGCCGTGCGGATGCGGCTCTTTAATTGTTTTTAGGAAAGGAACGAAAACCCATGAAGAAGTATGTAGTAGCAGGTAACTGGAAAATGAACAAGCTCCCGTCCGAGACGGCTGCTTTCATCAAAGAACTCGCACCGAAGGTAGAGGGTGCAGTAGCAGAGGTTGTTGCATGTGTTCCGTACACAAGCCTCGCTGCAGCAGTTGAAGCTGCAAAGGGCACTTGTGTGAAAATCGGTGCACAGAACCTCCATTTCGAAGACAATGGCGCATTCACAGGCGAAGTAAGCGCTGATATGCTCGTAGATATGGGCGTTGAATACGTTATCATCGGTCACAGCGAAAGAAGACAGTACTTCGCTGAAACAGATGTAACCGTAAACAAAAAGGTAATTAAGGCGCTCGAAAAGGGCTTAAAGCCGATCGTTTGCGTTGGTGAATCCCTCGAAGAAAGAGAGCAGGGCATCACAATCGACTTGATTAGAAGCCAGGTTAAGATTGCATTCATGAACGTAAGCGCAGAAGATATGGCAAAATGTATCATCGCATACGAGCCGATCTGGGCAATCGGTACAGGCAAGACAGCTACAGACGAGCAGGCAAACGAAGTTTGCGCAGCTATCCGCGTAGTTGTTCGCGAGCTCTACGGCGACTGCGTAGCTGACGGTCTGGTCATCCAGTACGGCGGCAGCGTGAAGCCGAGCAACGCAGCAGCACTGTTCGGTATGAGTGACATCAACGGCGGTCTTGTTGGTGGCGCATCCTTAAAGTCTGACGACTTTGCAGGTATTGTTAAGTTCTAATTTTTAAAGATTTACCGCATACGGTCGGGGCTATCCCCGACCGCGCGGTACATTTTACAAAGGGAGTAACACCATGAAAAAACCTACAGCACTTATTATTTTAGACGGCTACGGCATTGCAAAAGATGTAAAACAATCCGCAATTGATGCGGCAAAAACACCGGTGATGGACAAGCTGATGGCTACATGTCCACACAATATTATCCACGCAAGCGGCATGGACGTTGGTCTGCCGGACGGTCAGATGGGTAACTCCGAAGTTGGTCATACCAACATCGGCGCAGGCAGAATTGTATATCAGGAGCTGACCAGAATCACCAAATCCATTCAGGACGGCGACTTTTTTGAAAATGAAGCGTTCAAAAACGCTGTAAACAATGCCAAGGAAAACAACAGTGCGCTCCACATTTACGGTCTTTTGTCCGACGGCGGCGTACATTCTCATATAACACATTTGTTTGCTATTTTAGAAATGGCAAAGCGCGAAGGTCTTTCCGAAGTTTATGTACACTGCTTCTTAGACGGCCGTGACGTAGGCCCGACCACCGGCGCAGATTACATCGCACAGCTCCAGGCAAAGCTCGACGAGCTCGGTTGCGGTAAAATCGCAACTGTAATGGGTCGTTACTACGCTATGGACCGCGACAACCGCTGGGAACGTGTCGTAAAGGCATACGATGCCATCGTCAAGGGCGATGGCGAGCATGCTGCAGACGCAGAACAGGCAGTGCGCGAATCCTATACAAAGAATGTAACAGACGAATTCGTTGTTCCGACCGTAATCGACGGTGCAAGAAAGCTTGCGGCAAACGATAGTTTGATTTTCTTCAACTTCCGTCCGGACAGAGCACGCGAAATTACCAGAACACTCGTTGATGAAGCTTTTGACGGCTTTGAAAGAGAATTTTTCCCGCTCTACTATGTCTGCATGACACAGTATGACAAATCCATGCCGAATGTAGACGTTGCGTTCAAGCCGACCGCACTGACAAACACATTTGGCGAATATATCAGCGCAAACGGTCTTACACAGCTGCGTATCGCAGAAACAGAGAAATATGCGCATGTAACCTTCTTCTTTAATGGCGGCGTTGAAAAGGAATCCGAAGGCGAAGATCGTGCACTCATTCCTTCCCCAAAGGTTGCAACCTATGACTTAAAGCCGGAAATGAGCGCTTACGAAGTGGCTGACGAAGCGGTTGCACGCATCGAATCCGGTAAGTATGATGTCATCGTGCTTAACTTCGCAAACTGCGATATGGTTGGTCATACAGGCATTTTTGACTGCGCAAAGGCTGCAGTGGAAGCTGTAGACGAATGTCTCGGCAAGGTACTCGCTGCCATTGAAAAGATGGGCGGTTGTGCACTTGTAACCGCTGACCACGGTAATGCAGATGAAATGTTTGACAATAACGGCGATGTTGTAACAGCGCACTCCACCAATCCGGTACCGATGGTTATGGTTGGTTTTGACGGTGTCCTCAAGGCTGAAGGCAGACTCGCTGACATCGCACCGACCCTGCTCGATATGATGGGTCTTGCAAAGCCGGCAGAAATGACCGGCGAATCCTTACTCGTAAGATAAAAAAACAAGCTCTCAGGCTTTGAAACATCGGCGGGAACACCTTCCCCCCATCACAAAATGCGGAAAACAGAAAGCAAAAAACAGATTCGTTGTTGTGAGTCCGCATAGTATAGGAGGTCAATTATGGCTGATTATGAAAACCAAACCGTTGTCGATCGTGAGCTTTCGGCAGAAATGAAAAAAGCGTACCTGGAGTACGCCATGAGCGTTATCATCGGCAGAGCTTTGCCGGACGTGCGTGACGGCTTAAAGCCGGTGCACAGACGTATTCTGTATACCATGCACGAGGCAGGTCTTACGCCGGATAAGGCATACAAGAAGTGTGCCGCAACCGTCGGTGACGTGCTCGGTAAATACCACCCGCACGGTGACGCATCCGTATATGATGCACTCGTGCGTCTGGCGCAGGATTTCTCTATGCGTTATCCGCTTGTAGACGGTCAGGGTAACTTCGGTAGCGTAGACGGCGACCCGCCGGCTGCTTACCGTTACACAGAAGCCCGCATGAGCAAGATTTCTCTTGAAATGCTGACGGATATCGAAAAGGATACCGTTGACTTTATGCCGAACTACGACGACAGCCGCAAGGAGCCGTGTGTGATCACATCGCGCTTCCCGAACCTGCTCGTAAACGGTTCTTCGGGTATTGCCGTTGCCATGGCAACCAATATTCCGCCGCACAACTTAACCGAGGTTATCGACGGCATTTTCGCCGTAATCGACGACCCGAATATCACCATTGATGAGTTGATGCAGTATATCAAGGGGCCAGACTTTCCGACCGGCGCACTCATTATGGGCAAAAGCGGCATCCGCTCCGCGTACCATACCGGCCGCGGCAGAATTTTGATGCGCGCACGTGCAGTGATTGAAGAGCTTAAGAACAATCAGCAGCAGATTGTTGTTACGGAAATTCCGTATCAGGTCAACAAGGCAAAGTTGGTTGAAAAAATCGGCGAGCTGCAGAGAGACAAGCGCGTGGAAGGCATTGCAGAAGTGCGAGACGAATCCGACCGTGAAGGTATGCGTATCGTTATCGAAATTAAGCGCGATGCAAATGCGAATGTCATTTTAAATCAGCTTTACAAATTTACACAGCTGCAGGAAAGCTTCTGCGTAAATATGATTGCACTTGTCAACGTAACCGAGCCGAAGCTGCTCAACTTGCGTGAAGTGCTCGACCACTATATCGAATTCCAGAAGGATGTTATCATCCGCAAAACGAAGTTTAACTTAAAGAAGGCATTGGAAAGAGAGCACATTTTGCTCGGCTTAAACATTGCCATCGACCATATTGACGAAGTCATCAACACCATCCGTTCCGCAAAAGAAGGCGTGGCGGAGGCAAAACAGCTCTTGATGGAGCGTTTTTCGCTCTCCGATGAGCAGGCACAGGCGATTGTCGACATGCGTCTCGGTCGTTTGAGTGGCTTGGAACGCCAGAAGATTCACGACGAGTTGATTCAGGTGCAGGATGCAATCCGCTACTATAACGAAGTCCTTGCAGACGACTCTCTCGTGCTTTCCATCTTGAAGGATGACTTAAATAACATCCGCGAAAAGTACGGTGACGACCGCCGCACGGAAATTACCGCATCGTTTGACGATATCGACGATGAAGATCTGATTGAGGAAGAGGATGTTGCTATCACGCTCACCCACTTTGGCTATGTTAAGCGCGTTCCGGTAGATACATACCGTTCTCAGCGCCGCGGCGGCAAAGGTATCAAGGGCCAGCAGGTGCGCGATGCAGACTTCGTGGAAAATATTATGACGACTTCCACGCACAACCACATTTTGTTCTTTACAAATAAGGGCAGAATGTTCAAGCTCAAGGGTTATCAGATTCCGGAGGCCGGAAGACAGTCGAAGGGTACAGCTATTGTAAATCTTTTAGAACTGGAAGCAGGCGAAAAAGTAAATGCAATCATCGCTTTACGTGAGTTTACGGACGACCAGTATCTTACGTTCGTAACTAAAAGCGGCGTTATCAAGCGCAGTATCCTCGCCGAGTACGATACAAGTCGCAAAAACGGTTTTAGAGCCATCAACCTCGACGAAAACGATGAAGTCATTGCCGTAAACTTAACCGACGGCACAAAGGAAATCATCATCGGTACAGCAAACGGTATGGCAATTCGCTTTGCGGAAGAGGATGCCCGCGTTATGGGCAGAACGGCACACGGCGTGCGCGCTATCCGCCTCAGCGGTGACGATAAGGTTATCGGCGTATGTATCGCAGACGATAATGCAAAGCTGTTGGTTGTTTCCGAATATGGTTATGGTAAAAAGACCGAGTTTGATGAATACAAGGTACAAAACCGCGGCGGTAAAGGTGTTCTCACCTACAGAATTACCGAGCAGACAGGCAAGCTTGCCGGTATCCGCACCGTTACAGACGAAACCGACATTATGCTCATTACCGACGCCGGTGTTATCATCCGAATGCATACGGATGAAATCAGCACCTACTCGCGCGTGACCAAGGGCGTCCGGTTGATGCGTCTAAATGACAATGTCAAGATTGTATCCCTTGCTGCAACCGATCGTGAAGAGGATGTGGAAGAAGGCGAAGAAACAACGGCAGATGCGGAAACTGAAGTAACAGAAGAATAATCAAATTATGTAAATACAAAACGGATGTGATTAAAATCACATCCGTTTTTGTATTATGGCAAACCAAGACACAAATTGAACCATCCTACCTAGAAAGGCATTCTAAGCATTATAGGTTTTTTTGGGGGGGATTTTTACTTATTGACGCTGCCGGACTTTTATGTTAAAATAGTTTCATATGAAACTATTTTGAAATCAGGTGAATTTATGGCAATGTTTATGCGAAAACTCAACTTCATTGCCAGATGCGCCGGCGAGTATCGCACACAGCAATCCAGTGTGCAGCTCCCCGGCATTTATCACAGTTATTTCTTTGCGATTTGCCGCACGCCCGGCATGTCACAGGATAGGATTGGAGCGCATCTGGGCATGAATAAAAGCAGCGTCACACGCCATCTTGCCTATTTAGAGCAAAATGGCTATGTAGAGCGCAAACCGAGCACCGAAGACAAACGGCAGATTCTGGTGTATCCGACAGAGAAAATGCTGGTAAACCAAGCCGAAGTGGTGCAGATTGCAAAGCAGTGGAACCAGCAGCTTTGTGAAAGTATTCCCGAAGAAGAAATGCAGGCTTTTCTGGAAGTTTTAGATAAAATTTATGCCAAAGCAAAGGAAATCAGCAAAGAAGGAGGCGAGACAAAATGAAAACGATGCTTTTATACTTAAAACCGTACTACAAAAAAATGGGCGGCGGCTTTATCGTTAAAATACTTGCCACGCTTTCGGAGCTGATGCTCCCGTTGATTTTAAGCCACGTGCTGAAAAACGTTATCGGCAGATCCGTAGCAGAAATTGTCTTCTGGGGCGGCTTAATGGTTGTATGTGCTGCAATTGCAAGCGCGCTCAACATCTGGGCAAATCAGATTGCCGCGCGCACCTCCAGCAGCTTTGCCGAAACGATGCGCAAGGACTTATTTGAAAGAACGCTGCATTTGTCCGCCGCGCAGACGGATAAATTTACCATTCCGTCTTTAGAGTCGCGCATCACAACAGATACATATAATGTACACCGCTTTGTCGGTATGGCACAGCGCATGGGCATACGCGCACCGATTATGCTGCTCGGCGGCATTTCCATCACCCTAATGATGGACGCGTACCTTTCCTCCATTATGATCGCCATTTTGCCGGTCACCTTCTGTGCCATCTTCTTTATTTCCAAAAATGGTATCCCGCTCTACACCAAGGTGCAGACGGCGGTAGATAAAATGGTGCGCGTTGTGCGCGAGGATGTGCAGGGCATTCGCGTCATCAAGGCGCTCTCCAAAACGAATTACGAGCATTGCCGTTATGATACAGTCAACCACGCACTCGTGGGACACGAAACCAAAGCCGGCGTGATTATGGGCAGTGTACACCCGATTATGACTATGTTTATGAACATCGGCAGCGTTGCGGTCATTGCCGTGGCAAGCGGCAGAGTGCAAAACGGGCTTTCCGACCCGGAGACCATCATTGCCTTTATGCAGTATTTTACGCAGATTTCCATGTCTCTGATGGCAGTAACCCGTATGTTTACGATGTACACCAAATGCGCCGCATCCGCCGCACGTATTGAGGAAGTGCTCGTTGCAGACAACGAAATCATCGTAGAATCAAAAGAGACTTATCCGGATATCGAAACAGGCGCGCGCATCGTCTTTGACCATGTTCGCTTCTCATATAATGGCAAGAAAAACAACGTGGAAGACATAAGCTTCACCATCCCGAAGGGCGGCTCGCTCGGTATCATCGGCGCAACCGGCTCGGGTAAATCCACACTGATTAAGCTTCTTTTGCGTTTCTATGATATAGACGCCGGCGGTATATATATTGACGGTGAAGATATCCGCACCATTGACAAAGAGCGTTTTTACGCGATGTTCGGCACCGCACAGCAGCACGATTTTCTCTACGCGGACACCATCGCCGAAAACATCCGCTTCGGGCGCGAGATTTCCGACGAAGAGATTCAGCTTGCAACCAAGATTGCGCAGGCGGACAGCTTTATTGAAAACTTTGCAGACGGTTACGCACACGAGCTCGCGCAGCACGGCACCAATATCTCCGGCGGTCAGAAACAGCGTTTGCTGATTTCGCGCGCGCTGGCAGGCAAGCCGCAGATTTTGATTTTGGATGACAGCTCGTCCGCGCTCGACTATAAAACCGATGCCGCACTGCGCCAGGCACTCGCGGCGCATATGCAGGACACCACACTGATTACCGTGGCACAGCGCGTCAGCTCCGTCAAGGACTGCAGCCTCATTTTAGTCATCGACGAGGGCAGAATCATCGGTATCGGCGCACACGAAGAATTACTCGAAAGCTGTACGGAATATAAAGAAATCAGCGATTCGCAGATGGGAGGTGCTTTCGTTGAGTAGAGGACCAATGGGACCCGGCGGACCGGGCGGCCGTATGGGCGGCGACCCGCCAAAAAAGGGACAACAATTTCATCCGAACCAAAAACTGGACCGCAAGACAGCGAAAAGCATCCTTTTGCGCCTGATAGGCTACATTCTGCATTACTGGTATTTGTTCATTCCGGCAGTGCTGATGACGCTGTTTTCCAATCAGCTCGCCCTGCTCGGACCGAAGTATTCCGGTGAAGCGATTGATGCCATTGCGCGCATCGGCGGCGTGGATTTTGATGCGGTATGGTACAACGTGGTACGTATGCTGATCTGCTATATTCTTTCGGCAGTGCTGTCCTACGCGCTGGCGGTACTGATGCTGTTTTTGAGCCAGAAAATCGTTTACCGTATGCGCAAGCAGGTATTTGAAAAACTGACGCAGCTGCAGGTTGGCTATTTTGACACGCACGCCACCGGCGATATCATCAGCCGCATTTCTTACGATATAGATACGCTGAATATGACACTTTCGCACGATTTCGTGCAAATTATGACCAGTATTTACACCGTGGTCGGTTCCCTGATGTTTATGTGGAACATTTCAAAGCCGCTGATTTTGGTGTTTGCAATTACCGTACCGACCGCTATTTTATTTACAAGATACCGCTCCAAGCGCGTTCGACCGCTGTTTCAGAAGCGCTCGCGCAAATTGGGCGAGCTCAACGGCTACGCCGAAGAAATGCTGACGGGTCTGCGCACCATTCAGGCATATGAACGAGAAGACAAAATCGGTGACCGTTTTAACGCGCGCAATACCGACGCGATGGATGCCTATTTCACCTCCGATTACTACGGCAGCGTTATGGGACCTGCCGTTGGATTTATCAATAATTTATCGCTTTCTTTAATTATGATGTTCGGCGGTATTTTGTATATGCTTTCGCAAAACGGCACAGCACCGGAAGGCACACTGTTTTTCATCACCCTCGGCGGTGTGGCACAGTTCGTGCAGTATTCCAGAAAGTTTGCAGGTCCGATTAACGAATTTGCCAACATCTTAACCGAACTGCAATCCGCTTTCTCCGCAGCTGAGCGTATTTTCAGAATTATCGACGAAAATCCGGAGCCGGCAGATGCAGAAGATGCCATCGAGCTGAAGGACACCACCGGCGAAGTGGAATTCAAAGACGTTGTCTTTGGCTATACACCGGAGAAGACCATTCTGCACGGCATTTCCTTTACAGCAAAGCCTGGCGAAACCGTTGCGATTGTCGGACCGACGGGCGCCGGAAAAACAACGATTATCAACCTATTGATGCGCTTCTACGATGTAAACAGTGGACAAATCGCCGTCGACGGCACAGACATCCGCGATATCACGCGCAAATCCCTGCGCCACGCCTACACGATGGTGCTACAGGATACCTGGCTGTTCTACGGCAGTATTTTTGATAATATCGCCTACGGCAGAGAGGGCGCAACGCTTGAAGAGGTCAAAGCCGCTGCCAAGGCGGCGCGTATCGACAGCTACATTGAGAGCCTGCCGGACGGCTACGACACCGTACTTACCGATGACGGCGTAAATATCTCCAAGGGACAGCGCCAGCTTATCACCATTGCACGCGCGATGATTTCCAATTCCGAAATGCTGATTTTGGACGAAGCGACCTCCAATGTTGACTCCCGAACAGAAATCAAAATTCAGGAAGCAATGGCAGATTTGATGCGTGGTCGCACGTGCTTTGTCATTGCACACCGTCTCTCCACCATCCAGAATGCCGACAAGATTTTAGTCTTGCAGGACGGCATCATCACCGAAATGGGCAACCACGACGAGCTGATGGCAAAGGGCGGTTTTTACAGTACGCTGTACAATTCACAGTTTAAGTAAGAAAATCCCCCGCAAAGGGGGATTTTTTCAGGAAATCACAAACAGTTGCATTTTCTCTGTTTTTCTGCTATAGTATTCACGCGAGGTGAACCCCGATGAAAAAATACATAAGCTTTAGTTTAACCATACTACTGTGCCTGTCCGTCTATGGCTGTGAAAACGCATTACAAACGCAGGCGCCGGCACCAAATATTCCTGCCGAAGCACCGGCACCGGTAGAACAGCGCGTGTCCTTTTACGGCGTCGGCGACAATTTAATTCACGACAGCGTGTACTGGCGCGCCAGCGAATACGCCGGCGGCAACGGCTATGATTTTACGCCGATGTACGAATTTGTCGCAGACGATATTGCGGTGGCAGATATCGCCTATATCAACCAGGAAACTTTGCTCGGCGGCACAGAGCTCGGACTTTCGTCTTACCCGCTGTTTAACTCGCCGCACGAATGTGGTCGCGATATGATTGCGCTCGGCTTCGACGTGTTTTCCCTTGCCACCAATCACGTGTTTGACAAAGGAGAAGCAGGGCTTGCAAGTGCGTATGCCTTTTTTGCAGAAAATCCGTCTGTCACCGCAGTCGGCATCCACAAAAAGGACGAGGACATCATCAAAATCGTAGAAAAAAACGGCATCAAAATCGCCTTTTTAAACTATACCTACTTAACCAACGGCTTTGCACATCCGGCAAACAGCGCCTATCAGGTGCCGCTGGCGGATTATAAAAACGGTTGCGTGCAAATGGCGGCAAAGATTCAAGAAGCCAAAACACGCGCGGATTTCGTAGTCTGTTGCGTGCATTGGGGCGAGGAATATCAAAACGCACCGAATGCTATCCAGCGCGAAAGCGCGCAAATCCTTGCCGATGCCGGTTGCGATGTCATTATCGGCACGCATCCGCACACCGTACAGCCGGCGGAGTACATTGGTGACACGCTTGTGGTCTACTCGCTCGGCAATTTTATTTCCGCGCAAAAAGCGGCGGTCAGCCAGGTCGGCGGCACAATTGCCTTTGATTTTGTCACCTGCGGCGATGAAAAGCGCATTGAAAACGTTACATTTCAAGCGGTGATTAACCACTACAACCCTGCCTTCCGCAACATGCGCATCATCCCGTTTGACGAATACACCCCCGAAAAGGCACAAACGCACGGCGCCGGCATAAGCTACAGCTATTTAGAAAACTTAATTCAAAACGTAATGACGATCGAGGGAGAATATAAATGATACGAAACGCAAGAAAAGAAGAAATCAACCGCATACTGGAAATTTTTGATGCCGCACGCGCCTTTATGCGCGCAAACGGCAATAGGCTGCAATGGGCAAACGGCTATCCCTGCAAAGAAGATTTGCTTGGCGACATTGAGCGCGGCAATCTCTATGCCTACGAGTTGCCGGACGGCAACATCTGCGCGTGCTTTGCGCTGATTCCGGGCGTTGACCCGACTTACGCCGTCATCGAAGGCGGCAATTGGGGATCCGCTGCACCCTATGCCGCCATCCACAAAGTAGCAAGTGACGGACAGATACACGGGTTTTTCAAAAAATGCGTAAGCTTCGCACGCAAGCGATACACGCACCTGCGCGTGGACACGCACCACGACAATTTCCCGATGCAACACGTGATTTTAAAAAACGGCTTTACCTACCGCGGCATCATTTACTTAGAAAACGGCGACCCAAGAAAAGCTTATGAATGGATCGCCGAATAATACTTATAAAAACTGTGCTTCCTTTTCACGTACAATTGTGCAAGGACTCTTTAGGAGGTGCTATATACAATAACAAGCTGTTGCGGCTCAATTTATACGACAACACTCCTATAGTATATAAAATTAAATTTACGAGACATATTGACTTCGTTTTTTTAGTGCATAAATCTTGTAACAACTTGTTTTTATTTTCTGTAATCAATTATGCTCCAGTTCTGCACGATATATTCCGCGCCGGAATACACCGTGATGGCAACCATTGCCCAGATACCAACCTGTGCAATCACTTCCAATGCAAAGATGTCGGCACGTAGCGGCGCAACGAACATCAAAAGCACTGTAACAACCATCTGCAGGATGGTCTTGATTTTACCGGAAAGACCGGCAGCAATCACCTTGCCCGATCCAATAGCAACAATGCGAAGACCCGTAACCATAAATTCGCGTGCGATAATGATAATTACCGGAATTGCACCAATCTGCCCAAGCTCAATGAGTCCGATGAGCGCCGAAAGCACGAGAATTTTATCCGCAAGCGGATCGGCAAACTTGCCAAAATCTGTGACAAGACCGCGCGAGCGCGCAATGTGTCCATCGAGAGCATCCGTCGCCGAAGCAATAATGAACACAGCGAGTGCCACATAAACGGAATACGGTACAAACTCCGTCATTAGGAAAAACAAAAATATGGGGATCAGCGCAATTCTTATAAGTGTAAGCTTATTTGGTAAATTCATTCTCCATCTCTCCTAACAAATCATATTCTTCCACACACAAAATTTTTACGCGAACATATTCACCCATCTGCAAATCACGACTTGCCGCAAAATATACAAGGGCATCTACATTCGGACTGTCGGCATAGCTTCTGCCGTAATACATATAATTTTCTTCGTCATAACCTTCGCAAACCACATCAAGTGTTTTGCCGAGTTTTTCTGCATTTTTCTCCGCAGAAATCTGCTGCGCAAGCGCCATCACACGGCGTTGGCGTGCTTTTTTCGTCTGCGGATGCACCTGCGCCGCCATTTTAGCAGCCGGTGTTCCCTCCTCCTTCGAGTAGGCAAATGCGCCCAAGCGGTCAAACCGCACCTCGCGCGCAAAATCCAAAAGCGCATCAAATTCCGCCTGCGTCTCGCCCGGAAAACCAACAATCACACTTGTGCGCAACACCGCATCCGGACAGTATTGGCGAATTTTGTTAAACAGCGTACGCATCTGCGCGGCATTTGTACGCCGCCCCATGCGTTTAAGCACTGTATCTGCACCGTGCTGCACCGGAATGTCAAAATAGTTTACGATTTTTTCATTGGCGGCAATCGTCTTCAAAAGGGAATCCGTAATCGCCTCGGGATACATATAATGCAAGCGAATCCAACGTACACCGTCTATGGCACAAAGCGCGTCGAGCAAACGGTCAAGCACGTAATCACCATACAAATCTGTTCCATAACGCGTGGTATCCTGCGCAATTAAAATCAGCTCTTTCACGCCGCCGCCTACTAACTCCTGCGCCTCGGCGCAAATATCCTCAATGCTGCGGGAGCGGAATTTACCGCGCAACGCCGGAATGACACAATAGGTACAATGGTTGTCGCATCCTTCCGCAATCTTTAAATACGCCGTATGCGGTGGTGTCGTCGTCACGCGCGGCAGATTTTCCATGCCGTAAGCATCGGCGTGTCCGTAAAGCGCAACGCGCTCTCCGGAAAGTGCCGCCTCCGTTACCGAAACGATTTGATCAAAATCGCCCGTACCGACCACGGCATCGACTTCATCAATGGCATCTAAGATTTCTTCTTTGTAGCGCTCCGCGAGACAACCGGTCACAATCAGCGCCTTGCAAGCGCCGGTCTCTTTATATTCCGCCATCTCCAAAATGGTGTCAATGGACTCTTTTTTCGCATCTCCTATAAAGCCACAGGTGTTTACGATAATGATGTCCGCCTCAGCAGTATCCACCGTCAGACTATGCCCCTGCTCTAAAAGCAGACCGAGCATATTCTCTGTATCCACCAGATTTTTCGCACAGCCCAGAGATGCAACTGCAATTTTATAATGCAAAGTCATCCTCCTCCGCTACATCCTGCTTTGCTAAATCTATGGCATTTCGAACTGCATCGTAGCTAAAGCCGCGCGCCAGAAAATGGCGTATGACCTTTTCGATGTTTTTGCGTTCAAAATTGCCCGAAAGCCGTTTGGCTACGTCCGTTTGCAGCTGCGTTTCCGTCTCGGAAAAATCGAAATCCGCAAAAGCATCCTCAATCAATTCGGCATCTATGCCTTTAAACCGAAGCGCCTGCACAATCCGGCGTTTGCCGTACTTCTGTGCCGCTTTTTCCACGTAGACACGCGCATATTCCGCATCGTCTATGAAGTAGTATTCCTGCCCCCACTCGACAATCGCCTCGCACACAGCCGGCGCAAAGCCTTGGTGCAAAAGCTTGTCCGTCAGCTCTTTTTTTGTTTTTCTTCCACGTGCAGCCATATCCGCTGTCTTTTTCTTTGCCAGCTCAAACTGCGCCTGCATGGACATATTTTCCAAATTCGCTTTCATACATAACCTCTGATGAAAAAAGGACGGTCAACCCGTCCTTTTTATACATTTTAGAAATTCTTATTCTTTAAGAAGTTCGGAATATCTACGTTGTCTAACTCTACACTCGCTGTCGGAGAGAAGGACGGCTCTTCTTCCGGCTCTTCCTTCTTTGTTATCATATCACTAAACCAGTTCGCCGGCTTATCCTCTGCTCCCTTTGGTTCTTCCTTCGCCGACTCTTCCTTTTTCATTGGACGCTGGCTACCATCAAAGCCGGTTGCCACAACCGTTACGCGCATTTCATCATCCAGGTTTTCATCAATAACCACACCGAAAATGATTTCAGCATCGGAATCTACGAGCTCATTTGCCGTCTGCATAACTGCATTGGCATCAAAGAGTGTAAGATTCTTATCACCGGTAATGTTAACAAGCACATTTCTTGCGCCCTGAATAGAAGTTTCCAAAAGCGGACTTTCGATTGCCATCTTGATGGCATCTGTCGCCTTGTTGTCACCCTTGGCAACACCGACACCCATATGTGCAATGCCGGAATTTTCCATTGTTCTCTTCACGTCAGCGAAGTCTGCGTTGATGTAACCGGTACCGACGATCATATCGGAAATACCCTGTACGCCCTGACGCAATACATCGTCAGCCATCAAAAAGCTGTTTTCAAGCGTCGTATTCTTATCAACAACCTTTAAAATGTTGTCGTTCGGAATTGTCATAATCGCATCCACATTCTCGCGCAATCTCGCAATACCGGCCTCTGCCTTCAAAAGACGCGGACGACCTTCGAATGTAAACGGCTTGGTTACGATTGCAATGGTCAAAATACCCATTTCCTTTGCAATGCCGGCAATAACAGCCGCCGCACCTGTGCCGGTGCCGCCGCCCATACCTGCAGTAATAAATACCATATCCGAGCCCTTAATCATCGCTTCAATTTCATCGCGGCTTTCCTGCGCAGCCTTTTCACCGATTTCCGGATTTGCGCCTGCACCCAAACCGCGGGTCAGCTTTTCACCAATCTGCATCTTTGCAGAAGCCTTGGAATCCTTCAAAACCTGTGCATCTGTGTTTACAGCGATAAAATCCACACACTTTACACCGGCATCAATCATACGGTTTACAGCGTTGTTACCGCCGCCGCCAACGCCAATAACTTTAATTTTAGCAACCTTGCTTGTTTCCACATCGATATCAAACAACGTGAGTTCCTCCTTATATTTCATCTGTAACTGAAATGTCATCTATATTTAATCAAATATTATTGTACAACATTTTTTTCATTTATTCAATAGTAAATTTCAAAATTATTAAAAATTTATTAAAATTTTTTGTTAATTCCGGTTTTTATACCGGTTTTTATGCAAATTTATTCCACATTAAGGTCGGTAATATGCTTTACTGCCTATGCGTAAATCAATTTCACCCTTTGCATTTTCCGGAAGCTCTCTAACCACCTCAATAAAGGTCAGTATTTTGCGCGACAAATCGTACGCATCGCCACAAATCACCGTAAGCCCCTGCCCATACGTAAAGCGGATATTCTCCGTTTTTGTAATGTCAATGCTGTGTATACCGGCGCGGTGTCCGTTTTCCTCCGCAATCGAAATGAGTTCCAGCACCGTTTCAAATGCATTTTGATTCTCTACTATGAGCGGTTCGCCCAGCGCATACGTACCAATCTCCACCCCCGTCACAGAAATCAAATTCTCCGGCGGCAAAGCACCGGCATAGACTACCTTGCCGACCTCATCAATGCAAACGCGCAGACCGTCTTTTTCAAATGATGCCGTTGCATGGCTTTCCGTAACAGTCAAATCAATAGTTTTCGGTAGCTTGCGCTTTGCCTGCACCGTTTTAATATACGGTACTTTTTCCAAAAGCGTCTCCACCTTTCCCAAATGTACGGCAAAAACGCTCTCGCCTTTTTTAATGCCACTAGCTGTAATCAAATCCGCCGTTTGCACCTGCTCATTACCAATGACATTCACTTCGGAAATATAAAACCAAGGCGTCAAAAACGCAATCGCACACGCCGTGAGCAGCAGTAAAAGCGCCATCAAGGCGCAAAAAAGCACAAACCGCGTGCGCTTTTTGCGAAGCTGGCGCTTACGATGCCGTTCGCGAATGTCGTCATGGACAGACACTATGCGTTTGTTTCTCACTCTGTTCATCCTCTGTATCCTTCCTGATTTTTGCGCCAAGTGCAGACAAATCCGCAGGCAAACCCGCATAACCACGCTCAATAAAATGCGCTTTCTCAATTCGGGATGTGCCCTGCGCCCCCAATGCTGCCACCACCAGCGCTGCACCGCCGCGCAACTCCATAGCGCACATATTTGCACTGCTTAAGTGTTCCACGCCGCGTACCACAGCGATTCTGCCCTCAACTGTAATATCCGCGCCCATGCGCGTCAGCTCCGTAACGTGCTTGAAGCGGTTTTCAAAAATCGTTTCCGTAAAAATACCGGTGCCATCGGCATAGCAAAGCGCCGCCATCATCGGTGCCTGGGCATCCGTTGGAAAACCCGGATGCGGCATCGTCCGAATCATTTTCACCGCCTTGAGCCGCGCTGGCGCCGTATGCACCAGTCGATTCGGCTCGACCTGCAAATCTGCGCCGTAGAGACGCGCAACGGATAAGACCGCCTCCATATGCACTGGGCAAACGTCCATAAGTTCTATCGTACCACCGCACACCGCGCTGCACGCCATATATGTTGCCGCAACGATGCGGTCCGGCATCACACGGTGCGGTGCCGCATATAAACGCTTAACTCCATCAATACGGATGGTATCGCTACCCGCGCCCTGTATGCGCGCGCCCATCCGGTTTAAAAACAGCTGTAAGTCCTCAATTTCCGGTTCCTTCGCCGCATTTGTAATCACCGTTGTACCATCTGCAAGCGAAGCTGCCAACATAATGTTTTCCGTTGCGCCCACGCTCGGGAAATCCAGGTGAATCGCGCTGCCTTTCAAGTGGGCACAGCGGCAATGAATCATGCCGTGCGCTTCCTGAATCTGCGCGCCCATCTGCGCAAGCGCAGACAAATGTAAATCAATCGGCCTGGGTCCAAGCTCGCACCCACCGGGCATCGCAATGGATGCTTCGCCGAAGCGCGCCAGAATAGCGCCGAGAAAAATCACCGACGAACGAAGCCGCCGCATCAGCATTTCGGGAATATCACTGCGCCACGCACCGGATGCATCTACCGAAATCAGCGACGCACTGCGCTGCACGCTGCAGCCCAAATGCTCCAAAATCTCCACGGTCGCCGACACGTCACTGAGTGCCGGACAATTTTCCACATCACTCACGCCACCGCAAAGCACCGTTGCTGCCAAAATCGGCAGCACCGCATTCTTCGCACCATGTACCCGAACTGTACCTTCAAGGCGACGACCGCCCTCCACCACAATTGCAGACATGAAAACACCCCCACAGCTCTATCTCTATTCCATAGTATGCTGTGGATCTGCGTTCGGTTCCTTTGCTTAACGCAAACGAATTTCTTCTATAATCTCATAAATCTGATCGCATGCATCGCGCACGCCCATCTTTTTAGCATTCTCTCCTATAGTATACAACTGTTTGCTGTCGGAAAGCAAGAGGTCAATTTTTTCCTGCAGTCTTTCGCCGCTCAGCTCTGCCTCGGTAAGCACCAGTGCCGCACCGTTTTGCTCTAATTGCCGTGCATTGGTTTCCTGATGGTTGTATGCCACATTGGGTGACGGAATCAGTACCGACGGCTTACCAAGTGCCATCAGCTCCGCCAACGTAATCGCGCCGGCGCGGGATACGACGATATCTGCCGCCGCCATCGCTTCGTTCATATTATAAATATACGGCAAGACCTTAATGTGCGCGCACTCCGGTACATTGATGCCCTTTTGCGCCAGCACCTGCATCACGCCTGCATAATTGCGCTCGCCCGTACCAAAAATCAACTGCACATTTTCCGCCGTCTGTATTTTTTCAATATAATCCAGTACCGCCTCATTAAGCTTTTGAGCGCCAAGGCTGCCGCCGAAAACCAACACAAGCGGCTTATCCTTGATGTGCAGCGCGCGGCGCGCTTCCTCACGCGTCGTTTCCAGAATTTCTGCGCGCACCGGGTTGCCGGTTTTGATGCACTTGTGCTTTTGCTGAATCAATTCATAGGTCTTGTCAAAGCTCACCGCAATGCGTGTCGCCGTTTTGGCTGCCATACGCACGGCAACGCCCGGATATACATTCGATTCGTGAATCAAGGATGGTACGCCACACTTATGTGCCGCCACCATCACCGGTCCGCTGACATATCCGCCGGTGGTTACCACCACATCCGGCTTGAATTTGCGGATAATCTTTTTGCTTTCTTCAATCGCCTTAAGCGTTTTTAAAACCACGCGGATGTTTTTCAGCGGCGATTTTTTAAAGCCTTCTATATCAATAAAATCTATATCATAGCCACGCTTGCCGACCAGACGCTCCTCCATATTTCCGCGCTTGCCGACAAACAATACCGCCGCCGACGGATCCTGCGCACGCACCTTATCCGCAATGCTGAGTGCAGGGTTAATGTGCCCCGCGGTGCCGCCACCGGCCAACAAAATTCTCATACATTTGCCTCCCCGGCTTATAATTTAGAACTTTCCGACGGTTTTGCAACCGACTGTCTCGAAATGTTAAGTAAAATGCCCATACTGCAAAGCAAAATCAGCAGCGATGTACCGCCATAGCTGAAAAACGGCAGTGCTACACCGGTTGCCGGCATAGAAGAGGTCACCACCGCCACATTCATCAGCACCTGCAAAGCCACAAGCGAGGTAATACCCGTTGCGAGTAATGTGCCGAACAAATCCGGCGCCGTCATTGCCGTGCGGTAACCGCGCCAAATCAGGCAGCCAAACAAAGTCAGCGCCAATAGCGCTCCAATCAGCCCAAGCTCTTCGCAGACAATCGCAAAAATAAAGTCATTCTGCGGCTCCGGCAGATACAGATACTTCTGTCGGCTTTGCCCAAGTCCAAGGCCGAAAATGCCACCACTACCAATTGCATACAAAGAATTTACAACCTGAAAACCAGTGTCCCCAGGATCCGCAAAAGGATTTAAAAATGTAACAATACGTTCTAACTGGTACGGATTTTTCGCAATATAACCAATACCTACACCAATAACCGGTACGGACATCCACGCAAAATGCGAAATGCGCGCGCCCGCCACCAACAACATTACCACAGCGGTCATACCGATAATCATCGTCGCACTCAAATGCGGTTCTGCCATTAAAATGCCTGCAAAAACTGCAAGAACAAGCAAAAATTTTAATAACCCCTCTTTGAACAAACGGATTTTATCCTTGATAACGCTTAGCGCATACGCAAAATAAATGATAATGGAAATCTTTACAACCTCCGACGGCTGCAGCGTTGCAATACCGAGATTAATCCAACGGCGCGCGTTGTTGCGCACAATACCCAACCCCGGAATGTATACTGAAAGCAGCAAAAGCAGGGAAACCCCTAAAATCGGCAGTGCAAGCCTGCCCAGTCTGTGATAGTCATACATAGAGAAGAAGAACATCCCCACTATACCCATCACGGCAAAGAGTGCCTGGCGGATGATATAGTGATAGGCATTCCCCTGATATGCACTCGCTGATGGTGCACTGGCGGAGAAAACCATAACCAACCCAAAAACAACTAAAATAATAATGGTCAGTAGCAGTGATTTATCCATCGGCTTTAAACGTTTGCTCCCGCTGATGACATCCAAAAGTCCTTTGGTCCCGCTACCGCTGCTACGCTGTGCCGACGGTGTATGTTTCTGCTTTGTTTTCTGCGCTTTTGCGCGCTGCAAACGAATGACATTATTTTCTCTGCCGGTGCGCGGTTGTGCTCTGTAAGCTCTATTCGTTTGTGGCATAGCAAGACCTCCTTCTAATCTTATGGCGTGTGCTTTATAAAACAGAAATCAGTGCGAAAATGCAGCAAAGCAGCGTTACTGCAGAAAAACGAAATACAATCTGTGTTTCCTTCAGTCCGCACATCTCGTAGTGATGATGAATTGGGCTCATTTTAAAAATACGCTTGCCGGTCGTTTTAAAGCTGATGACCTGCAACACAACCGACAAAGCCTCTGCAACATAAATAAAGCCTGCAATGATCATAATCAGCGGCATCTTAAGTACAATTGCCGATGCGCTGACAAAACCGCCCAAAAACAGCGAGCCGGTATCGCCCATAAACACTTTTGCCGGATAGCGGTTAAACAGTAAAAAGCCTAAAAGTGCGCCAAAAATCGCAAATGCAAAAATGCACAGTGCCGGAAAGCCCTTCAGCCACGCTGCCACGGCAATAAACAGACAAACTACCGCTGTTACCGATGTCGCAAGACCGTCCAGACCGTCCGTTAAATTCACGGCGTTGTTAAAGCCAACCATCGCAAACACCGCTACCGGGATATAGAAAATACCGAGTGGCAGCTGCCAATCGGTAAACGGCACAAGCACACTGCTGTCCACCTTACCGTATGTATAGAGCACAACCACAAACACCACGGAGACCAGAATCTGCAAAAGCAGCTTCGGCAGAGAACGCAGTCCGAGATTGCGCCTTAGTATCACCTTAATAAAATCGTCCACAAAACCAATTGCGCCAAAACAGAGACAGCAAAGCATCACACTAAGCATCAACAGCGAGCGCGTACAAATCAGCGTTGCAACGCAGGCTGCAATCATAAAGATAAAACCGCCCATTGTTGGCGTACCACTTTTTTTCTGGTGCCAACTCGGTCCCTCCTCGCGAATTGCTTGCCCGAACTTAAGCTTATGCAAAAACGGAATCAATATCGGCCCAAGTAATGCCGCAATCAGAAAAGCAATACCCAATCCCAGGAGTGAAAATATCATTAAGCCCTGAAGTTTCATATGTTTTCCTTCTTTCTTAAAACGCTTTAAGTGCTTCCGTAATGTGCTCTAACTGCATCGCGCGCGATGCCTTGACTAAAATCGCATCACCGGTCTGCACCAAATCCGGCAGCGCTTCTATCGCCTGCTGTCTTGTCTTAAAGCTATGTATATTTTCCTTTGCAATGCCGTACTCTTCTGCACCACGGCAGATAAACTTGGCATTATCGCCAATCGCAATCAAACAATTTATGCCTGCACGACCGACCATCTTGCCGATTTTGCCGTGCGCCGCCGGTGCAAAATCACCGAGCTCCTTGATGTCACCCAAAACGGCAACCTTTCTTTCACTTTCCAGACCGCACAGCACCTGCACCGCCGCTTCCACCGAAGCCGGAGATGCGTTGTAGCAGTCATTTAAAATCGTAAACCGCTCTGTCTTAATCAGGTGCATACGCTTGTCGCTCGGCACAAATTTTTCTACGCCTTTTGCCGCTGCCGCCAGTGTAAGACCGAAATATTCGCCCACAACAATTGCCGCCAGAGCATTGTAAATATTGTGCTCACCCGGCACACGCAGATGCACGTGCGCTTTTTTGCGCTTGTGCACAACGTCAAATGCGATTTCCTCGCTGCCCGACTGTATGTTTTCTGCCCGATAGTCACAGTCCGGATTTTCTATGCCGAAGCGCACGATTTTGCGCGGTGCCTGCACGGTTGCAAGCAGTGCATCGTCACCGTTTAAAAACAGTACGCCGTCCTCGCTTAAATACTCCAATACCTCTAATTTGGCTTTTAAAATACCCTCTTGCGAGCCTAAATTTTCTATGTGGGACATACCGATATTGGTAATCACCGCCGCATCCGGACGTACAATGGAAGACAGATAGCGAATTTCGCCGAAATGGTTCATTCCCATTTCAATGACCGCCGCCGTGTCCGTTTCTTTAAGCTGCAAAAGCGTCTTCGGTACGCCGATTTCGTTGTTGTAATTCTTCTCCGTCGCTGTCACCTGAAAATGCTCTGTCAGCACGCAAACTACCATATCCTTCGTGGTCGTCTTGCCCACCGAACCGGTCACAGCCACCGTCTTCGGTGCAATATCATTTTTATAATAGCGCGCCAAATCACCGTATGCCTTTTTGGTATCCTGCACACGGATGACCGCGCTTTCCGTATCCAACGCCAAATCCTTATGTGTCAGCACGCCGCCTGCGCCGCTTTTGATCGCACTGTCTACAAAATCGTGCGCATCAAAGGTCTCTCCGGCAAACGGAATAAACAGCGCCCCATAAGCCACGCTGCGTGAATCTGTTGTAATACACGAAAAGTTCTGCGCCGGATTGCCGCACACCAGTGTGCCGCCCGTCGCCTCCAGTACCTGTTCTACATTGAAAGCCTTCATCTGCCGTCGCCTCTTTATTTTGTATTCAAAAGTTCTGCTACAACCGCACGCTCATCAAAATGAATTTTGCCCGTATTTAAAATCTGATACGTCTCGTGTCCCTTGCCCGCCAGGACAATGATATCGTCCGGCTGTGCGTGCGAAAGCGCGTAGGCAATCGCCTCTTTGCGGTTGGTAATGCGTACATACGGACAGTCCGTTTTCAGAACGCCCGGTAAAATATCCTCAATAATTGCTTCTGGGTCCTCTGTGCGCGGATTATCTGACGTCACTACCACGAAATCGGACAGTCTTGCTGCTGTTTCACCCATCAGCGGGCGCTTGGTGCGGTCGCGGTCGCCGCCGCAACCGAATACTGTAATCACGCGCGCGGTTTTAAATTCATTGACGGTGGAAATAATGTTTTCCAGTCCGTCCGGCGTGTGCGCATAGTCAATCAAAACCGTATACGGCGTATCGGTCGGTACAACCTCTGCTCTGCCCTTGACGCCCTTGGCGGTTAAAAGTGCGCGCACGGCGGTATTGATATCCATACCGAGCTGCAGTACGCAACCAATCGCTGCCAAAGAATTGTACACGGAAAATCTGCCCGGAATCGGCAGGTGCACCGACGTCGTCTCCGCGCCAGTTGCCGCATCGTAGAGCACGCCCTTTGCCGAAATCTCAATTGCTGATGCCTGCAAATCCGACACTGCATCAATCGAATATGTCAATACATTCTGTGCCATTGGTTCAAGACGTGCGCCGTAAGCATCGTCTATGTTGATCACCGCTTTTTCGCTGACGCCGAACAGCTTCGCTTTGGCAAGGAAGTAATTTTCCATATCGCCGTGAAAATCGAGATGGTCCTGCGTTAAATTCGTAAATACGCCGACCGCAAAACGGATGCCGCCCACACGGGAAAGCTCGAGCGCGTGGCTGGATACCTCCATCACCACGTGCGTACAGCCTGCTGCAGCCATATCAGCAAACATGGCATACAATTCCTTTGATTCCGGTGTAGTGCGCTCAGTTTCCAATACCTGCGTGCCAATCATATTTTGATTGGTTCCGATGAGACCCACCTTCGCGCCGTTTTGCTCTAAAATATGCTTAATCAGATAGGTGACGGTAGTTTTACCGTTGGTCCCCGTCACGCCGATAATTTTCATTTTCTCATCCGGTCTGTCATAATAGACCTTGGACATCTGCGCCAGTGCAAGACGTGTATCCTCCACATAAATTACCGGCACAGAGGATGCTACCTCATCCTGCGCCACAATTGCAACCGCACCGTTTTCAATTGCCTTTTGCACATAGCTGTGCCCATCGGTTGCATAACCCTTAATGCACACAAACACATCGCCCGGCATCACTTTGCGCGAGTCATAAGCAATTGAAGAAATCTCTATATCTGCGTTGCCGCTGATAATATGCGCTTGTTTCATTAAAGCGGATAATTTCATATCTTACACCACACTTTCTGTCTCGCTCTCATATTAGTCGCCTGCCATATAGATAAATTCCACACGGATAGTCGTGGCAGGATTGACGCTTGTGCCGCCCGCAGGCTCCTGTTTTTGCACAATGCAGCCCGCATCCGTCGCGCCCAAAATTTCCATATTCAGTCCAAGCTCTTTCAATTGCGTGCGTACACTATCCAGGCTCTGCCCCGTAAAGTCAGGCACAGTTACTTGTTCAATAGTACTGCCTGTTGTATACAACAGCACGGTCGAGCCTTTTGAAAGCTCTGCGCCCGGCTTTGGTAACTGCTCATCCACCACATCACCTTCGCCGATAATCTGATAGCCGAAGCCTAAATCACTGACTGCCTTTGCCGCTTCCATCACCTTTATATTGCGCACCTCCGGCACCGTCAGTACACGGATATCCTCGGAAGCATCATAGTGCTTTTCAATGCCGATATAGGCAAGGGTATCTTCTAAAATATTACGTACCACCGGTGCCGCAATCTGGCTTCCCTGATACAAATCGCCGGTCGGCTCGTCAATCGCTACCAAACAAATCAGCTCCGGGTCGTTTGCCGGTGCCATACCGATAAAGGATGCAACGTACTTGCCCTGATTACGCGGACGTTTTTCCGAAGTACCGGTTTTACCACCGATGGCATAACCCTTAATCTGCGCACCTTTACCTGTACCAACAGCAACAACTCCCTCAGTAAAGTCACGCATAATTGCGCTCGTCTCCGCAGAAACCACTTGGCGCACAATCTCCGGCTCGTAGTTTTTCACTATAGTGCCCTCGGTTGTCGAAAGAGATTTTACCACATAGGGTTTCATTAAATTCCCGCCATTTACAATAGCAGAAACCGCCGTAATGAGCTGCATCGGCGTAATCTGGAAGCTCTGGCCGAACGCACTGGTCGCAAGCTCCGTCTCATTTAAGTAAGGCGCTGTGTAATACACACTTTCGCCCTCACTGCCCAGCTCAATGCCGGTAGAGCGCGTCAGCCCAAAGTTTGTAAAATAACGGAAGAACGCATCGCGTCCCAATCGCTTGCCAAGTTCCATAAACACCGGGTTGCAGGAATTTTGCAAGCCTTCTTTAAAGGTTTCGTGTCCGTGCCCTTCTCGTTTCCAGCAGTTAATGCGCGTTGAGCCAACCATAGTATAACCCGGACAATTAAAGGTATCGTGCACAGTGGCAACGCCTTCCTCAAGCGCCATTGCCGCCGTCAGAATTTTAAATACCGACCCCGGCTCATACGTATCACTCACGGCTTTGTTGCGCCACTGTTGTGCCAAAATACTCGAACGCAAATCCGCTTTGACTTTGTCATCCTTCTCCACATCCAGCTTTTCCCTGTCTGCCTCTGACAAAATTAGAAACGGCTCGTTCAAATCATAGTCCGGCTTGGTGGTCATCGCATAAATTTCGCCGGTTTTTGGCGCCATCACAATGGCAAACGCGCCTTGCGCCGGCTTGTTTTCTTCCACTGCCTGCGCAAGATATTTTTCCGCAAAATGCTGAATGGTCTCATCAATCGTGAGCGTCACATTCATGCCGTCCTGCGAATCGTATTTCTGTTCATACTTAAACGGCATATCCGTGCCTGCAGCATTTTTAACGGAAATAATTCTGCCCGCTACGCCCGAAAGTGCATCATCTAGTGCTGCCTCTACGCCGTAGAGTCCCTGATTGTCCGTTCCCGTAAAGCCGAGTACGTGCGAAGCGAAATGCCCAAACGGATAGTATCGCTTTGTATCCTCTTCTAAGTAAACGCCGGAAAAATAATCCGCCGTTTCATCGGCACTCTTCAGCGCGCGAATCTGGTCGGTCTGCTTCTTTTCCACCTTGCGCTTAATCGTTTCATACGAGGAGTTTTTCGTCACCTTGGCATAAACATCCTCATATTCCAATTCCAGAATTTCCGAAAGCTTTTGCGCAACAATTTCCGCGCCATTTTCCTTTTTAATTTCCGCCGGTGAAACACTCACCAACTCCACCGATGCACTGACCGCCAGCTCCTTGCCGTTTCGGTCATAAATCGTACCGCGTTTGGAGTTAATCGTCTTATCACGCGTCTGCTGGAGCGTCGCTTCCTTGGAAAGCCACTCGCCATCGACAATCTGCAACCACCCAATACGAACGCCAAGCGCGCCCATAAGCAACGTAGCTATGAGCGTGCAAATCAGTATTCTGTTTTTTACCCCAATTTTTTTGCGTTTTGCCATCGCGCTAAGCGCCTCCCACACGCCCGATAATGAAAAAGAAAGGTTAAGTTTTGACGCTTCAAATCTTAACCCTTTGTCTTAGATAATATGGCTATATCAAGATTGATATGCCCTTACCATTATAAGCTTATCGAATACCAAATATGCCAAAAACGGCACTGATGCCATCGTAAATATTGTCGCCGACACGCTTGTCTGCGGTTTTTTCCACGTAGTCCTCCTGGCAGACATTTATATAAATCATCTGACTCTTCTGCGGCTTGCTCATACCGTATTTCGTCATAGCGTTTGTTTCAATGGTTTCTAAGTCAATTGCCTGCTCGGAAGCAACCATCGCCTGCTTGGTTGCAGCCTCAGCATCCTCGAGCTGATTCTGCAAGGCATGCACGCGGTTGCTCTTTTCATACAAGCGGACCTCGCGCGTTACCAAACAAAGCGCAATAGAGAAGATAACGGCAATGTAAATAAGCGCGACAAGCAAGTTGGATTTTTTCTTTGCTTTTGCGTATCTCGGTGCAGACACATCTGCCTTTTTACGCAAGTTGGTCTGGGACGGCTGGTATGCCGGTCTGTATGCAGGATTCAGCGCCAAGTTACCATTTGTTCTCACGTTTTTACCCCCTCAATTTTTCCTCTCTACAAAATTTCTGCGATACGCAGCTTCGCGCTTTTGGAACGCGAATTTTCGTTTAGCTCTTGCGCAGTTGCCACAATCGGCTTTCGCGTAATAACCTTCACCTTCGGCTGCTTACCGCAAACGCAAACCGGAAACTCTCTCGGGCACGTACACCCCTGTGCCAGAGCAGCAAATGCTTCTTTTACAATGCGGTCTTCCAGCGAATGAAAGGTAATAATACACAGCCTGCCTCCCGGGCGAATGACCTCTGCAAAATCGCCCACGGCGTCTTTCAAAATTGCAAGCTCACCGTTTACCTCGATGCGAATCGCCTGAAACGTGCGTTTCGCCGGATGTCCGCCCTCCTGCCTAGCCCCTGCAGGAATGGCATCCTTTATGATGCTGACAAGCTCACCGGTTGTACTGACCGGCTTCATAGCCCGTCGCTTTGCAATAAACGCAGCAATGCGTTTTGCCCAGTTTTCTTCGCCGTAAGTACGGATAATATCAGCGAGAGCTTCCTCGCTGTATCCGTTTACGACGTCGTATGCGCTTTTGGACGCTTGTCTGTCCATACGCATATCCAGCGGTGCATCGTGCATGTAGGAAAAGCCACGCTCCGGTTCATCGAGCTGATGGGAGGAAACGCCCAAGTCCAGAAGTGCACCGTCTATTTTTGCAATGCCGAGGTCTGCTAATACCTCTTTTATATTCGAAAAGTTGTTTTTCACAATTGTCACACGGTCTTTATACGGAAGCAAGCGCACGCTTGCCGCCGCAATCGCATTCTCATCCTGATCAATACCGATGAGTTTGCCGCCCGAAAGCTGTGCTGCGATACCGCTGCTGTGTCCGGCGCCGCCCAGCGTGCCATCCACATAAATGCCATCCGGCTTAATCTTTAGCCCATCCATGCAGGCGGTAAACATAACTGGTACATGATGAAAATTCACAAAACCACCGCCCGGCTTAAAAATCCATGCCAATGGAGCTCATATTTGCCATCACGTTTTCTAAGTTAATGGCTTCTGCCTGATACTGGCTCCACTGCGTAGCATCCCAGATTTCCACACGGCTACGCACACCGATGACCTTCACATCCTTTGTAATGCCTGCGTATTCACGAAGGTAAGCCGGAATGTTGATTCTGCCGAGCTTGTCCACCTCGCACTCTACAGCGCCGGAAAGAAAGAATCTGGCAAATGCGCTTGCCTGCGGATTGGTTGTAATCGGAAGTGCGGAAAGCTTTTCCTCGAACTTTGCCCATTCTTCGCGCGAATATACAAACAGACACTTCTCTGTGCCGCGCGTCACATAAAAGATTTCGCCCGCCTCATCGCGGCGGAATTTCGAAGGCATACTCATTCTGCCCTTCGCGTCTACATTGTGACTGTATTCACCTATGAACAAAGCTCTCACCACTTTTCCGTTCCAAACTCGGGTATTTTTACCACAAAAGCATTATTTTCTTACCACTATTAAACACTTTTTAACACTTTTTACCCTTGTAATCAAATTTTACACGATTATTACAGTTTTTTCAAGAGTTTTTTAAAAAAATTTTACTCCTTAGCGTATTTTCATTAAAATTTCGTCACTTTGACCAAATGTAGCCTTTATTTTTGTGCATATTGAATAAAACGCAAAAAAATGCACCCACAAAATATTGTGGGTGCATTTCTGCTAGCCTACTATTGCATTATATGAATTAATAAAAATTCAGCTTCTTTCGCACGAATTTCTGCCAATTCGCCGGTAAATACGTTGCTGACACCGGTCAAAGGCAGTGGCGCTTTCGTTAAAGGATACTCTAATCCAACTGTGGTATACCGCCCCGTATCGCAAAGCGGAATCACAGACAAAATATCCCCACGCTTACCATGCACGCTTCTGCCCGTTTTCGTATACCACATCTGTGTGTCCCCATCAATAATACTGCCCTGTGCACCGTGTGCATAAATAAACTTAAGCAGATGCACATTACAGAGCGCATGGTCGATGCGTCCGCCCAAAGCGCCAACCAATGTAATATCCGTATATCCACGCTCCAGTGCATGCATAACAGCAATCTCACTGTCTGTATAATCCTTGCGCACTGGAAATACTTCTACGTTTTTTTCCTTTACCGCACTACGGTCATAGGAATCAAAATCACCGAGCACCGCGTCTGCGCGCAAACCGAGCGCTTCCGCATAGGCATAGCCGCTATCCGCGCATATGGTATACGCCGACTTATCCAACCGTGCCGCCGTGCGCGGCAGATTTTCAATCACGCCGCCGCAAAGTATATTACATTTTTTCATTTGCTTTCTCCACGAACTTTCTCGCCGTAGCTTCAATATCCGACTGACCGAAAATGGCACTGCCGGCAACCACTGTGTTGGCGCCGCTTGCCACAACGCGGGAAATATTATCCAAATTGATGCCGCCATCCACCGAAATATCCATACCTGCCGGAGCAAGCGCCGCAAGCTTCTGAAGTTTTTCTTCTGCAGAAGGCATATATTTCTGTCCGCCGAAGCCCGGCTCCACACTCATCACCAGTACCATATCCAGCTTATCTAAATACGGCACAACGGCATCGACCGGTGTTGCCGGTTTAATGGACACGCCCGCCTTCACGCCGAGTGCCTTGATTTTATCAATGCAAGCATCCAAATCCTCAGTTGCCTCTATATGTACGGTAATGATATCCGAGCCCGCCTTGGCAAACGCCTCCACATAACGCTCCGGTCGGTCAATCATCAGGTGTACATCAAACACAGCATCCGTTACCGGACGCAAACTTTCAATCACACACGGACCAATGCTCATATTCGGCACAAATGCGCCGTCCATAACATCAATATGCATATACTGTGCGCCGCCGCGTACCGCTGCGAGCACATCGTCTCCCAAATGTGAAAAATCTGCTGCTAAAATCGAAGGTGCAATCTTTACCATAACTATTTCTCCTTTGTTTATTCTTTTTTATATAATATGTTACTTCGTTTGCCATGCCTTAACTGCTTTGCGTTCCTCGTAGAGTGCACAATAACTCTGATAACGGCTTGTAGAAATCTTGCCGTCGGCAAGTGCCTGTTTTACAGCGCAATCCGGTTCCTGTACATGCGCACAACCGCGGAAACGACAACCACCCAGATATGGTGCAAATTCAATAAAATATTCGGCAAGCTCGTCCGCCGGAATCTCCGGCGTTTCAAAGCTGGAAAAACCCGGTGTATCGAGTACGAAACCGCCACCCTGCAGCTCCAACAGCTCCACGTGGCGTGTGGTATGTCTGCCGCGGCGTATTTTATCGCTGATACTGCCGGTTTCCATTTTGCCCGAAATGCCAAGTGCGTTTAAAAGGCTGGATTTACCAACGCCGGAGTTGCCGGCAAATGCGCTCGTTTTCCCTTGTAAACGCGCCTTGAGCGCGTCTATGCCCTCCATCGTCTGCACACTGGTTAAAATTGTGTCGTAGCCGGCTTTTGCATAAATTTCCGCCAACGACGCATCCTCAGTCAAATCCGTTTTATTAAAGCACAATATCGTATCAATGCCCGTATAAGCCCCGAGCAGCAAAAAGCAATCCACTAAATACAGATTCGGTGTCGGATCGGTCAAAGCTACCGTAACCACCAGTTGATCAATGTTGGATACCGCCGGGCGGATCAGACTGTTTTTGCGCGGAAAAATTTCCTCAATGCTGCCTTTACCGTTCTTTTTGACAATAGTAACGCGGTCACCAACCATCGGAATTTGTCCTTCCTTGCGAAAAATACCTCGCGCTTTACATTCCACCACATCCGAAGCCGTCCGTACATAGTAAAAGCCGCCTATGCCTTTGATAATAATTCCTTCCGTCATACAATCTCCCTTTAAAAATTCACGTACTTTTCACCAACCAGTACATTGTCGTGATAAACATCGAGGATCACGGTGCCCATGCCGGTCACCTGTAGCGTGAAGTTGCCCTCACTCTCGCTGTGTTGTGCACTGTGAATATCCTTGCCATCCTGCACAACACGAATGTGTGTTGTTTCTTTGTCCTGTGGCACATCAATCGTCACAGTTTTTACCTGCTGCACATCTGCGCCGATATCGCCGTCCACATCCAGTAGCTTCGTGCCATCCGGCAATGTACCGGATGCGTCTACACTTACTACAAGATTAATTAGCGTACCCGGTTTCGCATGTAACGTAGCCTCCGGCGTCTGTCTTATAACAATACCGCTCGTACCATTGGTCTTTTCACCGACAATGGTACCAAGCGTCATGCCAAATTCCGTAATCTTCTGCTTTGCCGCCTCTAACGGCAAGCCCGTCAGTGTCGGCACTGTGCTGTCCATCTCCCTGTCATTGACATAAATAATGACCGTATCGCCCTTGTTGCCAACCGTGCTACCCAACGGACTTTGGCGCACAACTGCGTTTTTCGGCAAATCTGCGCTATGCTGCGTCTTGCGATTGACCTTAAATCCTGCCGCTTTCAAATCCGAAATGGCATCGTCGACATCCATATTCACAACATTCGGCACCAATAATTCTTCTAAACCGCCGCTGACAGTCACCTTAACGGTATACCCCTTTTTCACGGTCTTACCAGCCTTCGGCTCCTGATCCACAATGATACCGGCATCATATTTTGTATCAAATACAATTTCTTCCACAATCATAGAAAGTTTGCTTTCTTCTAAAATTGCCTGTCCCTCGTGGCTCGAACAATCCGTCACCTTTGGCACGACCACTTCATTTAAGCTGCCTCCCATACTCAAGTAGAGTGCGAACACACCACCGAAGAGCAACAATGCACAAAATACGGACGCCAAAATAATTAAAATGTCACTCTTTTTCGCAGGGGCATCCCTTTCCTTTTTTTGCTTTCTTTTCTTTGTGCTTTTACTATTGCTCACATCATCCTTACAACGATGCTGCACTGTCTCCTGTTCATCTACATTCTCATTGACGTGTACGCCGTCGAGTACATAATTCAAATCGCGCAGCATTTCTGTCGCTGAGGCGTAACGGCTGTGCTTTTCACGGCACATTGCCTTAAACACAACGATTTCCAAATCCATCGGCATATCCGGATGAATCGTACTCGGCGGCACCGCATCCTCCTGCATATGCTTAAGCGCCACCGCCACTGGAGTCTGCGCATCAAACGGCACACGACTGGTCAGCATTTCATAAAGTACAACACCTGCCGAATAAATATCCGTTTTTGCATCGGTAAAACCGCCGCGTGCCTGCTCCGGCGAACAATAATGCACCGAACCAAACACACCATCTGCATTGCCTGCCTGAATGGTCGAGGCATTTGTCGCGTGCGCTATGCCGAAATCCATTACCTTGACTACACCATCCGGCGTCAGAATAATATTTTGCGGCTTAATATCCTGATGCACAACGCCATGCTTATGTGCGCACTCCAGCGCTTCGCAAATCTGCTGCATAATCGCAACCGCTGTCTCCCATGGTATGGGCGCGTGTCCGTCGATATATGACTTTAAAGTTATGCCCTCTACCAGCTCCATAACAATATAGCGAAGATTTCCCTCACTACATACGTCAAATACAGACACAATATTAGCATGGCTGAGCGGCGCAGCTGCCTGCGCCTCTGTTGTAAAACGACGCGCAAACGCTTCGTCATCCACAAACTCATCGCGTAGCACCTTAATGGCAACATGACGGTTTAATACGCGGCAATGCGCCTTATACACGTGCGCCATACCACCGCTACCTATTTTTTCAATTATTTCATAACGGTCGCCCAAGACCGTTCCAATTCCAATGTACTGATTCATAAGGGTTTTCCCTTCCTTCCAAAATAAACGAAACTGCACTCCACCAAAGATTTTATCTGCGCAACAGCACCACTGTGATGTTATCAGCGCCGCCCGCTGCATTTGCAGCGGCAATCAACGCCTCCGCCTTCGCATCCAAATCCGATGTAGCAAGCAGAATTTCCGTAAGCTGCACCTCATCTACTTCACCGGAACAACCGTCCGAACAAAGCAGCACTGTTTCGCCTTCGGTAAGCTTAGCCGTATACATCTCCGCGCGCACGTTTTCCTCCGTGCCGACCGCCTGCATAATTACGTGGCGATACGGATGTGTTTTCGCTTCTTCCTGCGTAATCTCACCATTTTCAATCAGACGCTGCACCCAGGTCTGATCCACCGTAATTTGGGACAGCTGCTTCCTATCTACTATGTATGCTCTGCTGTCGCCCACATTGGACACAAAAAGTTCTCCATCCTTCAGCAGTGCCACGGTCAGGGTGGTTCCCATACCGCTATATGCCGCCCCTGTCAGTGCCTTGTTCAGAATTTCCTTGTTTGTCCTAGCATACGCTGCATTCAAGTGCACTTTCAAGGCGTCTGCATCGTCTGTTGCGTGTAAATGCGAAAGCAAATAGGCTTTGACGCAGGCAATCGCCATTCGGCTCGCCTCGGCACCACCATTATGCCCGCCCATACCATCTGCCACAATGCCAATTAAAAACCCGGCATGTACAAACGCAACAGCGCTGTCTTGATTTGCACTTCTGACCTGCCCTATATGTGTTCTTGTCACAAATTCCAAGCACTCACCCTCTTTTTACTACGCTTCCAGCGTCTTTTGTCTAAGCTGACCACACGAAGCACTGATATCACTTCCAAGCTCGCGGCGCACGGTTGCCGTGATGCCGTTTTTTGCCAGCACTGCGATAAAATTCTCTATGTTTTCCTTTTTGCTCTTTCTGTAATTGCGTTCCTTAACGTTGTTGACCGGAATTAGATTCACGTGGCAAAGCATACCCGAAAGCCGCTGTGCCAGTTCCTGCGCATGTTCTGCAGCATCATTTACCCCGTCACACATTGCGTATTCAAACGAAATGCGTCTTCCCGTCACCTTCTGATACGCACGGCACGCGCGAAGCAATTCTTCAATGTTGTGCGCCTTGTTGACCGGCATCATACTCGTGCGAATGGCATCATTGGGCGCGTGCAGTGAAATCGACAGCGTAATCGGAATATTCATTTCCGCCAGCTTGGCAATCCCATGTATCAATCCGCAAGTCGAGAGCGAAATGTGCCGGTAGCCGATATTCACGCCGCGCTCGTCATTAACAATTTCCAAAAACGCGCGAACATTATCAAAATTATCGAGTGGCTCACCAATACCCATCATTACAATATTGGAAATGCGCTTACCCAAATCCGCCTGCGCACAGTAAATCTGGCCTAAAATCTCGCCGGCAAGCAAATCGCGCTTTTTGCCACCGAGCGTCGATGCGCAGAAGCGACAACCCATACGGCAACCCACCTGCGAGGAAATGCAAATCGTAAGCCCGTGATGATACTGCATCACAACGGTTTCGATACATTCATCGTCATCTAACCGCATCAGATACTTTACCGTACCGTCCTTTTTGGAAACATACTTTTCCAAAACGGATACACCGGCAATGTAGCCGGTCTCTGCCAGCGTACTGCGCAGCGCTTTAGAAAGATTGGTCATCTCTTCTATAGAAGAAACGCCCTTTTCGTGTAACCACGAAAACACCTGTTGGGCGCGGAATTTCTTTTCGCCCGCGCGCACCAAAAATGCCTCTAACTCTGTATATGTAAGACTTCTTAAATCTACCTTTTCCATACTAATTCCTCTTCATTTTGCATACGAAAAATCCGTCCATCCCATCCGCATCCGGATAAAATGCCGCATAACCGTCCTTCGCCGTGTCCTTGTCTATGCCGTTTGGTAAAGCATCAGTCATATCGCAAAGCGAAAACGCCGGATTTTCCTTTAAAAACGCACGCACCACCGCTAAATTTTCCTTTTCGCCGATGGTACAGGTGCTGTATACCAACACGCCGCCCGACTTGACATACGCCTGACAGGTGTTTAATATCTTCAGCTGCAGCGCCGCAAGCTCTGCCTCTTTTTCATTGCTCCATGTATATTTTATGTCCGGCTTTTTCCCGATAATACCGAGCCCCGAACACGGTGCATCCACCAATACGCAGTCCGCTGTGCCGGCATACATTTCCATCGCAACCGACGCATCTGCGCGCTTAGAAGTAATACAATCTATGCCCAAACGCCGCGCCGTCGAATCAATCAGCGCCGTTTTGTGCTCGTGAATATCAAAGGCGTGCAAGTCGCAGGCATTTCCCGCGCGTTGTGCAATATACACACTCTTACCGCCCGGCGCCGCACACATATCGAGCACAGTCATACCTTGTTTTGCATCCAACGCACGCACCGCGCACATCGAGCCAGCGCCCTGCGCTGTCAATAGTCCTGCTTTATAGGCATCCAGCCGCGTTATATCCGTGCCGCCCAGAATCAGAGCATCGTCATAAAAACCGTCTGTCACCAAAACGCTTGCCGCTTCCAAATCTGCACGCACCGCCGCAACACTTGTCTTCAGCGTATTTACGCGCACGTGCATCTTTGGCGGCACACAAAACGCACTGCAAAGTGTCTCTGTCCTTTCTTCGCCGTACAGCGCAATAAAGTGCTGCACCAAATCCTGCGGAAACGAATACAAAATGCCGATGCGTTCCGCCGTATTCGTCGGCAAAGCAATCTTGTCCTTTTCCCGCGCGATACTGCGCAGAATGCCGTTGACAAAGCCTTTCGAGCGGTAGGCAAGCTTGCCTGCTAATCGGACACATTCATCCACCGCCGCACTGTCCGGCACGCGGTCTAAGTGCATCATCTGAAACACACCCATCCGCAAAAGCACCAAAACATTTAAAGAAATTTTCTTTAATTTCACACTGGAAAATTTCGCGATAATATAGTCTAAATACAGCTGATATTTCACACAGCCATAGACAATGCTCGCCGCCAGTGCCTTGTCGCGCGCATCCATAGATGTCGGCAGTCCTTCCGCTAGTGCCAGGTTGACATAGGCGCCCTCGCCCCAGAAGGCATATAAAATTTTATAGGCGCAAAAGCGCGCATCGGACCGTTTTGCTTCCATCAGTCTCTTCTCCTGCCGGAAAGTGCAAGCAGACGCATAAGCGATCCAATCGCCGCCAGCGTCGATGCCACATAGGTCATCGCTGCAGCGGAAAGCACCTTCTTTGCCGCTTTGTTTTCTTCCGTCGATAAAATGCCGTAGCCTTCCAAGGTCTGAATCGCGCGACGGGAAGCATTAAACTCCACCGGCAGCGTCACCAATGAAAATGCCACAACGGCAACATAGAGCCAAATCGCAAAATCCACCAGCCCTGCAAATCCCAGAATCAAACCGAGCATAATCAGCGGAATCGCCATTTGTGAGCCAAGATTGGCAATCGGCACAAGCCAGGTGCGGATTTTAATCGGCAGATAGCCGTCCCCGTACTGCTGTGCGTGCCCCGCTTCGTGCGCCGCAACGCCAATCGCCGCCACGGATGTAGAATCATACACCGTTTCCGATAAACGGATCACATTTTTCTTCGGATCATAATGGTCCGTCAGATTGCCTGCTACGCGCTCAATCCCGATATGGCGCAAGCCGGCATTGTCCAAAATCAGTCGCGTTACCTGCGCCGCCGTTAAATTGCGCGCAGAAAACACCTTGGCATAACGCTGATAGGTGGAATTTACCTTCGAGCTTGCCCAAAGGGAAATGATAAGCGGAATCAAAACGTAAATATACGAGCTGTAGTACCCGCTAAACATATCTGTCACTCTCCTAAAACTGTATTTTCTTCGATGGTGTTGCCTAAAAAATACGATTTGGCATCCATCATCTTTTTGCCTTCAAACTGTATTGTCTGCGCCAAAACCGCGCCATCGCCGCAGCGAATGCAAAGTCCGTCCGTGCGGTTGGCATACAAAACCTGTCCCGGCGCGCCGTCAAAGCTGCCGCTAAGTACACGCACACTGCCGATTTTCATACGACCGCCCTTATAGTATGTGTAAGCGAGTGGCCAGGAATTCATCCCACGCACGAGATTTTTGATTTCCTGCGCGGATTTTGTCCAGTCAATTTCTGCCTGCGCCTTGTCGAGCATCGCCGCATAGGTGCTCTCCGCATCATTTTGCTTTTCGCGCGGCGCAATGCCCTTTTCAATCAAATCCACGGTTTCTATAAGCGCCTCGGCACCCAAAACCGCCAAGCGGTCAAACAGCTCTGCCGAAGTTTCATCTTCGCCGATTTCGGTTTCCTTTTTCAAAATCACATCACCGGTGTCGAGTCCGACATCCATATACATCGTCGTCACGCCCGTGATCTTCTCCCCGCCAAGCACAGCGCGCTGAATCGGCGCCGCGCCGCGGTATTTCGGCAAAAGCGAAGCGTGTACGTTGATACAACCGTATTTTGGAAATTCCAATACATATGACGGCAGAATCTTGCCGTACGCCACAACCACAATCAAATCCGGCTGCTCTGCTTCCAGTACCGGCAAAAATGCTCCGTCTTTAAGCGTTTCCGGCTGATGCACCAAAAGTGAAAGCGCATCCGCCGCCGCATGCACCGGTGTCGGCGCGAGCTTATGCCCTCTGTTTTTCGGCTTATCCGGCTGACTCACAACGGAGACCACCTCGTGCTTGCTGTTTGCCAGTGCCTCCAGGCAAACCACCGCATAATCACTTGTGCCCATAAAAAGTATTTTCAAGCTTCGCCGCCTGCCTTTCTCAGTCCTCAATATACTCGGTCACCTTGTCAATAAACAAGCCGCCGTCCAAATGCTCAATCTCGTGGCAGAATGCCTGCGCCAAAAGGCCCTTTGCTTCCACCTCAAAGGTTTCACCGTGTCTGTCTTGCGCACGCACAATTACTTTTTCCGGACGCTTCACATACCCGCTCACGCCCGGTACGCTCAAACACCCTTCCGTGCATTCGCGCTCGCCCTTTTTATAAACAAGCTTCGGATTAATGAGTTCATAGCGTTCGCCCTCTTCGCGCGTATCTACCACAACGGCGCGCTTTAAAATACCCACCTGCACCGCAGCCAGACCTACGCCGTTTGCCTCATACATTGTGTCAAACATATCATCTAAAAGCTGTGCCAGACGGTCGTCAAACACCGTGACCTCACGGCTTGTTTTTCTCAGCACCTCATCCGGCTCTTTTCTGATCAATCGAATTGCCATTTTTTACGCTCCTTTAAGCTGATTTTTATACATCCTCTGCTTTTTATGCCAGAGAATTCGGGTTTTTGTCTATAACCAAACTCATATATTTCCGATTCGGCTCCTGCAAATGCAAATCAATTAGCTCGCGCAGAATCGGGTTAAGCTTTTCCGCATCCTCGCATTTTAAAACCATACGATAGCGGTATTTGTCTTTGATTTTCGCTATACCCGACGCAACGGGACCGAGGATGGTCGCTCTGCCGAGCGCGCCGTCATCTATCCGCTCGTGCAGATGCTTTGCCAAATCGCGAATATGCTTTCGCACCATCGCTTCGCTGCTGCCGCTGACCAAAACGGTCACAATATCGCAAAACGGCGGATAATGCATCGCACGGCGAAAAGCAATTTCATCGCCGTAAAATCCGATATAATCGTGCTTTTTCGCATGCACAATGGCATAGTGTTCCGGAGAATAGGTCTGCACTATGGCGCGACCGGGCGCATCCCCGCGACCGGCGCGACCGGCAACCTGCGTAATCAGGTTAAAGGTGCGCTCACTGCTCCGGTAATCGTCGATATGCAAGGCGGTATCTGCCGCCAGTACACCGACGAGCGTTACTGTATGAAAATCGAGTCCCTTGGATACCATTTGCGTACCCAATAAAACATCGGCCTTTTCCGTTTCAAATTTATCCAAAAGCTTTTGGTGTGCCGCTTTGGTAGAAGTCGTATCCACATCCATACGCACAACGCTGATGCCTTCAAATTCCTGCACAAGCGCCTCTTCCACCTTTTGAGTGCCTGCCCCGAAAAAGCGAATATAATTGCTGCCGCAGGACGGACATTTTGTATAATTTTCGTGCGTGTACCCACAGTAGTGACACGTTAATCGGTCGGTATATCTATGGTAGGTCAGCGAAATATTGCAGTGCGGACAAGTTGCTACATAGCCACATTCACGACAGGAGACAAAAGTCGAAAAACCGCGACGGTTTAAAAACAAAATCGTCTGCTCCCCATGGTCGATGTTGTACACCAGCTCATGGCGCAGCATTTCGGAAAACATACTGCGGTTGCCGTTTTTAAGTTCCTCACGCATATCCACAATGTAGACGTGCGGCATTGCGCTCTGATTATAACGGTTGTGCATCTCGAGCAGCGTATACTGCCCGTTTAATGCCTTGTAATAGCTTTCAATCAGCGGCGTTGCGGATGCATAAATGCAGACCGCACCGTGCTGCTGTGCACGCATGTTTGCAATATCCCTTGCGTGGTAACGCGGCGCCGTTTCGGATTTATAGGCATTTTCGTGCTCTTCATCGAGGATAATTAGCCCAATATCGCGTAGCGGTGCAAAAATCGCACTGCGCGCACCGACCACCACCTGCACCTCGCCACTGCGGATGCGCTTCCATTCATCATAGCGCTCCCCGAGCGACAAGCCGGAATGTAAAATTGCCACCGCATCGCCGAATCGGCGTGTAAAACGCCCGGTCATCAGCGGCGTCAGCGCAATTTCGGGCACCAGCACAATCGCGCCCTGCCCGCGCGCAATCACGCGCTCGATTAATCGCATATAGACTTCGGTTTTGCCGCTACCGGTCACACCACGCAGCAAAAATTCCTGCATCTTTTTGGCATCCAAAGCCTTGCAAACGGCGGTATACACCTTTTTTTGCTCCGCCGTCATCTCCGGCGGCACTTCTTTTGCCTGCGCCGACACTTCCGTGCGGCGAATCACTTTATCAAAAAATTCAATATAGCCTTTGTTTTTTAAGGCATTGACTGCATTGTAGCTCGCCGCGGTCATCGCAACCAAATCGCAAACCGCAACGGCTTCATTGTATTTTAAAACGTTGAGCATCCGGCTCTGCACCGGCGCACGTTTTTTTAGTTCACTTTCCACCTCGTAGAGGTTTTCTGCCTCCACGCAAAGTCGGGCAAAACGCACCGTCTTTTCCTTCACGGCACTCCCCTCGGTCTGCGCAAGGGAAACGATGCCCTTTTCCTCGAGCGCCGTAATCACCGGACGGACATTAGTTTCAAAAAAAGTCAGAAGTCGCACAAGCTCCGTTTCGCCGCCTTCTTCCGAAAGCTTCTTGGCCACTTCCGCTTGCCTGCCCTTTAAGCTGCCGATCTCTGCATCCGCCGCCAGACGCACCCATGTCTCCATACGTACGCTCGCCCCAGTCGGAATCAGCAAATGCAAGGCTTCCGTATACGTGCAAAGCGTCGTTTCGCGAATGGCGAACGCTAATTCTATGCCCTTTTCGTCCAATAGCGGCTCCGGCGATGCCAAAGAATGAATTTCCTTGAGCGCCTTCGTCGTTTTCCGTTCGCGGATATAAACAACGAAGCCTTCCGTCAGCATATTGTTTCTGCCAAACGGCACCAAAACGTGCGCCCCGACAGCCACCTGCCCGGTCAGCGCTTCTCCAATTGTATAATCAAAAATCTTATCGACTTCTCTTGCCGTTTTGGAAACGACGATTCCTGCAATCATACCTTCAATGCCTCATCTAAAATAATATGCGCAAGCGCCGCCTTGGACATATTCTCCGGCGAAAGCTTTTCTCCGTTTTTCTTTAAAATCGTGACGGTATTTGTATCGCACCCAAAACCGGCACCCGGCTCGGTTAAGCTATTTGCCACCATCAAATCGCAGTTTTTCTTTTCAAGCTTTGTTTGTGCATTTACAAGCAAATCCTGCGTTTCCATACAAAAACCGACCAATATCTGCCCGTCGTGCTTGTTTTCGCCCAACGCCTTTAAAATATCCGGATTACGCTGCAGCGGCAGCGTAAGGTCTGCATCGCTCTTCTTCATTTTGTGCGTGCTGACATCCGCCGGCGCATAATCGGCAACTGCCGCCGCCTTGACAATGATATCGCAATCCTTGGCGCGCTCCAATACTGCCGCATACATCTCCTGCGCACTGCCGACACATACGGACTCTACCCCATATGGTGCAGGCGCGCAGGTTTTGCCGTGCACGAGCACAACCTCTGCGCCGCGCAGCTTTGCCGCGTGCGCAATGCTAACGCCCATTTTGCCGGACGAATGATTGGTGATAAAGCGCACCGGGTCAAGCGGCTCCTGCGTTGCGCCCGCTGTCACCAGCACGCGCTTGCCCGCCAAATCCTTCGTTCGCGCAATCGCATCTACTACGGCAGATACGATTTCCGCCGGCTCTGCCATACGTCCGACGCCTGTATCACCACATGCTAAAAAGCCCTCACCGGCGCGCACAAAGCTACAGCCACCATCCGAGAGCTTTTTCATATTCTCCACCGTTACCGGGTGGGTATACATGTTTTTGTTCATTGCCGGCGCAATCATCACCGGCGCTCTGGTTGCCAGATACGTTGTCAGGAGCATATTATCCGCGATACCGTATGCCATTTTCGCAATCGTGTTCGCCGTTGCGGGCGCAACTAAGAACAGGTCCGCCTTCTGCGCCAAGGAAACGTGCTCCACTTCCCAACGCGCCGGCGTCCCGAACATATCCGCTGCAACCGGATTTTGTGACATCGTACGGAATGTCAGCTCCCCGACAAACTGCTGCGCACTTTCCGTCATAATGACGTGCACCTCTGCGCCCAGTTTTTTGAGGCGGCTGACAACCTCCACAACCTTGTATGCGGCAATCCCGCCACACACACCAACAACTACACATTTTCCTGTTAACATATTCTCACCTGAATCAGTCGTTTGCTGCTTCCAGCATTGCATTTAAGCTCGGCACAGCCTTTACCTTACCGCTTTCGATTTCGCCGATGGCCTCTAAAATCGCCTCGTCATACTTGCCGGAGAAGGAGCCTTCCTTCTGCATACCAAGCTGACGCGCGCGACGTGCGGTCAATACGGCGAGAGAGTATCTTGTGCCTGTCTTGTCTACGAGTTTTGAAATTGCCGGATAAATCATTTAAAACACCTCTTTAATAAATTCAATATTTCTTTCCATTCTGCAACGCTCCGCATCCATCACTGCGCTAAAGCGCTCTACTGCCTTGTCTATATCATCGTTTACCACAATATAGTTATATTTTTCTATGTACCCGAGCTCGCGCTTTGCGGTGGAGAGTCTTTCCTCCACAACCTCGGGCTTTTCCGTGCCGCGACCGACCAAACGGCTGCGCAGCTCCTCCATCGACGGCGGCAGAATAAACACATACACGCCCTCCGGATGCTTCGCGCGCACCTGCATCGCACCCTGTACTTCAATTTCCAGAATAACGTTTTTGCCCTGTTCGAGCATCTCTTCTACATACGCCTTCGGTGTACCATAGTAATTGCCGCAAAAGACTGCATGCTCGAGCATCTGTCCATTATCGATTTTTTCACGAAAAGCCTCTTCCGTCAAAAAGAAGTAATGCACGCCGTCCTCTTCCCCAGGGCGCGGCGCTCTCGATGTTGCCGAGACGGACAAAACCACATCATCACGCTTTTCTAACAGCGCCTTGCAAATCGTGCCCTTGCCGGCACCGGACGGGCCGGAAACCACAAACAAATTGCCACGATTATTCTTCATTTTTATCCTCCTCCGACGGCATGCCCGCATCCATACGGTTGGCAACCGTTTCCGGCAAAAGCGCCGAAAGCACAACATGCCCACTGTCCATCACCAAAACCGCACGTGTTCTTCTGCCATATGCCGCATCCACAAGCGTACCTTGCTCGCGTGCCTCCTGCACCATACGCTTGACCGGCGCAGAGCTCGGGCTGACAATCGCCACCAGTCGGTTGGCCGCCACAATATTACCAAATCCAATATTTATCAGCTTCATATGCTTCCCTCTTACTCGATATTCTGCACCTGCTCACGCAGTTTTTCCAATTCCGCCTTCAAATCCACCACAATCTTGGCGATTTCAATGTCGTTTGCCTTGGAGCCGGTGGTATTGATTTCGCGGTTGATTTCCTGAATCAAAAAGTCGAGCTTTCTGCCGGCAGGCTCCCCGGAAGTGAGAATGGTTTCCATCTCATCAAAGTGACTGCGCAGGCGGACGGTTTCCTCATCCACTGCAATTTTATCTGCATAAATCGCCGCTTCGGTTAAAATACGCGCCTCGTCGATATTCGTCGATTCGAGTACCTCCTGCAAACGTGCACGCAGCTTCGCGCGGTATTCCTCCACGCACTGCGGCGAACGTGCTTCGATTTCTGCAACCTTTTCCAGCATAAATGCGCTTCTCTGGCGCAAATCGGCGAGCATTCTCTCGCCCTCGCGTAAGCGCATATCCATAAAGTCCTGCATCGCCTGCGAAAGACCCGCCTTGACAATTTCCCAAATATGCTCAGCGTCCTCTTCCTTGCGCTCTGTCAAGAAAATATCGGAAAAACGCGCCACCGAGCCGACGCTGATATCGTCTCTTAAATCAAAGGTGTCGCGCAGCTCACGCAGTACCTCAATATAGTTTTCGGCAAGCGGTGCATTTAATGTCACCTGCTTATCCGCCTCGCCGAAGCTTTCCATCGCCACATAAATGTCGACCTTGCCGCGGTTGATAAACTCCGACGCGTACACACGCACCTTATCCTCGAGATAGCCAAAATAGCGCGGCACCTTGATGTTATAGTCTGCATAACGATGGTTGACGGACTTGATTTCCACCAAAATTTTCTTGTCCTCGATTACGCCCTCAAAACGGCCGTAACCCGTCATACTTTTAATCATATTTTTTCTGCTCCTGTTCTATGGTTTTTTCTGATTTCATTTACATAGTTCCAGATAAATCAGTATACCACATTTCCTATACAAAAGTCAAGGCTGTATCACGCAGCGTCCCAAGTAGCAAAGTCGCAGAAAATATTCTGATATACCGGCGTGATTTCTCCGCGGATGCGGTCATTGACCACCACGGCATTTTGCCCGAAACCAAGCGAAATCACCGGCATCTCATCCGCTATGCCGTCCGCCAGGGCGCGAAATGCCGTTGCCTTGCTCTCCGGCGTAACGGCAACGCGCGCATTGTACAAAAGCCTATCCATATTCTGCCCCACCGGCGATGCAAACCGCGCCCAGCTGCCGACAAACACGGAAACGTCCATATCCGTCTCTAAAACGGTTTCGCCTAAGAACAAATTATATTCCCGCGCATCCACGCGCATCGTGTACGTTTCAAAATCCGTTTTGTCTACATAAGCGCCAATGCCGAACGCACGGAGCTGCTTTGCAATTTCCTCTGCCACCGCACAACGCACCTTATTTTCCAAATTAACCAAAATCGAAACAGAAAGCGTCATTATACCTTCTTCCGTTTCACGTTTCCACTTGCCGTCTTCATTTTGCGCATATCCCGCCGTCTCCAGAAGCTGCGCCGCTTCTACCGGTGTAGCTTCCGGCGTTTCCTCTGCTGATTTCTCCCACAAAAACGGCGAATCGCTCACTGTAAAGCGCCCGAACAGCACATTGGTGTTTATCGTTTCTCTGTCTATCACCATGGACAGTGCCTTGCGCACATTTTTATCTGCCAGCACATCGATGGCATTGATGCCTAAAAAGCTGAAATTCCGGTTGGTATACGGCATCGTACGCACATTGCCCTTGGCACTGTATGTACGCAGGTACGCCGCATCGACGTGTACCGCCTCAATTTCGCGGCTTTCCAGCGCATACATCAGATTATCCGCCGCCGGAATTTCCTTGAGCACCACTTCTTCCACCGGACCTGCCACCACCGAAGTGCAGTCCTTGCTCCGGCAAAGCAGATGCGTCCGGCTCTTGCTGGTTTCAACATAGCGGTATGCCGAGGTGCCGATAGGCATAAAATCTTCATATATCGCACTGCAGTCCGTGCTGCGCGGAATCACCGGAAATGTCAGCCGGTCCGTAAAACAACTGTCCGGCGCGCTCAGTACAAATTCGCACACAAAATTGCTTTTTGCCGTATAAGAGGCAATTCCCTGCAGGCAGCCGCGCAGCTTGCTCGTCTCGCACGCCGCAATCGCATCAAGCGTGTAAGATACATCGTAAGCAGAAAACAGCTCGCCGTCGTGCCAGCGCACATCATTTCGAAGATACACCGTATACACCAAACCGTCCGGCGAAATTTCTGTCGCCGTGGCAAGCAAAGGCTGCACCGTGCCGTCTGCGGCGCGGCGGTACAAGCTGTCGTATACGAGCTGCATCGCGTCAAGCACCGTATCCGACTGCGTCAGCACCGGATTGAACGTATCAAAATGCGTCAGTGGCAGGCTGACAACGCCTTTGCCGCCCTCCTGCAGCACCGGATAGTCGCGCGCTTCGTCCGTCGGCGCACAGCCGCAGCCGCCGAGCAAAGAAATGCACAGCAAAACCGCCAGAATACATATAAAGCTTTTTTTCATCCCAAACACCATTCTTGTCTTCCTTATTTGAGTTCCATCATCGCGCCCATCAAGCCGATTTTGCCGTGATGCGCACGGTTGGAAAAAAATTCGTCACAATGACAGTATGTGCAAAGATTCGCCTTCGTAATCGCCTCTGCGCGCACACCTGCCGACAACAACTGTTCTTCAATCACGCCCCACAAATCAATGTGGAACTTTTCGCCGACGCGCCTGCTGTATTTTGCATCAAACCGCGCCGCCACATCACCGTCCACCTCAAAGTGGCACTGTCCGATGGAAGGTCCGATGGCCGCCAGAATATCCGCTGGGTCTGTCCCGAAGGCTTCCTGCATTTTCTGCACGGTCTTTTTGGAAATTCCCAATACCGTTGAACGCCAGCCGGAATGAATCAGCCCGAACGCCTTAAGCTTCGTGTCGAGCAAAAACACAGGCACGCAATCGGCGCAGAAAATCACCGCCGGCACACCCGGGGTGTTGCAGATAAACGCATCCGTGTCCGTGATGTCGCTTTCGCGCACAATACCCTTACCGCAATCCGCCGCCGTCAGCAAACGGATGCCATCATGATGCTCCTGCTTGGATAGCACCAGCTTGTCGCGCTCTATGCCGACGGCATCGCAAAAAATGCCGTAATTTGCATATACATTTTCGCGCGTATCCTTGCGGTAAAAGCCGAGATTGAGCATTGCCGTCTCGCCCGTGCTCACGCCGCCGAGCCGCGTTGAAAACCCGTGATTTACCAACCCCGTATCCGTAAACGCCGGAACGGTATAATACACCAAGTCGCCTTTAGTATGTCTTTCAAAGCCTTTCTGCATATACTTCCCTCATCACACATTCTATGTTGTAGGGTGCGCCGATTTTCGACGCACCGCAAGACTTTTATTTTTCAGCATATCCTAAACACTGTGCTCTGCATAAATTTAGTGATAATAATCATAAACATTCTGCGCACTGCGCTTATCGAGTCCCGCCGCCTGCAAATCCTCGACCTGCGCTTTTGCCACGGCATCGAGCGTCTTAAATGCGCGCAAAAGCTGCTTTCTGCGCACCTCACCCACACCCGGAATTTCCGCAAGTTCGGAACGGAACGCATTTTGCCGGCGCACCTTTTTATGGTAGCCAATGGCGGTGTTATGCGTTTCCTCACAAATTGTGCCAATCAACCGGTATGCGGCGGAATTGACCGGAATATGCACCGTTTCTTTGCCGTCAATCAACTCCGAAAAGTTGTGCTTATCATCCTTTTGCATACCGAAAATGCCAAACGCCGGCGCAAACGGCGCCAACGCTTCGCGCACTGCGGCAACGTGTCCCTTGCCGCCGTCTATTAACATCATATCCGGCAACGGCAAAAATTTTGCATCTTTTTTTGCCAGCGTGCCGTTTTCAATCGCCTCGGTCTCCGCCTGCGCGCGCTGCATACGGCGCGTCACAACCTCCTGCATCGCCGCATAGTCGTTCTGCCCTTCGATGCTTTGGATGCGGAAATTGCGCTTTGCCGCCTTGCTGACCACGCCGTTTTCAAATACGACCATCACGCCGACCGTACCCGTGCCGCCCGTGTTGGAAATATCGTAGCTTTCAATGCGGCGCGGCAGGGTCGAAAGCCCCGTATATTCAGCCAGCTTTTCCAGTACGCCGCGCTCGGTTTCGCGCTTTAATTCACCGATTTTATAGTCATCCACCGCATTGTTGATATTCTTGAGTAGCATATGCACCAGCTGCTTTTTCTCGCCGCGCTGCGGCACTGTCAAATGCACCTTTTTGCCGCGCAGCTGACTTAAATACGCGCCGAGCACTTCTATATCCTCCGGCGCACAGCCTAAGATAATCTCCCCCGGCACCGTGTTGGCTGCCGAATAATACAGCTTTAAAAACTCCGCCATAATCTCGCCGTCCGACAGCTCGCTGACCGCGTCGATGCGGTAGCTCTGTCTGCCCGTCATACGTCCGCCGCGGATTAAAAACATCTCGAAAAACGCCTTGTCATCATAGCAAATAAATTCCGCAACGTCCTGGTCGGTCTGCGCATCGGAAATAATTTTTTGCCGCTCGTGAATGGCTAAAATCGCCTGAATGCGGTCGCGCTTTTCCGCCGCCTTTTCAAACTGCAGCTCCGCCGCCGCTTCCTCCATCTGCACCTCAAGCGTGCGAATCACTTCCTCGCTCTTGCCGTCCAAAAACATACAAATCTGCTCAAAAACCTTCCGGTAGTCTTCTTGTGTGCATTCACCGCGGCACGGCGCAAAGCACTTCTGAATCTGATAATTCAAACAAGGTCTTCCCTTGCCGATATCTGCAGGAAAGCTCCGCTTGCAGTTGGGAATCTTAAAAATTTTCTGTATCAGCTCCACCGTCTGGCGCACCACGCTCATCCCGCTATACGGTCCGTAGTAGCGCGCACCGTCCGGCACCATTGTGCGCGTGATGCTCAGGCGCGGATACGACTTGTTCATCGTCACCTTGATGTACGGATAGTGCTTATCGTCCTTTAAAAGGATGTTGTAATGCGGCTTATGCTTTTTAATTAAATTGCACTCCAAAACGAGCGCTTCCAGCTCCGAATCGGTGATAATATACTCAAACCAGGCAACGTGACTGACCATCGCGCGCACCTTGGCACCATGGTTTTTGCTCTGCATAAAATACTGGCGCACACGGTTTTTCAAGTTCTTCGCCTTGCCGACATAAATCACCGTATCGTTCGCATCGTGCATCAGATACACACCCGGCTGCTCCGGGAGTTTTTTGAGCTGTTGCGCAAAATTAAACACGCTGTATCCTCCATTGGTTGTAATGTTTCTCGATGTTGCTATTCTGTAATCTGTTGGGAACGGAAGGGATAAATCCCTCCCCTACAAGTTTATTTTCACCTGTGCAGATACACCTATACATTTTTTATTATATCATATAATTTCCCGCATTTCAACAAACAAAAAAGACCGACAATGTCGGTCTTTTCGTTTGCATTTTTACTTATCTTTCCTGCTGGAGTGTGTAGTGTACATCGTATGCTTTTTCTTCATCGGTGTACTTACGCAGTGTGTTGATAACTTCGCCATTGTTCCACTTTCTGTCTACAACTTCTTCGCCGATACCCATAACAGTTACGTTTACCTGACGGCGACGTGCACGCACGTGATCCCAGTCTACGAAGTAAACGTGTGCAAATTCACCGCCGTCGAGCTCGCCATCCTTAATGGTCATGGTTTCGCTTCTGCCGAAGAATACGCTGCGGAGATGACCGTCTGTGTTCATGCTTGTAAAGTCGCCCGGCTCGTTTACGTATCTGCCGAACTGTGCATGAATCGGGCCCGGATGACGGTAGTCACCTTCATCGGTGTAGTCCGGAATCATCTTGCGCATAATATCGAGCAGGTCGTGCTGCAGGTACTCCAAATCGAAAGAGTCGATGTCGTGGGAGCATTCCTGTACCATAACGGAGCAGGTTGTGTGGTGGGATGCAATTGTAACGGTACCGTTCTTAACGCCGGATGCCTTTACAATTTCGATAATCTCCTTGGAGATATCGTGGAAAGTCGGAATCCAACCTCTCGACTGCAATTCTAATTCTTTCTGAAAAAACTTAAATTCCATTTTTTGTTCCTCCTGTTTGTTTAATTATTTTTTGTTTAATCTTTCACCCACGGCACCGCCCGGATGAATTCTTGCAAATTGTTCGTTTGTGTAGTCGGTCTCCTCAATGAGCGCCGCCTGCAATGCGTGGAAAATCATGCAAAGCGCCGTCGAAGACGTCGTACCCTGTGAATTGTACTTGTCCGTTTCGCGGTTGACGTACTGACAAAGCACCACGTCGGCATTGGTCGCGAGCGGAGATTCAAAATTCTCCGTTACGGCAATGATGCGCACATCCTTTTGCTTGCAGATGTCAATAATCGGCAACAACTCGGCTGTTTTACCGCCGCGCGAAGCCATTAAAATAACATCGTCCTTCTGCAAAAAGCCCATACCGCCGTGCACCGCTTCTGCCGGCGAAATAAATTTTGCCGGGCGCTCAATGCAGCACATCAGATGCGCAAAATGCTGACAAATAATGCCCGAATGACCGCAACCGGACGCGCCGATGCGCTCGGCATCCGCCAAAAGGCGAACTGCCTTGGAAAACGACTCTGCATCAAAGCGCTCTTTTAAGCCTTCGAGACATTCGCGCTCAATATCATAAGCCTGAATAGCGGCATCCAAACCACTTTTTTTAATGGAATCAGCCATGTAATTCATCCCATGCCTTTCTTAAGTTATACAGCATTTCCTCCACCATAGCATACGGGTCGTCTGCCTTTAAAACGCCGCTGGTCGAGCCGGTCGCCTGCGCACCGAGCTTAATCGTGTTGTACACGTCCTGCCCGTTGGAAATGCCTGCACCCTGCAGTACCATAATATCTTCGTTGATTTCCTGTACCGCACGGATGGTCTCCAGCACATAATTGCTGTCACTCGTTGTGCCCGTGCCAATCAATTCGGTTGGCTCTGCGACAATCATATCCGGCGCCATTTTCGCAATCGTTATAACATCTTCTACCGTGTCTGCACAAACAATCGTTGCCAGTCCAACCTCCTCTGCACGACGGATGGTCTGCTCCACAACGTCGAGCGAAAGCGGCTTTTCCGCATGGTTGAGCATAACGCCCTTTGCGCCTGCAGCCTTCACTGCCTCCGGCAATACGCTGCCGAGGCCCCTGCCCGGCTTGAGCGCATCCATATGCTGCGCAAATACGAAAATTCTCTCCGTATTGTTTGCCAGCAGCGGAATGTCCGTATACTGCGGTGTTACAATAACATCCACGTCATATTTCATTGCTGTTTTATCGATGACCTTCGCGAGCTTGAGCATCGCTTCGCCGTAAATAATCGCCTTTGGCCCAATCTCAAAAAACGGCGGTTTAATACCGTGTCCTTTTAACATATCCTGCACTCCCCTTTCTTTTGTTTTACAAGTTTATCGTAACAACACAAGCGCCGCTTGTCAATTGTTTTTTAGTATTTATTTTCTTTTTTATAAAAACCGAAAGTTTTTCGAAAGTTTTTCTATTGACAACAGCGTAGAATATGTTAAAATATTCGCAAGAGGGTGATGCTTTTGAAAACGGAAAAAAGAAAGACAAAAATACTGGAAATGCTCAAAAAAGACGGCTCTGTGCGCGTGACTACCTTAAGCAAGGCGCTCGGCGTTTCCGAAGTAACCGTCCGCAATTATCTGACGGATATGGAAAGCAAGGGACTCTTAACGAAGGTGCACGGCGGCGCCATTTTTTCCTACCGTCCCTACTACAGTATGAATTTAAATCAGCGCATGGAAACCAACCGCGCGCCGAAGGACCGCATCGCGAAAAAAGCCGCCGCGCTGATTAAGCCCAACGATACAGTGATGTTTAATGCCGGCACGACCACGCTATTGGCGTTTCGCAACTTGCCGCCCGACTACAACTTAAATATCGTCACCAACTCCATTTCTATTGCGCTGGAAGCCTCCGGCAACCCAAACTACAACATTGTGCTCATCGGTGGCAATATCAATGCAAAATACCAATTTGCGCACGGTGAAGATGCGATAGAAATTTTAAAAAAGTATCACGCGGACAAACTGATTCTATCCGTGGATGGTGTGGAGCTGCAAAACGGACTTTCCACCTATTATGCCGAGGAAACGCAGGTGGACAAGGCGATGATTGCGCTCTCCGACACCTGCATCGTCGTTGCCGACAGCTCGAAATTTGAACGCACGGCATTTTCCAAAATCGCCGAAATTGACGCAGCGGATTATGTCGTCACTGATGCCCCGCTTGCGCCTACGCTGAAAGAAGCGCTCATAAAAAAGGGAGTTACGCTGTTATAAAAGATAACTTTATATTGACAATACAGAAGGAAAGAATTATAATATATTAGAAAAATTTTATGAAATAGTGAGGCTGAACACTATGGCAAATAAGGTAAGAACCCGTTTCGCGCCGAGCCCGACCGGCTATATGCACATTGGTAACTTAAGAACCGCACTGTATGCATGGCTGCTTGCGCGCTCGAGCGACGAAGGTACATTTATTTTAAGAATCGAGGATACCGACCAGGAACGTTACGTGGAAGGCGCAGTAGATCTGATTTACAAAACCCTCGCCGACACAGGTCTTGTACACGATGAAGGTCCGGACAAGGACGGCGGCTGCGGCCCGTATGTACAGAGCGAACGTCGCGGCATGTACAAAAAGTACGCTGAAGAGCTCGTTGAAAAGGGCGCGGCATACTACTGCTTCTGTGATAAGGAACGTTTGGAAGAACTCCGTGCGATTCAGACCGCATCCAAAGTACCGCCGAAGTACGATGGTCATTGCTCCAGACTCTCCAAGGAAGAAATCGCCGAAAAGCTTGCAAGCGGTGTACCGTACGTTATCCGTCAAAAGATTCCGCAGGAAGGCACAACCTCTTTCCACGATGAAGTGTTTGGCGATATCACCGTGGAGAATTCTACGCTCGACGATAACATTCTGTTAAAGGCCGACGGTCTGCCGACCTACAACTTTGCAAACGTAATCGATGACCATCTGATGGGCATCACACACGTTATCCGCGGTAGCGAGTACCTCTCCTCCACACCGAAGTATAACCTGCTTTATGAAGCATTCGGTTGGGAGATTCCGAAGTACATTCATTGCTCCCCTGTTATGAAGGATGCGCAAAAGAAGCTTTCCAAGCGCGAAGGCGACGCATCATACGAAGACTTTATCAACAAGGGCTACTTAAAGGATGCCATCATCAACTATATTGCACTCCTCGGCTGGAGCCCGGGTACAGAGCAGGAAATCTTCTCGCTCGACGAGCTTGTGGCTGCATTCGATGTGGCAGGCATCAGTAAGTCTCCGGCAATCTTTGACGTAAACAAACTTAACTGGATGAACGCGGAATATATCCGTAAGCTCTCCATGGAAGAGTTTACCGAAAAGGCAATGCCGTACTACAAGCAGGCTGTAAAGCGCGATGTAGACTATGCCCTGCTATCTGCACTTTTGCACGACCGTACGGAAAAGTTCTCCGATATTCCGGAAAACATTGACTTTATCGATACCCTCTGCGACTATGATACAGAGCTGTATGTCAACAAAAAGATGAAGACCAACGAGGAAGTATCTAAGGATGCACTCGAAAAGATTCTGCCGGTACTCGAAGGCTTGGAAGCCTGGTCGCACGACGCAATTCACGATGCACTCTTTGCGCTCATCGAGTCTCTCGGCGTAAAGAACGGCGTAATTTTATTTCCGCTCCGTGTAGCCGTTTCCGGTAAGAAATTCACCCCGGGCGGCGGCGTGGAAATTGCTGAACTGCTTGGCAAGGAAGAAACCATTGCCAGAATCAAAAAGGGTATTGAAAAACTTTCTTAAGCAAAACTGCGAGTAGCTGTTTACTTGCAGTTGCTCTTTCCATTATGCAGGGACAAAATTTTTATAGGAGATGTTTGTATGGAAATTGAAATTTTGCAGCTGGTCGAAGGCGCGAAAAAAGCCAAAGGGCTGACCGTTATCATTGATGTGTTCCGCGCATTCAGCGTGGAGGCTTATCTGCTTGCAGCAGGCGCCGAAAAGGTCATTCCCGTCGGCGATATAGAGGTTGCATTTCAGTATAAAGCAGAGCATCCCGATGCAATACTGTGCGGCGAACGCGGCGGTGTCAAAATCGAAGGCTTCGACTACGGCAATTCGCCTGCGCAGATTGAAGGGATTGATTTTACCGGCAAAACGGTGATTCATACCACCAGTGCTGGCACGCAGGGCGTTGCCAATGCATTGGGCGCAGATGAAATCATCGGCGGCAGTCTGGTGACGGCAAAAGCGATTGCAGATTACATAAGCCTCATCAAACCGGAGCATGTATCGCTTGTTTGTATGGGGCTGCACGGCGAAAGACCCACCGATGAAGATACACTTTGCGGTGAATATATTAAAAGCTGTGTATTAGGAAAGCCGCTGGCGGATTTGGAGGAGCGCATCGAAAGGCTCAAGCTGACCGATGGCGCAAAATTCTTCGATCCCGAACAGAATGCTGTTTTCCCGGAACGTGACTTTACATTGTGCACGCAGGTAAATACCTTTCCGTTTATACTCCGCTTAAAGCAGGATGAAAACGACGGTCTTGCCTATATGGAGCGCATTTTCATCGCAGATTTACCGAAATATGCAATTCCGGTAGGGATGTAGGTCGAAATTTCATTTAAATCCAATTGTAGATGGGAACGTAGCCACCAAAATCCGCCCGCTATGCGGGCTATATCCAAAACGCATCGCGAACAATTCTCGATGCGTTTTTTTTTGCAAGAATTATTCATTTTAATAAAAACAAATTTCCACCCTGCTTGACTCGTTTAAGCCGAGGGGAGTCGAACACCCTCCTCCAGAATTTCAAATTTAATTACATTTTAAATCCTTCGCCGTGTACCTCACGTGCATCGGAAATAATGACAAAGGAAGATTTGTCAATTTGCTTAATCGCATGCACAAGCACAGGCAACTGTTTTGGACTGACCACGCACAAAAGCATTGTCCCGTCTGTATTTGCATACATGCCCTTGCAGTAAATGCCGGTCACACCGCGGACTAGCTCTGTTTGTATCCATTTTGCAATTTCGGTATGTTTTTCCGAAAGAATATAGACAGATTTTGCAATATCGCCTAACGTCAAAATTAGATCAGCGACCTTGGCTGCAACAAACAAGGCAATAAAAGAATACAGCATTACCGTAATGCTTTGAAACACAAGCGCGGAAACAGCAACAATCACAACATCCACAATCAGCAGCATCGTTGCAACGGAAATATGTGGGAATAATTTATGCAGTAAAACTGCCGCAAAATCACTGCCACCGGTAGAGCCTTCACTTCGAATAACCAAGCCCACACCAACACCGCATAATAGTCCGCCAAAAATCGCACACATCAGTACATCCTCGCTATACACGGGCAAAAATGCGCTCAATCCCAAAAACAACGACAAAAACAATACCCCAGCGGCGGCTTTAATCATCCCATGCTTGCCGATGACCTTATAGCCCAGAACAAACAAAATCAGATTAAGCACAATATTGGTTGCAAAAATCGGTATGTTCAAAAAATACAAAAGCACCGTACCGATGGAACCGATACCGCCAATGGAAAGCTTTACCGGTACCAAAAACTGATTGATGCCCACTGCCATCACAAGCGCCCCAAGCGCAATACAGACATAGTCGATCAAATTGCGTTTCAGCATAAAAATCACCCAATTTAGTTTGTGTGTTTTATCTGTTTTTATGCTTGTACTTTGCGTATTAAATTATCAAAACTGTGATACAAAAATGTATAAAGAATCTTTTAAAAATTGAATTTCTAATAAATAAAAAATGCACTATCCTTAGGATAATGCATTTATTATTTACTGTTCTATACCGCTTGCTTCTGACAAAAGCTTATCGAGCTCTGCCATCACTTTACCGGCATTTTCAAAGTCACCGGCTGCGTTATATTGCTTATACAGCTTATACAACTCCTGCACCTGCGCCAAAATATCACTGCCGTCTACCGGCGGTGGCGTTTCCTGGTCTTCATCCGGTGTCAGTTCCGGAATAATCTCCGCGACACTCTCGCTCGTCGGCTCTGCCGGTGGCTTTGCACTGCTTACAAGTCCACCTTCGCCAAACAGTTTTTCCAGGCAGGCATTCAAGGTGGTTTCCATAACAATATTTTCTTTATATCCAACGATGACGCGCTTTAATTCCGGGAAGGAAGCCGCATTGCTCGTCGTGATATAAACCGGCTCAATATACAGTAGAGAATCCTTAATCGGCACAATAATCATATTACCGCGCACGACGTTTGAGCCGCCCTGACCCCAAAGCGTCATCTGTCCGGAAATGTCCGGATCGTTGTCAATACGGTTTTCCATCTGCATCGTTCCGTATGCATTCTTTTCCGCATTAACAAAGCGATAACTTATCAGTTTACCATAGCTGTCGCCGTCCGATCCGGCAACAAAGTAGCTGCTGATATAGTCTTTGTTTAAAATGGTAAACGGCATGGTAAGATACAAACTTGTGCCGTATTCCTCCAAGCCTGTAAGCTGCATCATATTGTAGTACGGCAAAATGTACTGCGTATCGCTCAAGCCGGATTTCTCCATTGCAATATCCCAGATATCACTGCTGTTGTAGAACACATGTGCATCCGTGATATGATACTTTTTATACATTTCCGCCTGCACCTTAAACAGATATTCCGGATAGCGCACGTGCGCGCGGATATCCTCCGGCAAATCTCCTTTTTCAAACAGGTGCGGATAAATTTTACTGTACGTCTGCACAATCGGGTCATTCTTATCGCTGATGTAGAACTGCACCGTACCGTCATACGCATCCACTACAACCTTGATGCTATTTCGGATATAGTTAAAATCCTTATACTTCTGTGCATACGGGAACTGGTCCGATATCGTATAACCATCTAAAATCCACTTTAGCTTACCATCTGCTGAAATCACAAGATACGGATTGTCATCATAAACAAAGAACGGTGCCACACTGCGCACACGCTCACGCACATTGCGATTGGTCAAAATTTTAGACTCCGACGTAATCTGCCCGGAAACCAAAAGCTTATAATCCCCTTCCAGGAAAGCAAACAATGCGCGGTTCATAGCATTTAAATGCAAACCGCCTTCCCCATCATAGGAAAACTCCACATTGGTCTGTCCTTCAGAATAATCTATTTCCTTCAGCTTGGTATTTACAATCACATGCCTATTGGTATACTCGCCATAATATATGCGCGGCTGCTGCACCTCAATAAAGCCTTCCTCCGTCTCCATCGGAATATCCTTGGCAATAAACGCCGGCTGTCCCTCTGCCGTTGCGCGATTGAGCGGACTTACTGCAATGCCATAGCCGTGCGTATACTTATATGTTTTATTGACATAGCTGTCGTTTGCATCCGTTTTCAGCTTTTCATAATCCAGCTCACGCGCTCCGATGGCAACCGCTGTCTTTTTGCCGTTGATGGTGTAAGCGGAAACATCCGTATTCTTAAAGGTATAATACGGTTTAATGCCCTGGAGCTTATTATACGCCGTCACCGTAGAGTTGTAATCCAATACACGAATATTGTCAACCGTCTCACTGTTTGCCACCAAATCACTCTTGGTCAGCGTGTTGTTAATCGGCATCGCAATTTCCCGGATCTGATCTAAGCCGTATGCCTTGCGGGTCATAATTATATTGTTGGTTATATTGTCTGTTTCAATCGCGACATCATTCGGCGCAACCACCAGCGTCTGCACGCCCAATGCAATCACACCTGCCACAATCCAGGCAACCGGAAAAATGAGCACACCGAAAACGGCACCCTTGAATTTACCGCGCCACAACATCAATCCGGTAACCACAACGGAAACGATCAAAATAATCGGCGCACATTTATAATACGCAAGCCAGATATACGTGTCCGTATAACCGGCACCACTTAGGTCATTGCCAAAAGTGCCATACAACAGATTTTCAGAATTAAATTTAAATGTAAGCGCAACACAAAGGAAAATCAGAAAAATATCAATACAGCAATGCAAAATCACACCACGGCTTTTTAAAATGTCTCCCATATTATCCACGCCGTTTCGCGCATACAAAATGCAATACACAATTACAGTATACACTGCCTGTATAATTAAAATCACTTTTGCGCTGTCTACCAAAGACATAATGAACGGTCTTTGGAACATATAGTAACCGATATCTTGGTTAAACAGCGGGTCTAACTGATTAAACATCGTGGCATTTGCAAATTCCAGAAATCGCGAGTACACATTACCGCCAATAAAACGGCTGGCAATGAATGCAATCACCGCAGTTATAAGCAACATCGGCATCAGCTTGGAGATGACCTTCAGGTCATTATGCTCCCGCCATGCAAGCTTACGGACAATAAGATTGTTCACTGTAAAAAGCAAAAACACAACCAAAAAGCTGCAGATCTGCGACAGGGCACCAACCCGCAGATTTGTCCAGTACACTTCCGTATACTGCGCGCCCACTTCACGAATCTGAATGTACTGTATATACATAGAACCCGCAAGCACCAGCGCAGCGAGCACAATCAATATAAGCACCCAAGGAATAAAATGCTTTCTTACCTTTGCATTTTGTATATTTACCGTTTTTGCGTTCTGAAAATCCTTTTCATTAAATGCCACAAGCTCACATCCTTTTTAAACCTAAAACTTTACTCCATCAATGCCTTTGCAAAATCTGCCGCAGAAAACGGCTGTAAATCATCTATGCCTTCGCCCACACCAACAAAACGCACCGGAATACTTTGTTCTCTGCAAATACCGATAACAACACCGCCCTTTGCTGTACCGTCCAGCTTCGTTAAGATAATACCGTCGATGCCGGCACTTTCCGAAAAAAGCTTCGCCTGGCTGATGGCATTCTGCCCGGTGGTTGCATCCAAAACCAAAAGCACGTGTTTTTCATAATCCGGCGCCTCTCTGTCGATAATGCGCGAAATTTTCCCAAGCTCATCCATCAGATTCTTCTTGTTGTGCAAGCGTCCCGCCGTATCACAAATTAAAATATCCGCACCGCGCGATTTTGCCGCAGCCACAGCATCAAACACAACCGCACCCGGATCTGCGCCTTCCTCGTGCTTTACAATCTCGCAACCGTTGCGCTGTGCCCAGATATCCAACTGGTCAATCGCCGCCGCGCGGAAGGTGTCCGCCGCTGCAAGCATCACATGCTTGCCAGTGCGCATAAAATATTGGGTCAGCTTTCCAATGCTTGTGGTTTTACCCACACCGTTTACACCGATGACAAGCAAAATCGCCGGCTTGCCCGTCTCCAAAAACGACGTTTCCGTCTCCTGCAGCATTTCCGCAATAACCTCACCGAGCATCGCGCGCACCTGCTGCGCATCTTCTGTGCGCGTGCGCTTTACGCGCTCGCGCAAGGTGTCTATAATTTCCATAGAGGTTTCATAGCCAACATCCGCCGTAATCAGCGCCTCCTCCAGTTCTTCAAACAAATCCTCGTCCACTTTGGTAAAAGCTGCGAATACCTGATTTACCTTTTCGGAAAATGCACTGCGTGTTTTTGTAAGACCGTTTTTTAATTTATCAAAAAAACTCATATTCTTCTTCCTTTTTTGTCCTTTATTCAAGATGCTGTGCTTCATCTAGTCGCAGTGCAAGCAATTTGGAAACGCCTTTTTCCTGCATTGTAACACCGTAGAGCAAATCTGCTGCCTCCATGGTACCGCGACGGTGCGTCACTAATATAAACTGCGTTTTCTTGCTGTAATCACGCACATAATCCGCAAAACGGTATACATTCGATTCATCCAGCGCCGCTTCAATCTCGTCAAGCACGCAGAATGGCGTCGGGCGCACCTTCAGTATCGCAAACAAAAGTGCAATGGCGGTAAATGCCATTTCGCCACCGGAAAGCAAGCTCAAATTCTGCAGTTTCTTGCCCGGCGGCTGTGCTTCAATTTCAATGCCGCTTTCCAAGACATTGTCCGGATCTACAAGCTTAAGCTCCGCCTTACCGCCGCCGAACAGCGCCGTAAATGTTTCGGAAAAATGCTTGTTGATGACCGCAAACTGTACTTTAAACTGCTCCTTCATCTTTTCCTGAATCGAAGCAATCAATTTTTCCAGATCGCGCTTTGCCGTTGTCAAATCCGTAAACTGATTCGACAGGAAATCAAAGCGTTCCTTCACGCTCTTATATTCTTCAATCGCATCGACATTGACATTGCCGAGTGCACGAATCTGCCCGCGCAGGGAAGAGAGATTCTTCTGCGCCTCTGTCACCGTGCCAATCTCCGCTTTGTATTCCAATGCCGTGCTGTACGTCAGCTCATAGTCATTCCAGATGCGCTCGGAAAGCGTTTCCATTTCTTCGGAAATCTTAACGCGATGATTGTTAATACGTGTCTGCTCTTCACGCAGTGCAAAAATCTGTTCGCGCGTCTCTTTGCTGTCTGCTAAAAGCTGCGCCGCAACTGCCTTTGCTTCATTTCTCACAGTATTCGCTGCCTCAATATTTGCATAAATCTCATCCGACTTCTTGCGTGTATCCGCAATCAACTGCTCCTGCTGTGCTATCTGCGCCAGCATATCCACTGCCGCCGCATCATTGGCGCGGATATCTGCCTCGCGGCCTTCGATGTCGCGCGCAAGCTCCGCTACCTGCAAAAGCATATCTTCTGCGCGCTGCTTGCAAGCAAAAATATCGCGGCTGCAGCTCGTCATCTCAATCTGCTTTGCAGAAACCATCTCTGCCGCGTTCACGCGCGCCACCTCACAGCCTGCCAGCTGTTCTTCCAGTGTCGCAATCTTCTTTTTCGCCTCTTCTACGGCAAACTCATTCGCCGTAATGCCGTTAATCACAATTGCAATGCTGTCATTTGCGGAGCGAATCTGCAAATCAATCTGCTCTTGCTCCACTGCCGCAGCTGCGACCGCATTTTCGCTCGCATCCAGATCCTGCGCCGCATACTGCGTGTCCGCCTCTAAGCGCACACATTCCTGCCGCGCCGTCTGCAGTGTCTGCAGTGCCTGCGTATTCTCATCTGCAAGCACGCCCAAAGCTTCCTTCACGGCAACCATCTTCTGTTCATCTTCTTCGATTTGCTTTAATAACGCTTCTGTTTCTTTTTCCAGCGTTTTCATCTCACCGGCACGGCTTAACAGACCGGTGTTTTTATTCACGCTACCGCCCGTAATGGCGCCGCCGGCGTTCAAAAGCTCACCCTCCAGCGTCACCACGCGGAATTTATAGCCGAACTTTTTGCTGATGGCAATCGCATTGTCTATATTATCTGCTACAACCGTCCTGCCGAGCAAATGCGAAACAATGTCCGCAAAATGTGCATCGGTTTTTACCAACGCATTCGCAATCGCCACAAACCCGCGCATTGCTGAAACTTCTTTTTCTTCCGGCAGCGGCGTTGCCTGCACGGCGGATACCGGCAGAAAGGTCACTCTGCCGAGCTTGTTTTTCTTTAAGTATTCAATGGCCGCTTTCGCGTCTTCTTCGCTTTCAACAACCACATTCTGCGCTGCCGCACCTAAAGCCGTTTCAATCGCAAGTACCGACTTATTGTCCACCTCTAACAGTGTCGACAAAGCACCGTGGATATTCTGCTTCTGCAGTGCCCCATTTGCGTGCGCTTCTAATACGCCCTTGACGCCACGTCCGAAGCCTTCAAAATCCTTTTCCATATCGCGCAGCATTGTAAGGCGGGAGTTCTTTTGATTATAGGTTTCCAGATGCTGAATACGACTGTATTCCGCCGCAGCATACTCGCCCTCTTTAATCTGCGTTTTGGTATCCATTTCATCGCACTGCGCTTCGAGCACGCGAATTTTCTCCTGCTGCGCTACAAGCAAAGCTTCTGCGCCTTGCTTTTTTTCGGTCAACTTGCGAATGGTCTCTGCACTAGCCGCCTGCGTCTTGAAAAGCGCCTCTTTTCGCTCTGCAAAGCCGGTTTTAAACGCCTCTAACGAGCTAAGCTGCGCCTTGCGCTCCGCAATTTCATTTAATTTATCAATAATGTCCCCTTTATGGTCATTGATGGCGCGGATATGGGATTCATACGTTTCGACCGCCGCACGACTTTCCTGCTCCAACGTCGCAAGCTCCGTTTTCTTTTCGTCAAGCTTTTCTTCCAACGCACGACGCTCCGCTTCAATGCCGGCATGGGTTTCCTGCGCTGTTTCCAGGCGCGTTTTTAAATTCTGCACATCTGCCGCGCTTCTGTCCGCAGCACTTTTTCCTGATGCGATTTTTTGCTTAAGCACCTCAATTTCGCCCAAATAACCGCGAATAACAACCTCGGTATCCGTGCTCTCCGTATGCAGCTGCTCTACCAGTTTTTCCTGCGCTTCCGCTTTTGCATTTTCCTCTTCAATCTTTGCTTCCGTTTCCGCAAATGCATTTTGCGCCTTGCTCAGCTGCTCTGTAATAATGATAAAATTCTTGTCTGCCTCGTCGCCATCCTTCTTTAAACGGTCAGTCGAACGCAAGAACAGATTCAAATCAATCTTTTTTAATTCTTCCCGCAAATTCAGATATTTTTTCGCCTTTTCACTCTGCTTAAACAGAGGCTCAACTTGCGTTTCAAGCTCAGATACAATATCGCCGATACGTACAAGATTTTCATCCGTGTGCGCAAGCTTTCTCTGTGCCTCTTCCTTCCGGTGGCGATATTTGGAAATACCGGACGCCTCATCTAAGATATTACGGCGCTCTTCATTTTTACCGGACACAATTTCACTGACCTTGCCCTGCCCGATAATCGAATAACCATCGCGCCCAAGACCGGTATCCATAAAAAGCTCATGGATATCCTTGAGTCGGCACTGCGCGCCATTAATATAATATTCACTTTCCCCAGAGCGATACACGCGCCGGGATACGCACACCTCATCATAATCAATGTTAAAGGTGCGCCCTGTATTTTCCAGTGTCAGACTCACCTGCGCATAGCCAAGCGGCTTGCGCTTTTCAGTGCCGTTAAAAATAACATCCTGCATATTGCCGCCGCGAAGCGCTTTGGCGCTCATTTCACCCATAACCCAACGAATCGCATCAGAAATATTACTTTTACCGCTACCATTCGGTCCGACAACACCCGTGACACCCGGCTCAAAATTTAAAATTGTTTTGTCCGCAAAGGACTTAAAGCCTACAAGCTCTATGCTTTTTAAATACAAAGCCTTTCTCCCCTTATCTGTTTGCCGTACTCCCTATAAAAAATGGCAAAATACCCTTTATATCATAAGAATATCTTACCATAAAATTTCGCCAGATTCAACTGTTTCATTCGCTTTTATCCGAATGTTTACACCTTGTTCACGAAAAATCCGCTCTTTATTTTCTTTTTTGTTGCCCAAAGCCTTGGAAACCTCCGAAGGATGCACATAAAACATACATTCTCCGCCTTGTTTTCCCACAAGTGCATTCTGCATTTTCCGCCGATACAGCCTCGAAAACACCAGCTCGCCAAATGCCGGATGCCGCGGACCTGCCGCAAAGCCGTCCGCAAGGGAATCTGTTTCCATTAACCCCATACGCAATACACGCACACCGCACGCCTTAAAAATCGCATAGGCATCCGCCGCGCGCTCCACTGCCTCTTCCACCGTCAGCGGTATATAGTCTCCGTTTCTGTATAAATCACAAAGCGGACTACCTTCCAAAACCACCGTTGGATAAATCCGCGTCGTATCTGGTCGAAGTGCCGCAATATCTCGCGCCGTTTGTACATCTTTTTCATGGTCTGATCCCAAAAGCCCAAGCATCATCTGCAGGCCGATTTCAAAGCCACCTTGTTTCAAAAGTGCTGTAGCACGTTCTACGTCCGCAAAAGTATGTCCGCGTTTATTTTTCGCAAGCACCTGCGCATCCGAAGATTGCACACCGAGCTCCACACTGGTCACCCCATAACGCAAGAGCCGCTCTACCACAACCGTATCTATACAATCTGGTCGCGTGGAAATCCGGATACCGTCAACTTTTCCGCTGCCTAAATATCCTTTCGCCGCGCCAAGCAACGTCTCCTGCAAGACAGCATCAATCGCCGTAAAGCTGCCGCCGAAAAAGGCAATCTCTATCTGCGCATTTTCACCCTTTAATGTTTCGAACGCCGCATCCACCGTATTTATGACGGTTTGTGCCGTCACATCCGCTACACTGCCGGTAATCGTTTTTTGATTACAAAAACTACACTGATGCGGACAACCCAAATGCGGTACAAAAACAGGAATATTTACTTTTCTGCCGCGCCTACGCATGCCCAAGCTTTTTCAGTGCAGCGCCGGCAGCCGCCTGCTCCGCGTCCTTTTTGCTTGTGCCCTTGCCCTCCGCCATATACACATCATCCACAAAAACCTGCGCCGTAAAAACCTTGGCGTGATCCGGACCTTCTTCACCGGACAATTTATAAGTCACGCGCCCATCCTTGCCCTTTTGTGTTGTTTCCTGCAGTAGCGTTTTAAAATCCTTCGCCGTTTTACCGACACTTGCCTCTAAAATCGCCGTGCGCAAATGCGCTTCAATCCACGCATATGCCGCCGCAAAGCCGCCGTCTAAATAAATTGCCGCAATAACCGCCTCAAAGCAGTCCGCCAGCACGGATGCGCGCGTTCTGCCGCCGGTCGACTCTTCCCCTTTGCCCAAAAGGATGTACTCACCAAAGTGCATCGCACCGGCAAGCTTTGCAAAGGACTGTTCGCACACGACGGATGCACGGGTTTTGGTCAAAACGCCTTCCTGGCTGTCCGGCATCATTTCATACAGTCGCGCACTGGTCACCATATCCACAATGGCATCGCCCAAAAATTCCAGACGCTCATTGCACATGGTTTTGTCCAAGCTGCGCTCATTTGCGTAGGAAGAATGCGACAAGGCACGCCATACAAGTGCCTTATCGTTAAATGTATACCCGATTTCTTTTTCAAATGCTGCAATTCTGTTTATGTCCATTTTCTCCGCTCTCCCTTAAAAAAATAAAAAAGCAAAGGACCGGAAATCCTTTGCTTTTCGTTTTTAGTCGGCAATATAATTGACAGCGTCGCCCACCGTCTTAATCTTATCTGCGTCCTCTTCCGCAAATTCAACACCAAACTCTTCTTCCATTGCCATAATCAAGCTAACAATATCTAACGAGTCAGCGCCCAAATCATCCACAAAAGACGATTCCATCGTAATAGAATCCGCATCAATGCCGAGTTGCTCAGCAATAATTTCCTGAATCTTATCAAAAGTCATGATTATTCGCCTCCATTTTTATGCTGTACTGCGATGCCAAAGCATCTTTATTTAATGTATATACCAAATATGGAGCTTTTTGTCAAGTTTTTTTAAAATTTTTATGTGTTTTAATGCAATTATGCCTCTTCCGGCTGCATTTTTTCAATATCTCCCGCAATGCGCTGCACTACATTCGCTTCCACTATGCGCTGTGCCTGACGAATCGCGAAAAAAACCGCTTTTGCATCCGACGAGCCATGCCCTTTAATCACCGGATACTTTGTCCCCAATAAAAGCGCACCGCCGTGCTCGGAATAATCCATCTTCTTTTTCAGCACCGCAAACGCATCCTTCGAAAGCAGCGCACCGATTTTTGTTTTCAGTGAGCCCAGCAAAGCGCTCTTGATGTTTTTAAGCAGCGTGTGCGATACGCCTTCGATGACCTTCAGCATAACGTTGCCCGTAAAGCCGTCGCACACAACAACATCTGCATTGCCGCTCATCACGTCTCTGCCTTCAATGTTACCGATAAAATGAATTGGCGCTTCCTTTAAAAGCGCATGCGCTTCCTTATAAAGCGCGCTGCCCTTATGCGCTTCTGCACCGTTATTAATCAGCGCCACCTTCGCATCCTTTTTGCCGAGCACCGCACTGGCATAAATGCTACCCATTACGCCGAACTGCGCCAGATACTGCGGCTTGCAATCTGCATTTGCGCCGCAATCAATCAAAACGCCATAGCCCGTATCTGTCGGATATACCGGCGCCAATGCCGGACGCAGCACACCCTTGATTCTGCCGACAATCAGCAGTCCTGCACAAAGCACCCCGCCGGTAGAACCGGTGGAAACCAGCGCATCACCGTCTCCGTTTTTGAGCATATTTGCCGCAACGACGATAGACGCATCCTTCTTTTTACGCAGCGCAAACGCTGGGTCCTCATCATTAGTAATGACCTCCGACGCGTGCTGAATCGTCAAGCCTGCCGGTATGGTTTCGCCCATCGCATCGATATGTCCTTCGATTAAACCGCTGTCGCCTACCAGACATACCTCTACGCCCAATTCACGCACAGCGCGAAGCGCACCTTCAATCTGCGCCTTCGGCGATGCATCGCCGCCCATCGCATCCAAAATAATTTTCATACTTGTTCCTCATTCCTATTGAATTTTTCCTTTCAAAACCGGCGAAAGCGGCTTGTAAATCACAAAAGCAATCACCGCACTGCAAAGTCCTTTTATAAATGTAAACGGCAGATTGAAAATCACCAACGCCTGCCACATATTGTCCACCGACGGCAAAATCACCTGATACATACCCAAAATCGTCTCCCTGCTAAAATGATACACCAAACCGTAAAGCGGATAAATCAAAAAATAATTGGAAAAAACGCCCAGCACCGCCGACGCACCGGCGCCGCTGATGGCACTGATAATTGCTCCCTTGCGCGTTTTATGATTTTTGTAAATCATACCTGCTGTAAATACAAATGCACTGCTCAAAATAAAGTTAGAAAGCTCGCCCACCGCCATCGTGTGCGAAGAATGCATCATAATATGCAAAATATTTTTCATAAAACATACGATAATGCCGTACATCGGACCGAGCGCGAAGCTCGCCAGAAGCGGCGGCAAATCCGCAACGTCAAAAGACAAAAAAGACGGCAAAAACGGCAAATTGATATGCAAAAGCATCAACACGCCCGCCGCTGCAGACAGCATTGCTGTCACCGTTAAATTCCGAACTGTGATTTTTTTCATTGTTTTATGTCTCCTTTCGCCTTTTCCGGAAAATATCGGAAATTAAAAAACCCTGAAAAATCACAGGGCAAACGAAAAAAAGACCATACATCTTCTTTCATCCGGACTGTACCGTCGGCTTCGGATTTGCACCGAATCAGTCAAAACGACTCGTGGGCTTTTTTGATAAAGGAAAAAGGTTCGAAATGAACAACAAGATGCACCTTGTTGCGTTCCGGTCTTTTTTGATCACCAAATTTTACCACCGGTAGGGAATTGCACCCATCCCTGAAGATTTTTCTTATTACATTATACATCATTCCTTCCGTTTTTGTCAAGTTTGGCAAAAACTCGGTCATTTTCAATGTTTTATAACTCATAGATTACAAGCTTTGCGGTTACATTAAAACCGAAGCAAATTTGCTTCAAATTTTTGTGCAGGAAGTGATAAATATGCGCTTAAAACGGCTGCTTTCCTGCCTTTGCATCACAGCACTGTTGCTCTCTCCGTTTGCCCTGCACGGTCTTTCGCTGTACCGCGCGCTGCCGGACCGGCTCTGCGTTTCGCAAAATGCAAAAGTCGCACTGCCACATAGCCATCTGCCTTTGCATGCACGCACAAAAGCGGTGTACCGCGCAAACGAGCAAGCTGTACCGGAAGACTTTTTGCTGGATACCAGTACCGTCGGTGATTATGAAGTAGACGTTAAACTTTTAGGCGTCCTGCCGCTCAAAAAAGTCACCGTCAGCGTATATGAAGAAGGGTATGTGTTGCCGGGTGGCGAAAGCCTCGGCATACGCATCTACACCGATGGCGTGCTGACCGTTGCTCTCACAAATATAACGGACACAGAGGGCAAAAGCGTCTCTCCGGCAAAAAATGCAGGTATGCAGGTCGGCGATGTGCTGCTGCGGTTAAATGGGCAAAAAATTATTGATGCCGACCATTTTTCTGATATGCTTGCGCAAAATGGAAATGCCGATGTCACTATAGAATATGTGCGTGCCGGCGAAAAATATACGCTGACCCTTTCGCCGGTACAAACAGCAAACGGCATCAAAATTGGCGCGTGGGTCCGTGACAGTACCGCCGGACTCGGCACACTCTCCTTTGTGCGACCCGACAAAGGCGTATATGCCGCGCTCGGACACGGCATCGCCGACATCGACACCGCCCAGCTTTTATCGGTGCTCGACGGCAGTATTTCTCCTTGTGAAATTACCGGCATCACCCCAGGACAAAAAGGATCTCCCGGACAGCTTTGCGGCGCGTTTGCAGAAGGTGTGTACGGTAGCATTTTGTCCAACTCTGCCGCAGGCATCTATGGCATATGGAGCGCAAAGCAAACCCCGTCCGCCAAGGCCGTTCCCGTCGCAAGCCGCTTTGAAATCCGCGAAGGCGAAGCAAAGCTCCGGTTTGCACCGGATGGCAAAAACGCAAAGGAATTTTCTGTGTATATCGAACGCGTTTTAACCTCTGCGAGCGACGAAAAGGGTATGGTGCTACATGTGACAGACCCTGAATTATTGGAATTGACCGGGGGTATCGTTCAAGGCATGTCTGGCTCACCCATTCTACAGGACGGCAAACTTATCGGTGCAGTGACGCATGTGTTTGTCAATGACCCCACCCGCGGCTACGGCATCTTTGCAGAGCTGATGATGGATAAAACGGAAAAAATTAAATGAAAATGAACAGAAACAGCAAAAACGTGCAATAGACAAAACACCCCTATAATGTGGGTCGACCCCCAAGCGTTAGGTCAAAAAGCTAACGTTTGGGGGTCATAATAATTAGTTCATCAGTTCAAACATATCATTTGTAAAGGCAACCGGGTCTTCCGGCGCAATGCCTTCTATCAGCTGTGCAGCAGTATAAAGCACACCGGCATATTTGGAGATTTTTTCTTTATCGGTTTCCAAAAGCGATTGCAGCTTTGCAAATAGCGGATGACGCATATTGATTTCCAGCATACGCTGCGCTTTTACATTTTGGTCATTCGGCATCTGATTTAACACTTTTTCCATTTCAATGGAAATATCGCCGATGCTGGAAATGCATACCGGATGGCTTCTTAAGCGTGCGGTCGCTTTTACCTCTTCAACCTTACCATTAAGTGCTTCTTTAATAGCAGAAAGTAAAGCCTTATTGCTTTCATTTGCCTCCGTTTCCTTTGTTTGCTCTTCTTCACTACCCGTTTTAATATCAGCGTCCGAGACTGATTTGAATGTTTTTTCCTTGTAGGACTGCATGATTTTCATCATAAATTCGTCCACATCTTCGGTCAGATACAAAATTTCATAGCCCTGTTCACGTACGGCTTCTACCTGGGGCAGCTTGTCAATTTTGTCCACGGAATCGCCGGCTGCATAGTAGATGCAATCCTGTCCTTCCGCCATGCGCTCCACATATTCATCTAAGGAAACGAGCTTTTTTTCCTTGGAGGTGGTAAACAAAATCAAATCCTGCAAAAATTCCTTTTCCATACCGTAGTTGTCATAGATGCCAAACTTGAGTGGACGCGCAAAGGCGGTATAGAATTCTTCGTATGCTTCACGGTCATTTTTGAGCATAGACAACAGCTCGGATTTGATTTTTTTCTTCAGATTTGCGGCAATTGCCTTTAACTGGCGGTCGTGCTGGAGCATTTCTCTGGAAATGTTTAATGAAAGGTCAGCAGAATCGACCAAGCCACGAACAAAACCGAAACAATCTGGGAGTAAATCTTCACACTTATCCATAATCAACACGCCGTTGGAATAAAGCTCCAAACCTTTTTTAAACTCCTTAGTATAGTAATCAAACGGGGCATGTTTCGGGATGAATAACAGCGCTGTGTAGCTGACAAGACCGTCCGCACTGGTGTGCACGATTTTTGCCGGCGGTTCAAAATCAAAGAATTTGTCGCGATAAAAGCCGTGGTATTCCTCCTCGGAAATTTCGCTTTTTGCCTTTTTCCAGAGCGGCACCATGCTGTTTAATACTTCTTCCTCGCTGTAGCTTTCGTATTCATTTTCACTACCCTCTTTTTTGCGGGATTTCTCCACGTCCATTTTAATCGGGTGCTTGATATAGTCAGAATACTTCTTTACTAACTGGCGAAGCGTATAGCTCTCTAAGTAGCGGCTATATTTTTCGTCCTCTGTATCTGCTTTGATGGAAAGTGTAATCTGTGTGCCGTGCTCCTTTTTGTCGCACGATGTAATTTCGTACCCGTCTGCGCCGGTGGATTGCCACATATACGCCTGGTCAGTGCCAAATTTTTTCGTTACAACCGTTACGCAATCAGCCACCATAAATGCAGAGTAAAAGCCGACGCCGAACTGACCGATAATATCGATGTCTTCATCAAGCTCGTTTTCCTTCTTGAAAGCGAGAGAACCGCTTTTTGCAATTGTGCCAAGGTTTTCCTCCAGCTCTTTTTCGTCCATACCGATACCGGTATCTGTGATGGTCAGGAGCTTCTTTTCCTTGTCGGCGTCTATACGGATATAGAAGTTTTCGCGGTTGAACTCAATATTTTCATCCTGCAAGGATAAGTAATACAGCTTGTCGATCGCATCGTTTGCATTGGAAATCAACTCGCGCAGAAAAATTTCTTTGTGCGTATAAATAGAATGAATCATCATATCCAAAAGTCGCTTGGATTCGGATTTGAACAGTTTTTTTGCCATTGTACATTCCTCCCTTTCTAATTTAGCACTCTCAAATGTCGAGTGCTAAAAAGTATTGTACCACATCTACCTGAAAAGTCAATACATTCTTGAATTGTTAAAAATTTCTTAAAAAATAAAAAACCTGTTTTCTTTTTGGCAAATTTCGTATATTATATAGGTATGGGTAAAAAGAAGTTTTGGATTGGAGGAGCGAAGTTGAAGAACGTATATTTACTGGTGTTATGCCTTAGCGGTATTTGGGGATTGTGCGCGTGTGGTTCAGCGCCTGAACCAAAGACACCTGTAAATGTTGTGCAAGAAGATGTAGAGGAAGAAATCGGTGTTGTGTTTGCACATAGTGCAGAGGGGGATTTCTACTACAACATTGTCGGGCAAAATACCGAGATTTTATATAAAACAGGTGAGGAAATCAAGCGTTTAAATGAAATTGAAGGGGCATGGCGTTTTTCTGTCGTAGAGACAAAGACGGCATATCCGTATATGCTTTTTAACGGCTATTTGGAGACAGAGAGCGGTTACATAGGCAGTTTGTTTGGCTATGGGAAAGAGGCAGGTGTATTTTTTCGGTTTTTCGAAGAGCAAACGAGCAATGCCGTTATTTTGCCGACGGCAAATGTAGACTATACTGACCTTGCGTGGGTGCTACTCAAGCGGGAAAAGGAAGTGCTTTTGTGTCCAGTGAATTTGCGGGATGGCGGTACAGAGACGGGGCAGATTGTGTCGCTTGCGGAAACGTCTTACAGCATAGAAGGGGAAAATATTTTGGTCAGCCTACGCACAAATAAAGCGCAGCCACTACAACTTATTATTGAAAATAAAGTATATGAGGGCACAAGCGTGATCTCCAAAACAGCATATATTTATGATTTTGAAACAGAAACATTGAGCAAAACAGGGGAGGAAAAAGAAAATGCAAATCAACAAAATAATTGATCATACTATTTTAAAGGCAGATGCAACAACGGCGGATGTGCTTCGTTTGTGTGAAGAAGCAAAAACATACGGATTTTCTTCTGTATGTGTTAACGCCTGCTATGCCAAAACCGTGGCAAATGCCCTGCGCGGTAGCGATGTAAAAACCTGCTGTGTTGTAGGTTTTCCGCTCGGTGCAATGACGAGCGCGGCAAAGGCCTTTGAAGCCAAAGAAGCGGTGGAAAACGGTGCGCAGGAAATTGATATGGTTATCCATGTCGGTGCTTTGCGCGAAGGCAGAAATGCCGATGTGGAGGCAGACATTCGCGCGGTGGTTGCCGCATCTGCGCCGGCGCTTGTGAAAGTGATTATTGAAACCTGTTATTTGACAGAGGAAGAGAAAAAACGCGCGTGCGCCCTGGCTCTTCGAGCAGGTGCGGCGTTTGTTAAAACCTCGACAGGTTTTGGTAGCGGCGGCGCGACGGTTGCGGATGTGCAGCTCATGAAAGCATGCGTCGGAGATGTAGCAAAGGTAAAGGCGTCTGGCGGTATCCGCACCAGAGCAGATGCGATTGCGATGATGGAAGCTGGTGCAGAAAGAATTGGTGCCAGCGCCAGCATCACTATTGTTACGGAAGAATAAGGACGCAGGAGGAAAATAAATTGAAGACGAGATTGTATTTTGTGCGTCACGGGGAAAGCATGGGCAATCTAGAAGAAAAATTTAATGGCCATATCAACTTTGATTTAACGGAAAAAGGACATGCGCAGGCGGAGTGTACGGCAAGATTTTTGGATGCTTATCCAATTGATGTAATTTTTAGCAGTGATTTAAACCGCGCATTTCAGACGGCGGAGCATACGGCAAAACGCAAAGGGCTGTCGGTGAACCTAACAAAGGCGCTTCGTGAAATCAACGGTGGTGCATATGAAGGGGTTGTATACAGAGAAATTATCAAGCACTACCCCGAAGAATTTTCGGTTTGGTTAAATGATATCGGCAATGCCACGTGCCCGGGCGGCGAAAGCGTGAGGGAATTGCAGGCGCGTATAAATCAGGAGGTGCTACGCATCGTAGAGGAAAACCGCGGCAAGCATATTCTGATTACTACGCACGCAACACCGGTGCGTGTAATGAGCTGCATCTGGAACAACATTTCGCTTTGTGATATGCATAAGACAAATTGGGTGAATAACGCATCCGTAACGATTGTAGAATACGACGGAGATAACAAATCAAAGTTAGTTGCGTATAACTTGTCTGCGCATTTGGGTGAGCTAAATACGTTTTTACCGAAAGATGTGTAATAAAAGAGCGAAGATCTGAGTGAACAGACCCAGTAAAAACAGACAAAAAAAAGACCTTTTGTTGTAGAATAAAATACAGTAGAAGGTCTTAAACTATGCCTAGAAAATATAAAAATACCACATAATACAAAACGGACCTCACTTGAAAAACGCAGTCCGTATGTTGCTTAAAATTAATATAGATACCGTAGGTACTCTTTTTTGTTTTGTATGGACAAATTGTTGCAGTTCCATGGTTTCAACCCATTTAAACTATTCTCAAGAAATTCTCTTGACCACGTTATTGCTTCACTTTTAATTGCTTTTGATAATTTATGTAAGCAACGATATAGGAAAGCAGTGCTATAATGTTCACAAGCACAATTGCCAAACACAACCAAAATGCTGCAATCTCCGCCAATGGTATCACACGCGGAAAAATAAGCACCAGTGTGCATAAAAAGCTGACAAAGCTGGAAACCTTACCAAACCAATTCGCCTGTGTCACGATACCGCTTTTGTAAAGCACCAATGCACCAATACCGAGCAAGATTTCCTTGATACCGACCAAAATCACAACCCAAACCATGGCGTAGTGCGAATGAAAAGCAAGACAAATCAACGTTGTCAGCTGCATTGCTTTATCCGCAATCGGGTCAAGCACCTTTCCCAAATTGGTAACCATATTAAACTTTCTTGCAATGTAACCATCCAGCACATCCGTAATAAATGCAACAATCAATACCGCCATCGCATAATACTGTGCTCCATCCACCGGCATCATATATACCAGTAGAAACACCGGCATCAGACAAAGTCGGATGCTGGACAGTATGTTTGGTATACTCATCTCGGCTCCCCCATTACCAGCTCATAATTTTGCACAAACGAATCAAAGCTGGGTTCATTTCCTTTTTCATTGCAAGACCTTCTTCAATATCAATATCCGTAATTTTATGGTCCTGCATAACAATCAGGCGATTCGATTTCCCGTCCATCAATGCTTCTACAGCTTTTAAGCCCATTTCACTTGCATATACACGGTCATCCACCGTCGGCGAACCACCGCGCTGAATGTGCCCCAAAATTGTTGCCGTTGTTTCTATGCCGGTACGCTTTTCAATCTCTTTCGCCATCTCCAGAGCACCGCCGACACCTTCCGCTACAATAATCAAATAATGACTCTTTCCACGATGTTTACCTTCAATAATCGGACGAAGCACATCTTCGTCAAAATTATATTCCTTTTCGGGAATAATCACGGCTTCTGCACCACAGGAAATACCTGCCATAACCGCAATATAACCTGCATCTCTACCCATAACCTCAATGACAGAGCTGCGTTCATGGCTTGATGCGGTATCACGAATTTTGTCAATCGCATCTTTTACCGTGTTGAGCGCTGTATCATAACCAATACAATACTCCGTACAACCGATATCATTGTCAATCGTCGCCGGTATACCAATTGTCTTAATGCCCGCCTTTGCCAAATCGCAGGCGCCGCGGAAGGATCCGTCACCGCCGATAATAACCAAGCCGTCCAGTCCAAAAATTTTTGCAATCTCTGCCGCGCGCTCCACGCCCGCTTCGGTTGCAAATTCCTTACATCTTGCCGTCTGCAGAATGGTTCCGCCACGCTGCAGTGTCTCGGAAACGCTTCGCGCGTTCATCGCAAAAACATCCCCATTAATCAAACCGTTATAACCCTTACGGATACCCATAACCTCTATGCCATTATATACAGCCGTGCGTACAACGCCTCGTACCGCTGCATTCATACCCGGTGCGTCACCACCGCTAGTCAATACGCCGATTTTTTTAATCTGTCCCACACTACTGCCTCCAATTTAAAAATCCGCATCAATAATAATCTCATGCGCTTGCGCAACCTCGGATTCCGGGACCAACACCTCAATGCTGCCATCCTCTGCTGCCTTCGCATCATACAATGGGTGCAAACGAACAAGAATGTCCTTCTGTGCCAAAAGCTCTTTCAACCGCTTCGCCGTTGCTTTGCTTTTTGCAATATAAATCACTGTCCACATACGTACAATCTCCTTGTAGTGTGAATTTTTACCTAAGCCAAAAGTGTTTAATCCGAACCACCATTTTCAAAGGCAGATTTTGGTGGGAACTATTCGCTTTCGGCTATTTTTTTACATTTTACACTATTTCCGGTAAAATTGCAACTTATTATTTATACTTGATACATTCCTCGCCAAACAACGCACTAAGCGCTTGATTTAAGGTTGGTGAAGCATCACACCATAATTCGCGGTTGGTACATTTAATTTCGCTCGTTTTTTCAAAAAATATACATACAGGTACTTCACCGCGGTGCGTGCTTAAAATTCGCTTCGCTTCATTCCACCGTGTTTCATTCCCCACCCTGATTTTGATATACAGCTTTGTTGTATTCTGTGTATCCATAATACTTTGCATGGGGGTAATATTTTCCAAAATCAATTTCGGTGCCTCATCTTCCCGCAGGCTGACGCGTGCCTTGATAAACACAATCTCATCTTCATTAATCAATGATGCACACATTTCATACTTTTTTGGAAATACAATGACATCCAGACTGCCGTATAAATCCTCAAATCGCAAAAAGGCCATCATGGTTGCATTCTTTGTCGTTTTATTCCGGCGCGCCGTAATAATGCCACCAATGGTAACAAAATCACCATCTTTAAAGCGTCCGCCTTCGACAATGGCATATTCTCCACTTTCCTCCTGCACCGCCAGGGCATTAATCTCTCCGATATTGGCATTGGAAAAACGAGAAATCACCTCTTTATAGTCATCAAGCGGGTGTCCGGACAAATAAAGGCCAATGGTTTCCTTCTCCATTGCCAACAAATCACGCTTATCATATTCAGGCAGCTGGACAAACGCATCCCGACTTGCCTGCGCCGGCTCGTCATCAAAAATGGATAACTGACCATCCAGCACATCCTTGTTCCCTGCGCTAATCGTACCAACCAATTGGTCATACACGCCAATTAAAGTCGCGCGCGTTTGCCCCAATGCGTCAAATGCGCCGCAACGAATCAGATTTTCAAGGGATCGTTTATTCAAATCCCCTTGCATCATACGCTCTACAAAATCTGTAAAGCTTATAAATGCACCGCGGTTTTCACGCTCCTGTGCAATCTGCACCAGCAGCTTATGACCAACATTTTTTACTGCCTCTAAACCAAAACGAATATTGCCATTCTCCACCGTAAACCCATAGAAGCTCTTGTTGACATCCGGTGGTAAAATACGAATACCCAAGCGCTCACATTCTAAAACATAGCCAACCGTTTTATCCGTATCACTCATTGTACTACTAATCAACGCTGCCATATATTCAGCAGGATAAAACGCTTTCAGGTACGCCGTCTGATATGCCACAACCGCATACGCCGCCGCGTGCGATTTGTTGAATGCATAACTTGCAAAGTCCATAATTTCATCAAAAATGCTCTTAGCTACCTCTTCAGAAATACCGCGGCTGATGGCACCTTCAATAATAGTATTGCCGTCACCATCCTTCTGACCGTATATAAAGTGGAGACGTTCTTTTTCCATTACGTCGTGTTTTTTCTTGCTCATTGCACGGCGCAGCAAATCCGCCTTACCGAGCGAATACCCCGCAAGCTTTTGCACAATCTGCAATACCTGCTCCTGGTAAATAATACAACCGTAAGTCACATCCAAAATTGACTCCAGCATCGGATGTTTGTACGTGATTTTTTCCGGATTGTTTTTGTTTTTGATATAGCGCGGAATCTGTTCCATCGGACCTGGTCGATACAGGGAAATACCCGCAATAATATCTTCCAACGAGCTTGGGCGCAATTCCTTCATAAACTCACGCATGCCCCCGCTTTCCAGCTGAAAAATGCCGGAGGTCTCGCCGGAAGAAATCAATTCAAATACCTCAGTATCCGTGTAATCCAATGCAGCTAAATCCACCGTAATTCCTTTGGTTTTTTGTATATTTTCCACGGCATTCGCAATAACAGTTAGGTTGCGCAAACCAAGAAAATCCATTTTCAGCAAACCAAGGTCGCTTAAATTGTCCATATGGTACTGTGTAGTGATAACATCCTTTGCACACTGCAGCGGCACATGTTGTGAAACCGGCCTCCCTGAGATAACCACCCCCGCTGCATGCACACCGCTGTGTCGCGGCAATCCTTCAATCGCCATTGCTGTATCCAAAAGGTCTTTAATAGTATCTTCCGCATCATACAAATTCGAAAGCTCCGGATTGATATCAAGCGCCTTGCGAATCGTCATTTTCAAATCCGTCGGCACCAGTTTTGCCACCTTGTCCACGGTGGGCAGCGGTATATTCATCGTTCTGCCCACATCACGAATTGCCGCGCGCGCCTTAAGCGTACCAAAAGTGATAATTTGTGCTACGCGGTCTGCGCCGTATTTTCGATTGACATAATCAATCACTTCGCCGCGACGTTCAATACAAAAGTCCGTATCAATATCCGGCATGCTTATGCGTTCCGGATTCAAAAATCGTTCAAAAAGCAAATTGTATCGCAATGGGTCAATCGTAGTAATATCCAACGTATATGCGACAATACTTCCAGCGCCGGAGCCCCTGCCCGGTCCAACCGCAATGCCATTATCCTTGGCAAATTTAATAAAATCCCATACAATTAAAAAGTAGTCTACATACCCCATGGAGGATATTACGCTAAGCTCATACTCTAAGCGATCGGTATGCACCTTCGTTATTTCCTTGTACCGCTTCGCCAATCCGTCGCGGCACAGTTTCTCCAAATACGCATAAGAGGTATAACCCTCCGGCACATCAAATTTCGGCAAATGTACTTTGTCAAAATCAAAGGTTACATTGCAGCGCTCTGCAATTTTATTTGTGTTTTCCACCGCCTCCGGCACCCAGGAAAACAGTTCTGCCATTTCGCTGCCGCTCTTTAAATAAAATTCATTCGAACCAAAACGCATACGATCCGGATCTTCCACCGTTTTTCCCATCTGAATGCACATCAAAACATCCTGATACTTTGCATCCTCACGGCGGATATAGTGCAGATCGTTTGTGCACACAAGCGGCGCCTCTATTTCGCGCGCCAGACGCACCAACGCCGGATTGGTTTTTTTCTGCTCCTCCAACCCATGGTCCTGCAATTCAATATAATAGTTTTCTTTGCCAAAAAGCGACTGATAATATAGCGCCGTTTGTTTCGCCGCTTCATAGTTGCCATCCAAAAGCAAGCTTGGCAATTCCCCCGCCAGACAAGCCGACAAGCAAATCAATCCTTCGTGATGGCGTTCTAAAAGCTCTTTATCCACGCGTGGCTTATAATAAAACCCTTCCGTAAATGCATCCGAAACCATCTGTATCAAATTCTGATAACCAATATTATCTTTGCACAGCAAAACAAGATGATGATTGCGCGCGTCCCCCTCATGGGACTTATCAAAGCGGGTACGCGGGCATACATAGACCTCACAGCCGATAATCGGCTTAACCCCCTCTGCCATCGCCGCTTTATAAAAATCAATCGCACCATACATAACGCCGTGATCCGTCATTGCAATGGCATCCATATTCATTTGCTTCGCTGTCTCGACCAGTTTTTTTAGCGATGCAGCACCATCGAGCAAAGAATATTCCGTATGTACATGTAAGTGTGTAAATCGAATGGTTTCTATCATAGTTTTACCCTCTATCTATGGTTAGTGCGTACTAACTATTATAAACTTTCTGCAATTTCCATCAATTTCGACAACCGGTGATTTGCGCCGGATTTCCCAATCGGCGGCGAAAGCACCAACGCCAAATCCTTCAGTGCAAGTTCTGGATTTTCCAAACGTGCCTTTGCCATCTCGCATAGCTGCGGCGGCAACACCTCTAAGCCGATAACACGCTCTATCTTACGAATCGCATCCAATTGCTTTTGTGCCGCATCCATTGTTTTTGTTAGATTGGCACTGTCGCAATTGACTTGCCGGTTCACGCGATTGCGAAGCTCTCTCTCTATTTTAATATTATAAAAATTCATCATTGTTGTTCCGGCACCGATCCAGCCAAGCAACTCGGCAATCGCCTCGCTGTCTTTTAGATATACAACAAAATGATTTTTGCGTGCCGTCTTTCCTGCAATAAATCCACAGCTTGCAAGCAATTGGACAAACAGTTCCGCTAATTCGGCATTAGTCGTAACAAACTCCAGGTGATAATTTTTCTCAGGGTCCGCAACAGAACCGCCCCCTAAAAATGCACCACGTAAAAAACTTGCTCTGCAACAAGCGTTATCCAGGATAGAAAGCCTCGGTAAAAAATCCGCTGTCAGCTCCAATGCCTTTACTAATTGGGTTACCTGTGCTTTATCCTGTTGGGTAACTGTATACCAACCGCCGCTCTTTTGGGGTTTTTCCAAAATCACCCCATCCGACAAAGTAACCTCCTGCATCAATCGAAAAATGCGGTCTGCAATATTTTGATTTTCAATGTTTATTTTCAGTCCATCTTTGCGCAATGCACCGGCAAAGCAAACAAGGGCTGCAAGCTCGCTTCGCTTGCAGCACCATATGTCAGCTTCCATTTTGCATAATAAATTTTTCGTTTCAGTAGAAAACGTCATTGTTTTAAACCTCTCGCTGAATATCTCTGTGTGTTACGACAGCATTATATCCATTTTCTTTCAAAAATCGGTACAGTTCCATCGCCAATGTGACACTACGATGATGTCCACCAGTACAGCCGATACCGATCACAAGCTGACTTTTTCCCTCTTCAATATAATACGGAATCAAATATGACACCATATCCTTGAGCTTTTCCAAAAATGTCTGTGTCTGCTCAAACTTAAGCACATACGACGAAACACATTCCTCCAAGCCTGTATGGTGCTTTAGGCTATCCATATAATACGGATTTGGCAGAAAGCGCACATCAAATATCAAGTCTCCATCCAATACAATACCATATTTATAGCCAAAGGATGTAACATTTATCAAAATAGAACGCTCCGCGTTTCCATCCGATGCAATCTCGCGCACTGTTTCTTTGAGTTGTGTTGTGCTCAAATTCGAAGTATCTATAATATGATTTGCCTTGTTTTTAACATAATCTAAAATTTCTCGTTCTTTTTTAATCGCGTCTATCAGTCTGCCGTCGCGCGCAAGCGGATGCATTCTGCGCGTTTCCTTATATCGCTTAACAAGCACTTCATCTGTCGCATCCAAAAACAACACATCATAGCTGTATCCGGACGCCTTTAAGGCGTTCAGCTCATTAAACAGCTCCGAAAACATATCGCCGCCACGGATATCCACCACCATAGCAACCTTATCTATCTTACCATTCGAGGCATAGAAAATCTCAGCCAGCTTTGGAATCAATGCCGGCGGCATATTATCAATACAGTAAAAGTCCATATCCTCCAAACATCGAATTACCTGTGTTTTTCCGGCACCGGATAAGCCGGTTATAATCATAAAACGCATTTCTTTACCTCCCTTTCTCTTTTCCCTAAAGCGTAAATCCAAGTGTTTTTACTTCGCACTCCAGTGCAATACCGTCTTTTTCCCATATTGTTTTCTGTATGTGTCGAATTAACGCACAGACATCTGCTGCCGTTGCACCACCGGTGTTGACAATAAAGCCAGCATGTTTTTCGGAAACCTGCGCGCCGCCAATACGATAACCCTTCAGTCCCGCCTGCTCTATCAGTGCGCCGGCAAAATGTCCCTCCGGCCTTTTAAACACCGAACCGCAACTCGGACACTCCAACGGTTGTTTTTCACTTCTGCGTTTCGCATAATCTGCCATCGTCTCTAATATTTCCGTCTTATTCCCCTGCTGAAGACAAAAAACAGCTTCCAAAACAATATAGCTATGCTTTAAAAAAATACTGCTTCTGTAACCAAATGCGCACGCATCCACCTGCAACGTTTTCACACTGCCATCTATCGGATGCAGATACGTAACGCTTTCCAGTACCTGCGAAATCTCGCCACCGTAAGCACCGGCATTCATTGCTACCGAGCCTCCAACTGCCCCAAAAATGCCAGAAATCGGCTCCATCCCGCTTAAACCATGCTCCGCTGCTACGCGCGCTACACGGCTCAAAAGCGCACCAGCCCCTGCACGAACGCGACATCCATCCACTTCAATATCACGCATATTCTTACCGCAGATAATCACCACGCCGCGCACACCATCATCGCTGACAAGTAGATTCGTTCCGCCGCCAATGACATAGTGCGGAAGATTCTCTTTCCTGCACGCTTCCAATACAGTCTGTATTTGCGTTGCGCCGGTCGGAAAAACAACGCAATCTGCATTGCCGCCAATCTGGTACGCCGTATGCAAGCGCATCGGCTCGTCAAATTTTGCTTCAATATTCTCTTTTGCAAGTACGTCTTTGAATGCATTCGATAAAGACATATCTGCCTCCTGAAATTTTATTATTCGCCCAAAAGTGCTGCACCAATAATACCGGCATCATTGCCGAGCTGCGCAGCTGCAATGCGCGTATGTACACCATTATGCCTATAAGTAGCTGCCTCCACAAGCTTGCGAATCGGGTCTAAAAGATAGTCTCCCTCTTTACTGATTGCACCGCCGATTAACAGCACTTCCGGTTGAAAAATGTTAATTATAGAACATATGCCTTCGCCAACCGCTCTGATAAAGTCATCCACTACCTTCTGCGCTACTGCATCTCCTGCTTTTGCTGCATCAAAGGATGTTCTGCCGTTTACACGAGACAAATCGCCTTCCACACTCTTTGCCATTACGCAATCCGGGTTTGCCTGAATTGCTTTCTTAGTCTCACGAATCAATGCCGAAACAGAAGCCTCGGTTTCCCAACAACCAAAGCGGCCGCACCCGCATTTATGTTTACTGTTCTTAACCACCTGCATATGTCCGATTTCTGCACCGACACCGTTAAACCCTTCGTAAATCTTACCGTCTAAAATAATGCCGCCGCCAACACCGGTGCCAAACGTTACAAATAAAAGACTTTCTATATCTTGCTTGATAACCTTATACTCGCCAAATGCCGCAACATTGGCATCGTTTCCAAGATAGACCGGCACGCCAAGTTCTTTGCAAACTATTTCACAAATATGCGTGTCGCGAAAATTAATATTTGCAGAAAATGCGCAAACACCGGTCTTGGAAACACACGCCCCCGGACAACCTATGCCTACAGATTTAATATCCCGCATCGTTAAACCGGCTTCCTCCGCCAGCGCGCGCGCCAGGTCTGCCATGGATTTTGCAATTTCGTCACCATGACGCTCTGCACCTGTCGGCATTGTTTTGGTGCGCACAATTTCATAGGCTTCATTTACAAGACCCGCTTTAATAGACATACCGCCCAAATCAATACCTATATACATTTCATTCCACCGTCAAGTTTTTTCTTTTCATCTTAATCTTATATATCCTTTGGTTGATTTTTCTCCAACTCCGCCATCAACCGGCTATCCATTTCCTTTGCTGCATTGTAGCCCATTTTCTTTTGACGATTATTCATTGCCGCAACCTCCACAATAACCGCAAGATTCCTGCCCGGTCGAACCGGAATGGTCAGCGAAGGTACCTGAATACCCAAAATATTTGTGTATTCATCTACAAGCCCCAATCGGTCATACTGCTTTGCATCCTCCCACGGCTCTAAGTGAATCACCAAATCTATCTTTTCGGAGACTTTAACGGCACCCATACCGTATAGGCGGCGGATGTCTACAATACCAATACCGCGCAGCTCAATAAAATACCGGATAATATCCGGCGCGCTACCCAGCAACGTTTTATCGGAAACGCGCTTAATTTCCACGGCATCATCTGCCACAAACCGGTGTCCACGCTTTACAAGCTCTACGGCGCATTCGCTCTTGCCAACACCGCTTTCCCCTAAAATCAAAACACCTTCACCGTGCACCTCTACCAACACGCCGTGACGCGTGATACGCGGTGCTAGATTTAAATTCAAGTAACTAATTAGCGCCGCCGTAAATCCTGATGTACTCATGCCAGTGCGACAAATGGTAATCTCGTGTTTTTGCGCCATCGCAATCATCTCCGGAAATACTTCCATACCACGCGTAACTACCAGCATCGGAATCCCTGTCGACAAAAGCTTATCAAAGCACTCTGTACGCTCTGCCTTGCCAAACTCGTCCAGATAAGACATTTCAACCTTGCCCAGAATCTGAATGCGTGTAGGCTCAAAATAATCATAAAACCCAACAATCTGCATGCCCGGACGATTGACTTCACTATTTACAATCCTTACATCCGCCGCATTTTTTGCGCGATAGCAGGTCTCCAAATGGAACTCCTCTATCAATGCTTCTAATGCGATTGTATATCCTGAATTTGTCACGATGGCACCCTCCAAACTTCCCTTTATGCTTCATCATACTTTCACAATTTTATTATATACGATTTTTTTTTATTTTTCAACGTAAAATTAATATTTTTACAGAAAGTTCAAAGCTTTTTTTGCACAAAAAAACAGTATCCCGACGGGATACTGTTTTTTATGTTTAAACCTCGCTTATTCAACTGTGCGCTCGTCTACGACAACCACTAGCACCTTCAACGTACCGCAATATGCTTGCGCGAACATATGCGTCGCATTTGCATTTTTCAAATCGCCAAATTCAATCACTAGATTTAAATCCGAAAGCACATTCACTTCCGTTCCTCTGTCCGTAAGACGAACGTGATACTTATAAACCGCAGAACTCAATTTAAAACCAACCGCCGCAGAAGTGTCTAGTGCCGGTATCTCTCCTGTAGTGTCCACCAATGTCGGCGCAATAAATACGGACTCATCCGCAATACTGGAAACCGTACCATAAATTGTCTTAAAGAAATATTCTCCTTCGTTGTACATTTGTGCGTGTGAATTGTGCAAGCTCTTATCATATCCAAATTCCGGTACAAGGGCATTAACATCCAATTCATGTGTTCCTGTATTCGCTCTGCCAAGCTTATTAATCTGTCCATCTGAATTCAAGCCGAAACGAATCACATCACCAACCTTAATATTGGCATATGTTGCACTGTCATTCTCTGTTTCGTACATCTTCGTTTTTCCGTTCTCATAAACCTCAATACTGTATACCAGGTCATCTTCATTAACGGTGCTCAAGCGTTTGGATACTTTTGATACAATGCATACCGGCACCGTATAGTCTACGGCAGTTTCCAAAGAAACCTCATCCGCATTGTATACCAAAACAACAGTTGCTACTGTAGAATTGTTGATATCATACGCTTCAAGATTATATCTTGTACCGGTTTTAAAGTATGCAGTTGCCGTAGAACGTTTGTATTCCTCGTCATCCTGACGGTCATTCGGTACGACCAGTACCAATGTTTTTGAATTTACAAACACCTTACTTTCAAAACCGCTGGATGAAGAGTAGGTATATTGTGTTTTTTCCTCGCCGGTCACAAGCTTATCCGTATCTTCATTTTTGCCAACCTTCACTGTATTGCCTTGCATAGACACAGTTGTAATTTTCGTGATTTCGCCCGCTGTATTTTTCACATAACGAATCAGCTGTGCATATGTTGCATTTGTTGCATCTGCATTGGACGCAATTTTTGGTGCTGTTTCCTCTAAAACATCCAATACGTCCTGTGGCTCAGAAGAAGTTCTACCGTTAATCTTGACCGTTTTCGCACATTTTACCTTCGTCGGCTTGGTCGGTGTACCACTCAGATTTATCAGTTTTATAATTGCACGGTCATTGTCAATGCCTGCATTGGTAACGTACGCATATGCGCCGGCGTCCTCCTGCGTGATTTTCGCAGCACAAACACGACCGTTATGATCCAGATAAAAAGTACCCTTTAAACCAATTTTCGGCTGGATGATGCCTGCTGCAACAATTTCTTCATAGGTTTGCGTTGTTACATAGCTCTTCCCATCAATTACGTACTCATTTTCTGTCCCAAATTCGTCAATTTTTCCCGTCACAGTATTATTGCTGATATAAACCTTAAATTTTGTTTTAGCCATATTCGCAGCAACCGAAATAATATGCATCGCCTTGATATCCTCAATTGACATTTCTTCGCCTGTTGCGCCATTGTAAAACTCTGCCGTAACGCTCGGTGAATATGGGTCAATACGAATATTTTTCCCCGAAACATAATTATCATAAATCACATAATTGTTAGAGGAAATGCTATCATTTGTCATTACTCTGCTCTTAGCAACATACGTTTCATAGTCCTCAATAAAGACAGTATCAACTTTTTTATCCCCCGTATTTTCCAATAAGCGTATCTGTCCATCTAAAAAATTGGTGTTTTCCGGATCTAACCATTTGGACAAATCCCTTTCAGATGCACTCCCGCTTACATAATCATAGATACTGCCGTTATACAAAAGCTGTGCCTGTGCATCAATTTCTATTTTCTTCGGAACACTGTCGTCTTCATCCGCATAATAAGACAGCACAAAATTATCATAACTTTCTATATTTTCAGATAAAACGATCGTTTCTTCGCTCTTATTTTTCGCCGGCTCTATGTAAATCAACGTATGCGGTTCATTATCATCGTCAGCCAACTTATAATATCCCTTGACATAGTTGCCGAGCAATGCCTTTGCCTCTAACTTTTCCATAACCGACGTATAGATAAAAGGGTCTTTCGATTGTGCAAATGCCAATTCTCCGTTGCGCAAACGAATACCGTTGTCTGTAATTGAATCTGTGTCATCCACCTGGGAAATCATACAATTATTAAATGCTACACAACCGAGCTTGGAGGTCAAAACAGTTTTATCTGTCACCTCCACGCTACCACCATACTTTTTTTCAGCCATATGCACATCCAAAGCATTATATAACAGTTGTGCAACCATAGCACGGGATGCAGACATAGAAGTCTTTTCCACAGCAAGCCCTTTGAGTATACCCAAGCTATCACCCTGCGCAATATAGCCATCCGGCCAACCGCCCAACTCTGTTGCCGCTGCTTCGTATCCCAGCGCACAAACCAACATTTTCACTACCTGCTCATATGTCACGGGATTGTCTGGCGCAAATGTGCCATCACCCATACCGAGGATAATGCCCAAGTCATAGGCAATCTTTATATAACCGCTCGCCCAGTGCTCGCTGCTCCCCACCTTCATATCCGAAAAAACATTTGCCGCGCTTGCACCGGCGACAACATTTTCCAAACCAAGCATTCTTGTAATCACCGTCGCAAATTCAGCACGGGTAATGGTGTTGTCCGGACGGAATGTGTTATCTTCATAGCCCTTCAAAAGACCAAGAGCAACCAAAACCTCTACCGCTTCACCATACTTCGTATTTTCTGTCACATCCGTAAATGCTGCTGATGCCGAAAAGGCGCAACTCACCATCAAAACCACAGAAAGCAAAACCGAAACAAGCTTTCTTTTCATATGTATTCCTCCTTTAAACCTCTTAGGTATACTTCTCTTATGTATAGCATATCACAATTATCGTATGGCGGTCAATTACAGAGACTTTACAATAATATGTTAATAAAAGGAAAAAGGATGCAATCCTTTGCATCCCTGTTGGCTACCTATTCTTTTTTAAAGTATCCTCCGGCAATTGCACAAGCAAAATCGCCACAAACATTAAAACACAACCGATAATTTCCAGCGCGCTCATGCGCTCGTGCAACAGTACCGCACCGGCAAGCACCGCAAACACGGATTCTAGACTCATTAAAATGGATGCTGAAGTCGGGTCGGTATATTTCTGCCCGACAATCTGCAGCGTATACGCTACACCGCAGGACATGAGTCCCGAATACAGAATCGCCGTAGAGCACTGCAAAATCAGCGAAAGTTGCGGATGCTCGAAAACAAACATCAGTATGATATTGATTGCACCCGAAACAAAGAATTGCAGACAGGACAGCTTTACGCCATCCACCTTCGGTGAAAAATGGTCAATCGCCAGAATGTGGAAAGAAAACACCAGCGCACAAATCAGCGTCAACGCATCACCGCCGTTGAGTGCCGTCGCATCACCACCGGTTAGGCAAAGCAAACTCAATCCGCCGAGCGCAATAAAAGCACTTACAATCGCAATCCAACTCGGTCTTTTTTTGAAAAGCAAACCCAGAAACGGCACAATAATCATGTACATCGCCGTAATAAATCCGCTCTTGCCTGCCGTTGTGCCCTGCATGCCCCACGCCTGCAGAGTGCGGTCTGCCATGCCATAGGTCTGAAGCGTACTTGCAGCGCACAAAAGACAGCCGCAAATCACGCCACCGAGCAACAGCGTTTTTATACCCTTCTTTTCCGCCTGTCTTTCCTCTGCGCTCTTTTTGCGCTCACGCAACAGAACAAACGGAATCAGCACCGCGCAACCGAGCCATGTACGGATACCGTTAAAGGTGTTCGGCTCAATATACTCCATGCCCTCTCTCTGCGATACAAACGATATACCCCAAATCACCGCAGTGAGCAACAAAATCAGATTGCCTTTTAATTTTGTCTTATTCATAAAATCATCCTTCCGAAATCATACCGCACCATTATACAACAGATTACAGATTTTGGCAAGTGCTAAAAAAAGAGGCAAAAGCCTCTTTTTTATTCTTGTTATACTTCAAATCCGATTTTTCTTGCCAAGTCTGCCGCTTCTTTGTAATGGTACTGCAGACCGGCTGTGTTGTGTGCATCACTGCACAAGATAATTTTTCCGCCGTTTTTATAAATGTATTCTAGCTGCGCTTTGGATGGATACGGTGTTGTGCGATAGCCGCGCGAAATTGCACCCGTATTGATTTCAAACGGTTTACCGTACGGCAAAAGCTTATCCATTGCCGCTTGCCATGCGCGGATATAGTGCGGGTGGTTTTCATCGAAAATCAGTGTCTTTTCATTGAACTTGCTGAGCAAATCAAAGTGACCGATAATATCGGCATTGGTTACCCGAAGCACATCGCCGACCAAGGCAAAATAGTCCTCCGCAAAGCCAAGCGCATCGCCGCCGTAGTGCTTTTCAATCTCGCCTGTCAGGTAGTCTGCATCCCAGTCCACATCAATATACGCATCGCCTTTTTTGACATAGTGTACCGAGCCGAGCACATAATCAAAGCCACCTGTCGGCTCTGAACCGAAATAGTCCTGCTCTGCGCCGCAGTAAAGCACAATTTTATCCTTGTATTTTTCCTTGAGCGCTCGGATTTCCGCCTGAAATACAGATATATCTTCTTTCTTGATACAATATCTTAAGTCAAACGCCGTATGCGCATGCGTACAAATACCGATATGTGTCATCCCTTTGTCGATCGCCGCAAGCACCATTTCCTCGGCGGTATTACTACCGTCACAGTACGTGGTGTGTATATGAAAATCACGCAAAATCATTTCGTCATCTTCTCCTGCTTTACCTTATGGTCAATCACGTGGCGGCTTGCAAGCTCTCGGTGAATGTCTTCTAAAGAGATGCCCATTTCAATCATCAGCACCATTACATGGTATGCAAGGTCTGCAATTTCGTAAATCGTTTCCTTCTTATCGTCCGCCTTACCTGCAATGATAACCTCCGTGCATTCTTCGCCGACCTTTTTTAAAATCTTATCAATGCCCTTTTCAAACAGGTAGGTGGTATAAGAGCCTTCCTTTTTCTCAATCTTTCTGCCAATGAGCATTCCCATCAGGCTTTCAAGCGAAAACTCGTGGAGTTCTTCGCTCTCCCAGACCGGGTTTGTGAAGCAGGAATCCGTACCCTTATGGCAGGCAGGACCGTCCTTTTCCACAACCACCACCAAGGCATCATTGTCGCAATCCGCCGTGATGGAAACAATGTGCTGGAAGTTGCCACTACTTTCACCCTTGCGCCAGAGCTCCTGACGGGAACGGCTCCAGAAGCAGGTCTTGCCCTCCTGCATGGAAATTTCCAGACTTTCCTTGTTCATATATGCTACGGTGAGCACCTTCTTTGTGATGGCATCCACCACAACAGCAGGAATCAAACCCTTTTCATCAAATTTCAGTTCGTTTATATTCAGCATTTCAAACACACTCCTCTTACAGTCTCACATCTATGCCGTTTTTGCGCAGTTCTTCTTTTAAATCCTTGATTTTCACTTCACCGAAATGGAAAATGGAAGCCGCAAGCCCCGCATCCACCTTTGGAAGCGTTTTAAACAGTGTCACAAAGTCTTCGATGCAGCCTGCGCCACCCGATGCAATGACCGGTACATCCACCGCGTTGCACACCGCGTCGAGCATTTCCAAATCAAACCCCTGCTTTACGCCGTCGGTGTCGATGGAATTTAAAACCACTTCGCCTGCGCCGTTGTCCACGCAGCGTTTAATCCAGGAAATCGCTTCCATGCCCGTATTTTCTCTGCCCCCCTTGGCAAACACACGAAATACGCCATCCACACGCTTGACATCCGCGGAAATGACAACACACTGGTTGCCGTAGCGCTTTGCCGCCTCATAAATCAAGTCCGGATTTTTAATCGCACCGGAATTGACGCTGACCTTATCCGCACCGCATTTTAATACACGGTCGAAATCTGCAACGGTATTGATACCACCGCCGACCGTGAGCGGAATAAAAATTGTGCGCGCCACTTCGCAGAGAATGTCCGTAAACAAGGCTCTGCCCTCTGCGGAAGCAGTGATATCATAAAATACCAGCTCGTCTGCACCGTTATCGCTATAGTATTTTGCAAGGCTGACCGGATTGGATACATCGTTTAAGCCTTCAAAATTCACACCCTTGACCACGCGTCCGTTTTTCACATCCAGGCAAGGGATAATTCTCTTGGTTATCATTTCGCCACCTCAATTGCCTCTTTCAAATCAATCGCTTTTGTATAATACGCCTTGCCGATAATCGCGCCGTAAATCTCAAGCGCCGCCAGCCGCTCTACATCCTCTATGGTGGACACGCCGCCCGATGCAACAATCTGCATATCAAACTGTTCGCTGAGCTGACGGTAGAGCTCGTGGTTTGTGCCCATCATTGCGCCATCCTTGGAAATATCGGTGCAAATCAAGGTTTTTACGCCGATTTCCTGCATCTTTTTGCAAAAATCAAAGCATTCGTATTCGGACTTTTCCATCCAGCCCTTGATTGCCACATAGCCATCCTTAATGTCTGCACCAACGGCAATTTTATCTCCGTATTTTTCAACGGCACTGCGCAAAAACGCTTCATCCTCTACCGCCGCCGTACCTAAAATCACGCGGTTGATGCCTGCGTCAATATACTTTTCAATCGTTTCCATACTGCGAATGCCGCCGCCGATTTCGGAAAACAGTCCGGTTGCAGAAATAATCTTTTTTACAATTTCCAGATTCGGCGTGTCGCCCGTTTTAGCGCCTTCCAGATCCACAATATGAATGTGCGTCGCGCCCTGCGATGCAAAATCCATGGCAATCTCCCACGGCTTGTCGCTATATACGGTCATTTGGTTGTAATCACCCTTGAACAGACGCACCGCCTTGCCGTCATAAAGATCTATTGCAGGAAAAATATGCATGCCTTATGCCTCCATCTCACAAAAAGCCTTAAGTATGTTCAGTCCAACCTCTCCACTCTTTTCCGGGTGAAACTGACATCCGTAAACGTTTTTATTCGCAACTGCCGCCGTAACTTCCGCGCCGTACTCCGCCGTTGCAATCACGCTTTCGTCGCAATTTGCGCCGTAGTACGAATGGACAAAGTATACATAGTCTCCGTCCTTCAAATAACGAAACAGCGGACTTTCCTTTTTAAACTTCAATGCATTCCAGCCGATGTGCGGCACTTTGAGTTCATCGCCGATGATATCGCGGATGAAACGGATTTCGCCCGGAATCAGGCCAAGACCTTCGTACTCGCCGTACTCATAACTTTTGTCAAGCAAAAGCTGCATACCGAGGCAAATGCCCAAAAGCGGCTTGCCCGCCTTTGCCTGCGCAACAACCACCTTGTCAAGGCCGCTCTCGCGCAGCTTCGCCGCAGCATCACCAAATGCGCCGACGCCCGGCAGTATAATTTTATCTGCAGCGCAAATCACCTCTGCATCGCCCGTCACAACCGCCTCCGCGCCAATCGCGGCAAGCGAGCTTTTTAGGGAAAACAGATTGCCTACGCCGTAATCTACTATGGCTACCAAATTAAAGCACTCCTTTTGTAGACGGGATTTCGTTTGCGGCATCCGCATCAATTTTGACTGCCGCACGCAGACTGCGTGCAACGGATTTAAATGCACCTTCAATGATGTGATGCGTGTTGGTACCCGCCATTTGCTTGATGTGCAATGTCACTTCCGCATTGCGTACAAAGCCGTACCAGAATTCTTCTACCAGTTCTGTGTCAAACGTACCAACCTTAGCGCACGGAATGTCTAAGCCGTAGGCAAGATAGCTTCTTCCCGAAAAATCCACGGCACTTAAAATCAAAGCTTCGTCCATCGGCAAAAGCATACTGCCGTAGCGCACGATACCGCGCTTTTCGCCGAGTGCTTCTAAAAACGCCTTGCCCAGACAAATGCCGATATCCTCCGCCGTGTGGTGGTCATCTACATAGGTATCCCCGTTGCAGATCAGCTCTAAATCAAAGCGTCCGTGCTTTGCAAACAGCGTCAGCATATGGTCTAAGAAGCCACAGCCCGTATCTATTTTACTCTCACCCGTGCCGTCAATATTTAATTTCAGCGCAATATCGGTTTCCGCCGTTTTGCGGTTAATTTCACTTGTGCGAAGCATACTTATCCCTCCAAAATCTTTTCAATTACATAAATTAGCATCTCCATCTGCTCTTTGGTGCCAATGGTGATGCGGTTAAACGCGCAAATTTCCTTTTTATCAAAATGGCGCACCAGAATCCCAGCCTCTTTTAATTGCAAGTAAAGTTCCTTGCCGTCAATTTTCTCATGCTTTGCAAACACAAAATTCGTTTTGCTGTCCAGCACCGTGAATCCAAGGTCACGCAGTGCCTGCGTGGTATAGGCGCGGTTTTCTGCAATAATTTGACAGTTTTGCATATTGTATTCATCGTCTTCTATGCAACCAAGCCCCGCCGCCTGCGTAGATGAGTTGACATTGTACGGATTCGTCGAATACTTGATGGTATTTAAATCCGCAATGAGTGCCTTACAGCCCACGCCGAAGCCGAGTCGCGCGCCCGCCATCGAACGTGATTTGGAAAATGTCTGCGTTACGAGCAAATTATTATAGGTATGAATCAAATCCACACAGCTTTCTCCGCCGAAATCCACATACGCCTCATCGACAATAACCACATTGTCCGGATTGCTCTCCAAAATGCGAATAATCTCCGTTTTCGGTAGCGCAATGCCCGTCGGCGCATTCGGATTGGCAATCACGATGGTTTTATGGATGCCTATGTAGTCTTCTACGTTGATTGTAAAATCGTCCCGCAGCGGAATTTCCTCATACGAGATGCCGTTTAGTGCCGCAAATACCGGATAAAACCCGTAGGTAATATTGGCAAACACTGCCGGATGCGTCTCGTCGCAGAACGCCAGAAAGGCAAAATTTAAAATTTCATCCGAGCCGTTGGTCAAAAGCACCTCGTCAAACGCCACACCCAAACGGTCAGCCACCGCCTGCGTCAATTTCTTTGCCGTCGGGTCACAGTAGAGCTGTAAATTCTTTGCCGCCTCTGCCGCATACGCCTGCGCCTTCGGGCTTGGCGGGAACGGCGATTCGTTCGTATTTAATTTAATATAGCTTTTCATTTCCCGCGGCTGCTCGCCCGGTGTATACGGGACGAGATTTTTATGCCTTGTGCTGAAATATTTACTCATTGTCCTCACTCCTCAAGGCGGATAATCGCACTCTTCGCGTGTGCGGTCAATCCCTCTTTTTCCGCAAAGTAGGCCACATCTGCCGCTACGCGGGAAAGCGCCTCTTTTGTATAATAGGTGTACTGCGTCTTTTTCACAAAATCATCTACCGAAAGCGGGCTGGAGAATTTCGCCGTGCCACAGGTCGGCAACGTATGATTCGGGCCTGCAAAGTAATCACCGAGCGCTTCCGGACAATTTCTGCCCATGAAAATCGAACCGGCGTGACGGATGCTGTCCAAATAATCAAACGGATTGTCCACGCAAAGCTCTAAATGCTCCGGCGCAATATCGTTTGCAATTTCGATGGCACGCATCAAATCGTCTGCCACAATAATTTTTCCGTTGGTATCAATCGAAACTCTTGCAATTTCCGCACGGGAAAGCATTGGAATCTGTACCTCCAGCTCTGCCTGCACTGCCTTTGCAAGTTCCATCGAGTCTGTGACAAGCACAGCGCTCGCCATTTTATCGTGCTCCGCCTGCGAAAGCAAGTCCGCCGCCGCATGTTTCGGATTGGCTTTACCATCTGCAAGCACCAAAATTTCACTCGGTCCTGCAATCATATCAATGGAAACGGCACCGAACACCTGCTTTTTTGCCTCTGCCACATAGGCATTGCCCGGACCGACAATCTTGTCCACCTTCGGTACACTTTCTGTACCATAAGCGAGCGCCGCAATTGCCTGCGCGCCGCCAAGCTTAAAGATTTTGTCCACGCCGGCAATCGAAGCGGCCGCCAAAATCACCGGATTGATTTTGCCGTCCTTGCCCGGCGGCGTTACCATAACCACTTCACGCACACCGGCAATTTTTGCAGGCATCGCATCCATCAAAACCGTCGACGGATATGCCGCCGTACCACCCGGTACGTACAGACCTGCGCGGTCGACCGCAGTCACCTTCTGTCCAATTACAATACCGTTTTCATCATTGATAATAAAGCTGTTTCTGACCTGCTTTTCGTGGAATTTACGAATGTTTGCCGCCGCTTTTTCCAAAATTTCTATAAAACGCGGCTCTACCACGGCGCGCGCTTCTTCTATTTCTTCTTTGCCTACCAACAGACTTGAAAGCTTTGCACCATCAAATTTTTCACAATAAGCATACAGCGCGGCATCCCCGTTTGCGCGCACATCCGCAATGATGTCGCTGACGGTTTGTTCCACGCCTGCACTCGATGTCGAGCGAATAAAAATTTCACTGTGGTCAATTTCACCGTATTTTAAAATCCGAATCATTTCTCCGCCTCCACCTGCGCACCGAGACTTGCCAAAATATCCTGCATCAGTGCATTTTTAAACTTAAAGCTCGGCTTGTTTGCAATCAGTCTTGCGCTGATCGGCATAATGTTTTCAAACACTTCCAGGTCATTTTCCTTTAAGGTCGAACCTGTTTCCACAATATCGACAATCACATCGGATAAATCCAAAATCGGTGCAATCTCAATCGAGCCGTTTAAGTGGATGATGTCAATGTCACGTCCCTGCGATGCGTAATAAGTCTTTGCAATGTTGGTGAATTTGGTTGCCACACGCAGTGTGCGTTCCGGATTGTCGCGAAAGCCTTTTCTTGCAGCGACTGCCATACGGCACTTGCCTAAATTCAAATCCAGAAGCTCATACACATCCGGTGTGTACTCCGCCAAAATATCCTTGCCCGCTACACCGATATCCGCCGCGCCGCGTTCCACGTAAATAGCAACGTCGGACGGTTTTACCCAAAAGTAGCGCACCTTTTTTGCTTCATTTTCAAAAATCAGCTTGCGTCCCGGCTCGTGAATTGCAGGACACTCAAAGCCCGCCTTTTCAAACATGGCATATACTTTTTCGCCCAGTCTGCCCTTCGGCAGTGCGACATTAAGCATTGTTTTCAAGAATCTCCAGTCCCTTCTCCTGCAATTTCAAAAGCTGCTTATACTGCAATTTTTCCGGCAACGCCGTCGTTGCAAGCACGCGCTTGCCGCCGGCGGTCATCAGTCTTACCGCCGCGCCGACCGCTTCCGCGTCCGCATTTGCGTCATATAAAATTACAGCGTCCACATCGTATTTTTTCTCATCCGCCGTCAGCCGCTCGAGCATATCGAGATACACGGCAAAGCCGATGGCGCAGGATTTTCTGCCCATTTTCTGCATCAGCTTGTCGTACTCACCGCCCGACAAAATACCGGTCGGGATGCCTTCAATAAAGCCGCAGAACACAATACCATTATAATAATTTTGATTGTTGATAACAGAAAAATCAATATAGACCTTGTCGGCACATCCATTTGCCGTTAAAAATGCCGCCATACGCTCCATCTGTCCAACCGCTGCCAGCATTTTTTCACTCTGTGCATTTGCCTTTAAAATTGGAAGCACTTGGCAAAGCTTTCCATACGTCGACGCAAGCAATTTTAAAAGCGTCGCATCCGCACCCGCCTCTGCGCAAATCTGCTCAATACCGTGCAGGTTTTTTTCTCCGATTTTCTCCAAAAGCGCCTTCTGCGCTTCTGCATCTGCGCCGGTTGCCGCAATCGCTTCGGAAACAATATCCATATGCGATACATCCAAAATATAATCCGGCGAAATACTTGCAAGACTCTGCGTCGCGAGCATCACCGTTTCAAAAATGCAGTAATCGTCGATTGCACCGATGCACTCAAGCCCTACCTGCATGATTTCCTGAAAGGCATCATTTTTCTTGGATACGCGGTATACATTTTCATTGTAGTATACCTTTTGCACGCCACCCGGCACATCCTTGCCGTTTTTGATAATCGACAGCGTCACGTCCGGCTTAAGCGCCAAAAGCTTGCCATCCGTATCCGTAAATGTAATGATATTATCCGAAATAAGATAATCTTTATTGCGCACATACAAATCGTACGTCTCAAACTTGCTCATTTTATACTGCGTGTAGCCATACAGACTGTACAGCGCGCGCAAATCAAAAATTGCTTTTTCTTCATTTTTTAACACACTGCGGTCAAAAGCCATTTATTTTTCCTCCTTCAGGCGTTCCAACGCTGTCTTGTAGCCATCGTTGCCGTAAATCAAACATTTGTTTACACGGCTGATGGTTGCAGTGCTGGCACCGGTCTTTTTGGAAATTTCCAAGTAGCTGATATTCTGGCTTAAAAGCTCTGCTACCTCCAAACGCTGGGAAATATCCTGAATTTCCTTAATCGTGCAAATATCTTCAAAAAAGTTATAGCACTCCTCTAAATCCTTCAAATTTAAAATGGCTTGAAACAGGCGGTCAACCGCCTCTGTATGTATGTTTTTCATCTGCTTGCATCTCCTCAATTTTATCACTGTAGTATTTTACCACGCTAAACTGTGAAAGTAAAGCTTTTTTTATAAAAAGTGTTTATTTTTGTATATTTCTATAAAAAATGACCGAAAACATATGCATTTTCGGTCATTTTTAAAGTATTTAATAGATTTTCTCCGTACAAAGAACGGTATGGGCAACATTTAAATCTTTATCCCAGAAAGCCATATCCGCACCTTTGACCTTCAGCGCCAACAAAAGCGCTTTGTTTACCGCACACATACCATCTCCTGTCTCTTTCTTTAAAGAAAATGGAAACAGAGCGTTTTGTCAATGTGTTTTATCGTTTTTTGCGTTTTGTTTTCTTAGGCGTTGCATTTTTGCCCATCAGTGAGCCCAATCCACCAACAACCCCACCAATCAATATAAAAACAGCCGTGCGCAAAGAAAAACTAAAATCCGCAAACATTGCCAGTGCACACATATACACGATTAGATAAAACAGCGCACCGCAAAGCGCGCCAAACCAAAAACCAAATATTTTCTTTGACGCAATCTGTGCACCGACAAACAAAAAGACCATCGACAAAGTCGTAACAATCGGCGCAGCCCATTGTAGGTTAACATCGTAATAAAACACCGCCAAAGCCACCAATAGCAGGGCTAGCAATGTTGCCAAAATCGCAATCCCCAATCCAAGCAGCAACCGAAGCCCTGCCTGTCGCAAACCGGGTGCTGTTTCTACACGTTCCGCTTTCACCATAAAAAACCTCCGAATATAGTTTACTATACTGTATTCGGAGGTTTCCTTGTTTATTCTTCTGTTTTTTCTTCCAAAACCGGTGCAGCTTCTTTTTTCTCTGCCTTCTTCACAACATCGCGCACTGCCCACTTTGCAAAACGAATGACGCTCTGCTCGTTTGCATTGCCTATTTTACCGGTACGCAGAAGAATTTCATCTTCTTTTACGGCTTCAATCTTACCCATAATGCCACCGATGGTTGTGATTACATCACCCTTTTCCAATGCTGCAAGCATCAGCTTAGTCTCTTTTTCCTTTTTCTTCTGCGGACGAATCATTAAGAAATACATAGCTACAAATAAAATTACAATCCACAAAATACCGCCGATATCCTGAATACCCATCCTACACTCCATTCTGTCGCCCCTGCGACTTTATATTTATGTTTAACAACATATTAGTATGATTATACACCACATTTTTAAAGATTGCAAGTAAAAAAGCGCAAAAAAGGCGACACATATCAATTGACAGCACATTCTGCACTGTGCTACAATACAAGCGGATATAAAAAGGAGGGCAAGCCAATGAGAAAGTTTTTATGTTGCCTTTTAAGCCTGTTGCTTTTATTTAGCAATCTTGTCTATGCCACAGACTATACGTATTTTAGCGACGGGCATATTTTTATGCGCACCAAAATAAATGCAGACAGCATCGCTAAACTAGGACAAACCTATTATGCCACAGATCAGGAAGGTTATCTCTTTAAGAGTGCTATTTTTACAGAGTGGATTCCCATCACAAGTGCGCCTGCAAACTGCCGTTTGATTACCACACACCGCGCAGATGCGGACAGGCTGTTTGTCTATGTGCCGGGCACCCTTTATGTGACCTATGACGGCGAAATTTTCCACGCCATTGAAAATTTTGCGCAGGATGCCGTTATTCGTTACAACAGCGGTTTGTTCACTGCGCTGCAAAAAAACGATGACGGCTTTCTGTTCCGCTATAGCTTTGATGGCGAAATCTGGTTGGATTATCCGCAACCCCTAACAAATCCGACCCTTTGGATTCTGCATCCGAATGCCAATCATTTTATAGTGAAAAATCTTGCCACCGCAAATGGCATACAGGACGCTGTTTTAGATAAAGCCGCACCGGAAAGCGTACAGCTTTATCATAGTCTTGTCTATGATTTCACAAAAAATGCCTTTGATGAAAATCCGACATATACCAGTCTGGAGCTTGTCTATGCAGACAAAACCTCCCATAATACGTATTTGCTTGTATACCGCACAGCAGCCGGTATGACCGACAAGTACGAAATCGTGCGTTTAAACGAAGACCGTTCGGTTTTAAATACAAGCGCCGTACTGGCAAGCCCGCAGCTGGAGCTACACGTATATAATGATACACTTTGCTTCGCCAAAAACGGAAGTAGCTTAAATCTTGTAAATGTTGGCAGCCCGCTTTGGTATCAGGTTTCGGACGATATTGCCTTTCCGTTAATCCGCAGCGCCTATGCGTTGACCGGAAATGTCTTTTTCGATACCGGTTACACGGATACATACTACTGCAAAAACGCAAAGGAATTTTCCCTGCCGCTCGACGGTGTGGAGGTAAATCTGCAGGGTAACTACATCGCCTTTGACAGCGCGCCGCAACTCATCAATAACCGCACAATGGTGCCGTTGCGTGCAATTGCTGAAGCCTTAGGCTGTACCATCGACTACAATGCACAAGCACAGCAAATACAGGTTGACAAAGACGGATACACCATCTATATGACCATCGGTTCTGCCGAAGCACATAAATACCTGGCAGACGGCACACATACCATTATCACACTGGATACACCACCCATTATCGTAGATGGACGCACCTTGGTCCCGCTGCGCTTTCTGAGCGAAAATTTAAATATCTCTGTGGATTGGGACAGTAAGGAATTGACAGTAAATTTAAAATAGCAATAAAGAATCGGGGATGCAAAGTCACGCATAGCTGCATAACACAATATTGAAAATCAGCTTAAAAGCGGTGTACTAAATTTTGTGTTTGAAAATTGATGCAATGTCCCTAAAACAAAACCTCTCAAAACGCTTAACTATGCCTTTTGGGAGGTTTTATGTTTTTTATAAACTGCCTTAAAAACACTTGTCAATCTTAAATCTTTGTTTTAAGGAATTCTTTACATCCTCATTTTACGTCCTGCATTAAAACAAACCACTAATTACGCCGTTTTCATCTACATCAATGCGTTCGGCAGCCGGTACTTTCGGCAGACCCGGCATTGTCATAATATCGCCGGTCAGCGCTACGATAAAACCTGCGCCTGCGGAAACTTTTACGTTGCGAACCGTCACCGTAAAATCTTCCGGTGCACCGAGCTTTGTCATATCATCGGAGAAGCTATACTGTGTTTTTGCCATACAAATCGGCATTTTGTCAAAACCAAGTGCAGTCAGCTTATCGATTTCTTTTTTCGCCGCCGGTGTAAATGCAGCGCCTTTACCACCGTAAATACGTTTTACAATGGTATCAATTTTTTCTTCAATCGGCTTTTCTGCATCATAAGAGAACGTAAAGTTGCTTTCTGTCTCACAAAGGCGGACGATTTCTTCTGCCAAAGCAACGCCGCCTTCGCCACCCTTAGCCCATACTTCGGAAAGCACAACGTTTACGCCGAGTGCTTTGCACTTCTCAATTATCAGTGCGATTTCTGCTTCCGTATCCGTCGGGAAGCGGTTTACGGCAACCACAGCAGGTAAGTTATATACATTTTTAATGTTGGAAACGTGACGCAACAGGTTCGGCATACCGGCTTCCAAAGCACTTAAATTTTCTTCATTCAAATCTGTTTTTGCAACACCGCCGTGCATCTTCAGCGCACGAATGGTTGCAACGACAACTACGGCAGACGGTTTTAACTCTGCAAAACGGCACTTGATATCCAAAAACTTCTGCGCACCCAAGTCTGCACCGAAGCCGGCTTCTGTGATGGCATAATCGCCAAGCTGCATTGCCATTTTTGTAGCAATAACGGAGTTACAGCCATGGGCAATATTAGCAAAAGGCCCGCCGTGTACAAATGCAGGTGTGCCTTCCAGGGTTTGCACCAGATTTGGCTTAATTGCATCCTTTAAAAGTGCACACATCGCACCATGTGCATTTAACTGTCCGGCTGTGACCGGTTTTTCATCATAGGTATAACCCACAATAATGCGGGAAAGTCTTTCCTTTAAGTCGGTAATGGAATTGGAAAGACAAAGTACTGCCATAATTTCAGAAGCAACCGTAATATCATAACCATCTTCGCGCGGCACCCCATTTACGCGTCCGCCCAAACCGTCTGTCACAAAACGGAGCTGACGGTCGTTCATATCTACGCAGCGTTTCCATGTAATTCTTCTCGGGTCGATGTCTAAAGCATTTCCCTGATAAATATGATTGTCCAGCATTGCAGCAAGCAAATTATTTGCAGCACCAATGGCATGAAAATCGCCGGTAAAGTGTAAATTAATATCCTCCATCGGAACAACCTGGGCATAACCGCCGCCTGCGGCACCGCCCTTTACGCCGAATACCGGACCGAGAGAAGGCTCCCGCAAAGCAACAACAACATTTTTGCCAATTTTTTTAAGTCCGTCTGCCAAACCGATGGTTGTGGTGGTTTTACCTTCACCTGCCGGTGTCGGCGAAATCGCTGTTACCAATACCAGCTTGCCCGGTCTTCGTGAGCTGTCGTTTAACAGGCTCAAATCAATTTTGGCTTTATAATTGCCGTATTGCTCCAAATACTTTTCTTCTACGCCAGCTGTTTTTGCAATTTCACGAATGTGTTGCATTTGCACACTCTGCGCAATTTCAATATCTGTTTTCATACAGTACGCCCCCTAAATATTTTAAATCAACGCGATTTAATAACAGAAATAACTTTGCCGATACCTGCGCTGCTTAAGGAAAGGAAAAAGTAATACACTGTGGAAGAAAAAACAGAGTCCGGTGTATATACATTCCCTGCAACCATGATCATTGCATAAATGATGGCCAGAACAACTGGATAACTCCAACGAAAATTTCTGTAACCGACTAAAAAAGAAGTCACATCAATCACAAGCAAATTTGCGCCCAATGAAACAGTTTGCAACAAGCCGCCGTATACCGGCAGGAAAATATTTAAAAGCGGAAAAAGGATGAAGCAAATGATACACGCAAGAAAATACCATTTTGTTTCATCAAAAAATGCACTCAGTTTCATTCAATTTCCTCCAATTTGTTATTTACCGTATTTACTGATATAGTATGCGCGCATAGATGCTTTTTCACTTGCATAGGCGCTTTGAATGGTTCCGATTATCGAAGTGTCTGCTCCGACAGCGGTTAATTCTGCTTTCATATTGGAAAGAGTGGCGGCCAATTGCGCATCACATTCTTGTTCCAGTGCGGTTGCCCGCCCGACATAGCCTGCCGCAATAGATATTTTTGCCGATTTACCGCCCCCGCCTCCGGCTTTATATTCTGCAATGGCAGAAGAAATCAAGCCTTCAATTTTGCCGATATACTGCCCTTCCAATGCATAAATCTGTACCATATATTTACTGACAATGTCACTGCCGGCCACATTGGTCAAAGGCGCGGATGTCGTTTCATTTTTCGATGCATTGGGCGCGGTTAACGCAGGTTGCTCTGCAGTTGTATCCGGAATGGCATAGGACGTTTTATTGGCTGCTTCTGCAACTATTTTTGCCAGAATTTGTTGCTTCGTAGCTTCCCCCTTTTCAATTTGTTCTTCCTCTTCCGGTGTAAAGTCACGCATACCATCCGAAAAATAGCTTTCCAGTTGTTTTTTTAAATCGGCGTCTTGCGTACCCCTCTGTTTTTCAATTTCATCAATACTGTAATTTGCAGCAATCCAAAGCGCTTTTATGTTGTCTTTTTGCCAATACGCAAGACCGCCAAGTAACAGGAGCACCCCAAGAGAAACAATTATAATGATTTTCCATATTTTTTTCATAAAAGCCTCCTGTTTTTTTACAATAAGATTATAAATTAATCCTATCATATTTCTATGAATTTGTCAATGTGCTTCTGTTGCACACATTTGAGGGATATTCCATATAATAGAGTAGAAAAACCCAAAACAGAGCAACTGTATTTGGTGGGAGGCGATGCATTTGGGATGCATTTTAAAGTATGTTGCGTGGGTAATGATTGCAATCAGCATTGGTATTGCAGTGGCTCTGTTGTTTCCGCTTGAGCTGATTGCAGGCGTGGAGGCCATGCTAGTCATTCTTTTATGCCTGTTGATTTGCATCAAAAAGTAGAAGGAGGCTATCTGTATGAAAATTGTTGTTTGGAAAATGCCCAAATTTTTGGTGGGGCTTACGAAAGCTATTTTGAAAATGTAAGCATGGTATACAGTTGTAAAAAGAGGTATCAAAACAAATTGTTTTGATACCTCTTTTTAGGTTAGAAAATATAACTGTATGGATTTAATAGCTTGCCGTTTTTATACAATTCAAAATGGCAGTGGTTGCCGGTGGAGTTGCCGGTGGAGCCCATATAAGCAATAACATCTCCTTTATTGACAGCCTGACCGACTTTTACAACAATACGGCTGTTGTGCCCATAGTAGGAAACGTAGCCGTTCTGATGATCGAGTTTTACCAATCTTCCAAATCCTGCATTGTTCCAGCCGGCATAAATAACTCTGCCGTTATCCGCTGCATAAATCGGTGTGCCATAAGCGTTTGCAATATCAATACCCTTGTGGTATCCACTGCGGCGTGTACCGAAATAAGAAGAAATCGTGCCATTGCATGGGCGGATAAAACTTCCAGTACCGTAGCCCTTCGGCGGCTCAGCGGTGCCGACCTTTTTAATCTGTTTTACAGGTTCCTTGATAATGGTTTCTTCTATAATATCACGACGTACTTCCAATCCGTTTACCTTAACACGGTCTGCTACGATGTGGCGTTTGCCGTCCTCACCCGCCTGGGTAATTTTGTTGTTTCCGCGATACATGGAATCTGTTTCTATTACTTCAGTTGTATAGTCAACGGTTTCATCGTATTCTATACGCGCAACCGTGGTTACGGTAACTGCCGGGTTGTATGCCATAACGCGGAGCGTATCCCCAATTTGAATTTCGTCTGCTTTGTTTGGATTTAAACTGATTAAATCATCTACCGTAGTATCATAAGCGCGGGCGATGGACCAAAGTGTATCACCGGATTTTACGACATATTCGCCTTCTTTTTTATCTGTACCGTTTAAGATGTTGATGGCTTCACCAACATTTTTGCAAGTTTTAAACGGTACCGGTTCTTCTTTGATGGTCAACGGCTCGCTGGTGGCAAATTTTATGTTTTCATCTCCGTTTGTGTAAAGCATTTCAAAGGAATTGATTGCTTCTTTTGCTGCATCCATACTCTGCAGTGCACAAAGCGATGTGGTGCCGGCATAAATCACAAACATATTCTGCACACCGTCACTGAGTGCAAAAATTGCACTACGCAAGTCTTCTTCCGGTGTATAAGCGTCTTTTTTGATGATGCGTGGCACTAAAGAAACCTTTTCGTCGATTTTTTCCGCTTCTCCGACAGAATCCAATATATTGTTAATTTCTGCAATAAAGGTTTGGCATGGTGCTTTTTCCTTAACAATGCCGACGTATTTTCCATTTACACGGGCAGCATAAGCAAAGGAAAAATTTGCCGAAAATGTTGCAACAACAATTAGGGCTGCTGCAACAGAAGCAAAAACCGCTGCCGCTTTTTTATTGCGTTCCATCTTAATATAGTCTATAAAGCTGAAAAATGCTTCGGAAAGGCTTGTTTTTTTTACGCTGTCGGCGTGCACCTGTCCAAACGGGCTTTCGTAATCTGTTTGTGCAGTTTCTTTTATAACCCGCTTTTCCTTAACGACCGGTTTTTCTTCTTTGACTACGCTTTCCTGTACAGCCGGTTTTTCTTCTTCCCTTGTTTTTTCTTCTGCAATCAATTTTTCTGCCGGCTTTTCTTCGACAGGCGCCACGATGGAGTCTGTTGGTTTGGTTTCCGGTTCCTGCGCAGGGTTATATACCGTTTCTTTTATTGGCGTGTCCTGTGCAGCAATTTTATCCAGTGTTTCATGAAATTTGGTTTGCGCCTGCAGCGGTTCGACAACTGTTTGTGTTTCCTTTACCTCCAGTGTCTGTGTTTGTGCATAACTGGAGCGCACTTCCGCGCGTGCTTTTTCGCGGATTTCGCGCATAATGTCTTCTTTGGAAATTGTTGTATGGCTGCTGCGCTTCTTAATTGTATATAACGATTGTGTTGGTACGTCCTCTTCTAACGATTTTTGTACGGAAATAGGCATTTTTGATGTTGCGACTTCCCGTACTTTCAGTTTTTCTGCAGACAGAGCATTTTTCCCGGATCGCATCTGCTGCAAAATGTCTTTCAAGTCTGTAATTGAAATATCTACCGCGGAAAAGGAAGCGTCCGTATGTTCGCCTGTAAGATAGCCGTCATTATACTGTTTATTTTTTTTAAATTTGTTAAACAGATCTGACTTTCTGTCGCCCATTTCCGTACCTCCATAGTAATTTAACTCAAAAGTATTACAAATTTGTTAAATATATTTTAAACGATAAATGATATTTCGTCAAGTAAATAATCCAAAAAATAAAAAAAACAGGGGCAATATTACGACAATTTATGAACGAAATACAGAAGGTATTGCACGAAAAAGCTGTATAAAAGCAAGAAATAGATAAAATGAACAGAAGTATGGTATAAAAATGTAAACGAACTGTAAATTTTAAATATTGCTTTTTACAAAAAATTAGTGTATACTTCATTATGGAGTTTTAGGGAAGAAAGATGTGTGGGCGGACCAGAGGTCCGGAAAAAAGAAAAGGAGCGATTAAAAATGCCGGATATTGTTTTAGAGGTATTAAATGTGTTTACCATGGTGTTGCAGCTTGCAGCGCTGGCAATCACAATGTATTACTTTGTCATCGGTATTTTCGGTTTTATTCCGAAAAAGGAGAAAACAGTAACGGAAAACAAAACAAACACATTTGCGCTTTTAGTGGCGGCACACGACGAGGAAATGGTTATTGCCAATATGGTCGATAGCTTAGATGCGCTGAACTATCCGCGCGAAGCGTATGATATTTTTGTAATTGCAGACAACTGTACCGATAATACTGCGCAGATTGCCCGCGAGCACGGCGCATTGGTCTACGAGCGCTTTGATACGACACAGCGCGGCAAGGGTTTTGCATTGGAATGGATGTTTGAAAAGATTTTCAACATGGAGAAAAAATACGACTACATCGGTATTTTTGATGCAGATAATCTTGTAGACAAAAACTTTCTGGCCGAAATGAACAAGCAGATTAACAAGGGTTACCGCGTGGTACAGGGTTACGTGGATTCCAAAAATCCGTTTGACTCCTGGATTACCTGTGCGTATTCGTTCTCGTTCTGGTCTGTCAGTCGTGTGTTCCAGTTAGCAAGACACAATCTCGGTCTTTCCTGCCAGCTGTCCGGTACAGGTTTTGTTATGGCAACAGAGCTTTTAAAGAAGCTTGGGTGGGGTGCAACCTGCCTGACAGAGGATATGGAATTTACAATGAAGCTTGCGCTGAATGACGAAAAGGTTGGCTGGGCGCATCATGCGATTATTTATGATGAAAAGCCGATTGGTTTGCGTGCAAGCTGGAAGCAGAGGAAGCGTTGGATGCAGGGTCACGCCGATGTAGCAAGCCGTTTCTTCGGCAAGCTGATGAAGAAGGCGTTTAAGGAAAAGAAAATTATGTGCTTTGACTGTGCAGTATATCTGATTCAGCCGGCGCGTGTTATTGCAAGTGGTTTGGTTACGTTGTTTGCATGGCTCCAGATTGCCTACCCGGATGGTGACATCGGTTTTTATCAGATGAGCTTTCTGTTTACTCCAATGGTATGGAACACCTTTGTTGTGTTGCAGATGATGTATATGCCGCTGGTTATTGCACATGAGAGAAAAGAGTTCACCCTGCGTATGTTCTGGGGCTATCTTACATTTATCGTATATAATCTTACTTGGATTCCGATTACCATTCAGGGTATTATCGATAAGAATAAGACAGAGTGGTCGCATACAAAGCACACCCGTCAGATTTCGATTGAGGAATTTAACAGAAAATAATAGAAAGCCCGCTTTTGCGGGCTTTAATGCATACTAGGAGGGAAATGAGATGGTATATGTATATCTTGCAGAGGGTTTTGAGGAAATAGAAGCACTGGCACCTGTGGATATTTTGCGCCGTTGCGGTGTAGAAGTAAAAACGGTGGGGGTTACCGGTAAAGTTGTATCAGGTTCGCACGGTATTTGTGTAGAAGCAGATATTTTGCCGGAAGCAGTTTCGCTTGCGGATGCACAGATGCTTGTGCTGCCGGGCGGTATTCCGGGTACGCCGAATTTGGAAAAGGATGCACGTGTGACAGAAGCGTTGAAAGCAGCGAATGCGCAGGGCAAATATATTGCAGCAATTTGTGCCGCACCGTCGGTGTTTGGACATCTGGGTTTGCTTGCAGGTAAAAAAGCGACCTGCTACCCTGGTTTTGAACCGGAACTGGCCGGTGCGGAAACCTTGGAAGACGGCGTGGTTTGTGACGGCAATATCATAACGGCAAAGGGTGCGGGTCGCGCATCGGACTTCGGCTTCCTGCTTGCCGGTTTGCTTGCAGGCTGGGATAAGGCAGCAGAAGTCAGAAAGGCAATGCAGTATGCGGAAGCTCAAGAGGATTAAGGAAAAAACAGCGCATCAGCGTGCATGCTTTTTTGCGCTCATATTTATACTTTTGCTTTCGGGTGCAACGGCATTGGTGGATGTGTTCCGTCCGGAACTGCCGCAACATATGCGTGTTGTGCTGTGTTCTTCTCTGCCGCTTGCGATTGTGCTTTTGCTGTATGACCGTACGCGTAATGTGCATCGCGGTGCGTTTTACCGCTTGCAGCCGATTGCGCCGGGCAGTGTAGGCATCTGGATTTTATTCGGCATTGGTGCCAACGGCTTTGCAACGGTGTTCAATGCGCCGATACAGAACTATTTGTCCGGTTATGAAGCATTTGAAATGGTCAGCACGCAGGCGCCGACAAGTGTGACGGAATTTATTATAGGCATTATCGTGCTTTGTTTATTGCCTGCGATTTTGGAAGAGTTATTTTGCCGGGGCATTATTTTGCGGGAATATGAGCGTTATGGCGCTCTGTTTGCTGTGCTTGCTGCGGCATCGATGTTTGCGCTTCTGCATATGACGGTTGCAAGCTTTGTTTATACATGGGTGTTGGGCATTGTGCTCGCCATTGTGGTTTTAAAGACGAACTCGGTGTATCCGGCGATGCTGATGCATTTTTCGGCGAACTTTTTCTCGCTGACAAGGAGCTATCTGAGCTATTTGATGCCGACGGAATTGCAGACACTTTGGCTGGCGGTGCAGATCTTTTTAATTGGCCTTTTGGCGTTTGGTTTCTTTTTTGCTATGATGATGCTGGTGAAAATTCACGGGAAAGAAAACAAGGTGCGCCGAGATAAAAATCAGCGTTTCGGTATCAGTATTTGCTTCCTTATATTGATTTTACTTTATGTTTTTAACCATATACGTTTATTGGCGGAAATATTATCGGCATAGACAAGGCGTCCAATCGGATGTCTTTTCTCATTTTTATAATATTTTTGTAAAAATGCAAAATTAGAAATAAAGAGATTGAGATAGATTTGATGCGATTTAAAGAGATTTGAAAATGTAAATTAAATTTTTTTAAAAAAGTTGTTGACAAGCGAAACGGATTGTATTAAAATAACGGAGTGACTTTGAGAAGGTTATAGAAGAATAAGGAGGAACTATCATGAGCACCTATATGGCAAAAGCAAGTGATCTGAAAAGAAAATGGTACATCATTGACGCAACAGATAAGCCGCTCGGTCGCGTAGCAGCAGCTGCAGCGAACATCCTGCGCGGTAAGCATCTTCCGACATTCACACCGAATGTGGATTGCGGCGATCATGTAATCATCATCAATTCCGATAAGGCAATCCTTACCGGTAAGAAGCTTGAGAACAAAGTTCGTTACCACCACACAGGTTGGGTTGGCGGCCTCAAGGAAATCCATTACAACAAGCTGATGGCTGAAAACAGCGATAAGGCTATGTACATGGCAATCCAGGGTATGCTGCCGCACAACACACTGGGCGCAAAGGCTCTGACACGCGTTCGTATCTACAAGGGCGCAGAGCACAACAATGCAGCACAGCAGCCGGAAGTTTGGAACGGCGAGATTAAATAAGGAGGAAGACGAACATGGCAAAGAACACAGTTTTTTACGGCACAGGTAGAAGAAAAAGCTCCGTTGCAAGAGTACGTCTTGTTCCGGGCAAGGGTAATGTTACCATCAATAAGAGAGATTTAGACGATTATTTCGGTCTGGAAACTTTAAAGGTTATCGTTCGTCAGCCGCTTACGCTGACAGATACAGCTGCTAAGTTCGACGTTATTGCGAACGTTTCCGGCGGCGGTTTCACAGGTCAGGCCGGTGCAATCCGTCACGGTATTGCACGTGCACTGTTAGAGGCAGACGCTGAACTTCGTGGCGCTCTGAAGAAGGCTGGTTTCCTCACACGCGATCCGCGAATGAAAGAAAGAAAGAAGTACGGACTCAAGGCTGCAAGAAGAGCTCCACAGTTCTCAAAGAGATAATCTGTATTACTTCAAAACATTACAGCATCTGCAAGGGCGAGTGGTCTTAGGGATACAACGGCTTTAGCCGGTAATTTACCGAAAATAGTTCACAAAAAATACGCATTATACGCGAGTATGATGCGTATTTTTATGTTCCTCTTTCCGACAAAATTCCTCGTCTAAAACTGCCAAAGGCACCTTAAAAGGTAATAGTTTGGATAAAGAGCAAGGCAAAAACGACCGACATCCTAACGGATTTTGGTCGTTTTTAACACAGCTATTTGCCAAAATATTGCTTTTTAAGGCGTTGTATCCCTAAGAACACTCGCCCTTTTGCGGGTGCTGTTTTTGTTGAAAAACAATAGAAAAATTAAATTGTGCATTGATTTTCTTTTGGATTTATGGTACATTGAATTATAGAACAGAATACATTCACACAGAGTGTCGGTTATACTGTAAACGCGCATTTTGCCAAGGATG
>JAZSQB010000020.1:0-14617 GCA_045537695.1 Clostridia bacterium | reverse complement strand
AGGCTGCCGTACCCGAAACGAAGCCCGTAACAGATGACAAACCGGATGCAACAAAAGCAATAGAACCTATTACCGCTTTTAATTCAGGCGCGGAATATACGAGACCAAATTATTCCGATAGCAAAACGGTCGCGTCAACATCGAAAAATGTAGCATATAATGATGTGAATAATGCATCAAGCCAAACGAAACCAACCGAAATACTTAGTGGGCCGGGATACAACAAGGCAAATGTTTGGAGCGATAACCCCGACAAAGACAATTATGGCGAGAACTCTGCTAAATACAAAATATTAGTTGCACTCGACACCGCTTGTACGAGCACCACTGACGAAAAACTAAAAGAAAAACATAAAAAAGCAGCGAATATGATTAGAAACCATCATACCAATGTGGATTCAACAAACTTTACGAAAGTCTTACTGCTCAACAATGAAGAAGGGGCAAGCGACAAAGGGCATAACGCCATAATGCTATTAAACGACAATGGAGAAGGCGTCTTCTTCAGTTTTTATCCGGAAGGCGGTTCCTATCCTCTCGCAAATGGTCAAATGCGCTTCAGAATGTTAACCGCAAACCAGGTAAATACATTTAAAAGCACAGGCAATGTGTTTGATGCGACTGCTGTCGGAAGTCAAAGTGTCACAAAGCAGCACGAGTCGTACACACGATATATCGAGATTCCTATTTCTGGTTTGCAAGGAACAAATATAATGTCTAAGGGCTTTGAATATATAACAGATCCAGGAACATATCTTTTGGTGAGCAATCAATGTGATGATGTAGCATCGAAAATTATGAGCGCCGGAGAGAAAGGTTATTACGTAGATTTTACTCCCAATTATTCTTTTGAAGGTGTTTCCAAGGATTGGCATCTGACGATTAACAATATTTAGGAGACGATAGAATGTATTTTTTTCTGTATTTTATACCTGTTTTTATAAACATCATTGCCCTTCCGTTTTCCTTGAAATACGGATTCCAAGACATCTTGTTGCTTGGAACGAGTATACGTGATTTTTGCATGTGGATGAACGTATTGATCGTTCCGCTCTATTTGCTTGCAACCAATGTATTTTTCATAGCCCAAAAAGGCAAGAAAAGCTTTCCCTGTATTTTAATGTCGATCGCTGTGATCGCTTCAAACGCTCTTATCACCTATATCGACTGGGGAGTTTTCACCGGACTGTTTTTCAATCCCGATAGTGAAACTGTAATGGTGTCGATATATTTTGATACGGTTTTTCCTATCCTCATCATGCTGTTTGGAATGTTGATTTTCCATATTATCAGAAAATGCTTCATTAAATCAAAGTAAAATCAGATGTTCCGTGCGCATTCAACAGCCCAACACACTGCAAAACTCTAAAATCAAATTAATCTCCAAAAAGCAGAACTGCCAGCAGTTCTGCTTTTTTGTGGTTGCAGGTTGATAGTAGTAAACCTTATTTTTGTGCTACAATTATGCCATGAAATTAGAGGAAAAAATCATAATTATGAAATTTAACAATCTAAAAGACCTCGACGAAAATTCCCTACTGGACAAAATCAGAAAAAAGGAGTATACTAAACTCAAAGAGAAGCCTACGCACACAAGTATCTTTGACGATGATGCGGTTGCGGATTCTGCCGTGGATTACCTTTATTCGAAGGATAATCAAAGCAAGACGCAGAGCTTTCTGAAAAACAGCGGCTTTCCGTCCTTGCAGGACAGAGCTTTTAACAAGCAGCTCTACGGCATATCCGAAGAGCAAAGGCAGCTGCGCGATATGCTGAAAAGCAAGACAAACAGCATTTTAAACGCCAAGAACGACTATCATATAGAAAAAAATAATTGTGTCAATTTCGCTCTTGAAGTATTGGCGCATGCCGGACAATCTCAAGGAACCCTGATGCCTATCACAGAACATCAGTGGACTTTACCCAATAATATTGAAGAACAAATATCAACTTATGATTCGTTACCATCTTGGTTGCCCCCCGAGGCAGCTACTTTAGCGGTAGCGTCAATGGGACGTTATTATGGATATACGCCGTCAGATGCAGCGCAAGATTTGAAATTCGCCAGCGGAGGGGTATTGTTAAACTTTGATGGGTCAAATGGCATTGTGACTTATAATGGTGGACCTCGATTTACAGATTAAGGAGGAAAAATAATGCGAGTTTTGAAAATACTCAGAAACATTACTATCCTATTGCTTGTGCTTGTCATAGTGGCAGGTGGGGTGCTTTTCTATATGCTTTCACAGGTGCCTGTTCGTGCGGTGAAAGATTATGCAACGATTGAAATAACCCCTAACGATACAGCAGATTATATGGTATTTCTTCATCCGTCCGGAAAGTATAGGCGTTTATTGGAGTTGGACGATGATGTGCGATATCAAATTGCTGAATATATGAAAGAAAATAACCTTGTATTACAGGTTGGTGAACAAGAGTTTTGTGCACTTCTTGATGCGACTTTCGAAGAATTAATAAATCAAGATTTTAAATTTGAGAAAAAACAAGGGCATGATTTGAGGTAACCCACGCACAAAATTACAAGGGCAGCCTTATTATACTATCTGAAAATTCAGCAGTAAGGGGCAGTTTTTGATCTTCCTTTTTCCTACGGACATTCCGGCCTTGCGATTACGACTTGTGAATTTCTTAGCAAATATATAAGGACATCCTTTTTGGATGTCCTTGTTTGTTTGTGGGAAGGATACAGGTTGTTTTTAATCAATACCCTTCGTGCAAATCCAATGAATCGTCGTTGTCAATCCAATCCTGCACCATGCAGATGCGATAATTGTTTTCGTCGTCACGGACAATGACCTTTTCAATGCCTGCATTGATAATCATACGCTTGCACATCGAACAGGAATTTGTATCCGGCAACACCTCGCCGGTGTCCGGATGGATGCACGCCATATACAGCGTTGCGCCGATCATATCCTTGCGCGGTGCGCTGATGATGGCATTGGCTTCTGCGTGCACGCTGCGGCATAATTCATAACGCTGCCCGCGCGGAATCTGCAGTTTTTCGCGCACACAGCTTCCCATTTCATTACAATTCTGTCTGCCGCGCGGTGCGCCGGCATACCCGGTAGAAATAATTTCGTCATTTTGTACGATAATGCAGCCGAATTTGCGGCGCATGCAGGTGCCGCGTTTCGCAACGGTCTGCGCAATGTCTAAATAGTAATTAATTTTATCGCGTCTTTTCATGACTCTACCTCGTTTCTCTTTAAATTTCCGTAATTTTATTTAAGAAGGCCTGCGTTTTCGGACTTTGCGGATGGTCAAATACCTCTTCCGGTGTGCCGCATTCTTCGATGACACCGTTTGCCATAAAGATGACCTTATCGGCAACGCTTCTGGCAAATTCCATTTCGTGCGTAACAACAATCATAGTGGAGTCCGAGGATTTGAGGCCGCGGATAACCTTTAATACTTCACCGGTCAGCTCCGGATCGAGCGCACTGGTTGGCTCGTCGAAGCAGAGAATTTCCGGTTTCATTGCAAGCGCACGTGCAATCGCTACACGCTGCTGCTGACCGCCGGAGAGCTGGCACGGATAGTTTTCCAGCTTTTCTGACAAGCCGACGCGGGCGATGAGCTGTTTTGCGGTTGCTTCAATTTCTGCGTGGATTTCTTTTTTTTGTTTTGCGTAATTTTTATCTTCCTTTGCGTGCAGAAGCGGTGCCAGTGTTACGTTTTCAAGTACATTGTACTGCGGAAACAGATTAAACGACTGAAACACCATACCGAAGGAGAGTTGTTTTTTGCGTGTCTCTTTGGCACTTGCTTCGGGTTCGGCAGCATCAAATACAACCTTGTCACCGACGATAATCTGCCCCTTATCGGCGCGCTCCAAAAAGTTCAAACAGCGCAAAAGCGTTGTTTTACCGCTACCCGAGGAGCCGATAATTGCCAAAACCTCTCCCTGGTCGAGGGTGAAGTTGACGCCCTTTAAGACTTCGGTTTTCCCAAAGCTTTTAAATAAATTCTTTACTTCCAAAATATGCACAAGCGTCACCTCCTTAGCCCTTGTAGTAGTCCATTTTCTTTTCAATCCAGCCAAACAGCAGCGTCAGTATGCCGCAGAAGAGCAGATAGAATACTGCGGTGTAGAACAGCGGCCACAAAAGTCCGTCGGACTTAATAAAGCGCTGTGCGTTCCAAAGCACTTCGTAAACCATAACGACGCGAGCGAGGGAAGTATCCTTCACAAGCGTGATGATTTCGTTACTCATCGGCGGTACAATGCGCTTGATTACCTGCATTAAAACGACCTTGAAAAAGACCTGCGTTTTGGTCATGCCAAGCACCTGACCTGCCTCATACTGTCCGCGCGGAATGGATTCAATGCCGCCGCGGAAGATTTCGGAGAAATAGCAGGCGTAGTTGACAACAAATGCAATCATCAGCGCCAGGAAACGGTCAAACACGTGCCAGGAAGCCAGCCAATGGAAAAACACATTGTCTGCCCCCGCCACGATGAGCTTTTGCGCCCAAACGCCAATCAGACCCGGTCCGTAGTAAATGGCAATCAGTTGGAGCATCAGCGGTGTGCCGCGGATAATCCAGATGACGGTTTTGACGAGCCACTTAAGCGGTTTGAATTTGCTCATCGAGCCGAAACTGATAATCAAACCGAGCGGCAACGCGCAAAGCAGCGTCAGGAAAAATATACGTAATGTGGTGAAAAAGCCTTCCATCAGGCTTAAATTAACTTGAAGAAATTGCTGCATGGTTCGTACCCCTTATGTATTAAACAACAAATTAGAAGGCATAAGGTATGCCTTCTAATTTATATTGTGTTCGTTTAGAGTTCAGATTCGCTTGGATTAGAAGGCGAGTGTCAGGCTGTACTTCTCTGCGAGTGCATCCAAAGTACCGTCAGCCTTGAGCTCGTCTAAGATAGCGTTTACCTTCTCTGTCATGTCAGAACCCTTGCGGAATGCAATACCGTATTCTTCGCTTGTCAGCTCGATGCCGGAAGCGAGGTCAGCGTAGCTTGTGCCTTCGCCTGTCATAGCGTTTGCCATCGTGATATCGATTACGCAAGCGTCAGCAGAGCCGCTCATTACTTCGAGCAGTGCATCTGTCTGTGCCGGAACTGCAACGTAGTTTGCATTCAAACCATTATCAGCGATTGCAGCTTCGCCGGCAGAACCGGATTCAGCCACGAACTTTAAGTCCTTCATGCTTTCTACATCTGTGTAGTTGGCAACGGCGTCCTTCTTCATAACAACAATCTGTGCATTCTTAACGTATGCCTTGGAAACGTCAGCGTTGAGCTTAACTTCATCTGTGATGGTCATACCGTTCCAGATACAGTCGATGCTCTTGGAGCTGAGTGCAGGGAACTTGTTGTCCCAGTCGATTTCAACGAAGTTTGCTTTGATACCGAGCTTTTCGCATACAGCGTTTGTCAGCTCTGTATCAAAACCGGTCCAGGAACCGTCTTCAGCCTTGAAGTTCATCGGCGCATAAACTGTCATACCAACAACCATTTCGCCGTTTGCCTGGATGTACTCGGAATCTGCCTGTACAGCCGGCTCGTCGCCGCAACCTGTGAGTACCATGCTCAGCACCATTACAAGTGCCAGTAAAATTGTACATGTCTTTTTCATTTAAAAACCCTCCTAAAAAATAGCATTTTTATTGCTGTAGGCTTATTATACTTTACTATGGTAAATTAGTAAAGCGTTTTTTGCAAAAAAATTCAAATTTATTGGATTTTTTTATAATAATCCAGACTCTTTGGGTAATTATCCACATTGAACAAAATAAATTTTTCGCATATTTTAGACAATTCGCACAAAAGCGTGTCTTTTAGTCTGAAGTTAAAGCTGGCGCTGAGCGGCGCATCAATGATGAAACGGAGCGCCTGCAGGGTAGGTGCGGCAAGGGCAATGTGGTCTGCTGCGCTACAGCTGGCGCACAACGTGCCGCCCATGGCAGGGGAGAAGCCGTTTATATCCTCAGTGTTGCCGCAGCGCATACAGCAGTGCACATTGGGCATAAAGCCGGTTTGGGTGCACAGCTTCAGTTCATACACCGCCTTGAGCAGGGCAGGGGCTTTCGTGTTTTTCGACAACAGGTAGAGGGTGTTGAGTAAAAGCGACAGCACGCCTTCGTCCGGATTTTCCGGACCGGTGGTCAGATAGGCAAGGTCGCAGAAATACTGCGCAAGTGCTAAATTTTCGATGGAAGCCGATACGGTAAAAAAGCTTTCCTCGCAAACGGCACCGCGTAGGGTATACATATTTTTGCCGCTTACCAAATTAAAGCGACCGTAGCAGAACAGCTGTGTTGCGCCCGCCTGATGGCTTTTAAATTTTCGCGCGCCCTTCGCCATGGCGCTGACAATGCCGTACTCTTTTGTGAACAGCGTCAGGATTCTGTCTGCTTCGCCGTAATTTTGCGTTCGGATGACGAGTGCGTTTGTCTGTATCGGCTCCATATGTACACCACCTTTCAAAAACCAAACCCCTCACACATCGTGTGAAGGGTTCGCAGTTGTTTCTTTAAATACAAGATAATCGTCTATTGCGCCGGAGCTTAAAAACCGTTCCCACATAAATTCTGAAAGCATCATTTTCGTCCCCTTTATGCAAAATTTTAAGTGCATTGTTAGGGTTTGCTTTCACGCGATTTATTATTCGTAACCAAAATTTTTAATTAAGTAATTGTTGTTACGCCAGTCATTTTTTACCTTGACCCACAGCTCTAAAAATACTTTTTTGTCGAGCATGCGCTCGATGTCGATGCGCGCCTTTTCGCCGACTTTTTTAAGCAGTGCACCGTTTTTGCCGATGATAATGCCCTTGTGCGACGCCTTTTCGCAGTAAATGACCGCGCTGATTTCGGTAATATTATCCTTTTCCTTCATTTTTTCAATTTCAATCGCAATGCCGTGCGGCACTTCTTTATCGAGCAGCCACAACAGCTTTTCGCGCACGATTTCGGCGGCAATCTGCTTTTCTGGCTGGTCGGTAACCATTTCTTCCGGATAAAATGCGATGCCCTCCGGCATCAGTGCTGTTATTTCGTCTAATAAAAGGTCGATGCCGTTACTGCGCAGGGCGCTGATGGGGATGATTGCCTTAAAATCACCGCTCTGGCTGAACTGAGCAATCAGCGGAAGCAAATCGTCTTTGTGCATCAAATCGATTTTGTTGAGCACCAAAATGGCAGGGATGCCTGTTTTTTTGATACTTTCCGCAATTTCGCGGTCATTATCCGTGACCGGACGTGTCGCATCTATCACAAACAGAATCGCATCCATTTCGTCGACGGATTCCTTCGCCGCGCGCACCATGTATTCGCCAAGCTTTGTGCGCGCCTTGTGAATACCCGGCGTATCCGTAAACACAATCTGCCGGTTTTCGTCGGAATAGATGGCAAGAATGGTGTTTCTCGTCGTCTGCGGTTTGTTGGAAATGATGGCAATTTTCTGCCCCACAATATGATTTAAAAGTGTCGATTTACCGACATTCGGGCTGCCGATGATGGTCACAAACCCCGATTTGAAATTTGTATTTTCCATAGTCTTACCTCGTTAAGTTAAGCGCACTGAGTGCCTTTTCTTCTTTTTCACGCATACATAGACGGCTTGCCTCATCGTCTTCGTGGTCATAGCCGAGCAAATGGAGCATCGAGTGCGCCGTCAAAAAGCCGACCTCGCGCTCAAAGGAATGTCCGTATTCCTGCGCCTGCGCCTGCGCGTGCTCTAAGCTCAGTACAATGTCGCCAAGCAAAAGCACATCGCCGAAGCCAACGTCTTCGCTTACGATTTCGCCGTCTTCGTCATATTCAAGCATCGGGAAGGAGAGCACGTCTGTTGTCTTGTCGATGCCGCGGTGCTCGAGGTTGTAGGTGCGGATTTCCTCGTCATCGACGAACAGTACCGAAACCTCACAAGCTTCGGGGAAATTTTCCTGCTCCAGCACCGTATCTGCCACGCGCTCGATTAAATCATAGAGCCCGTCCGCGATTTCTATCTTGTCCTGATTGTTTTCAAAAATAACGTCTGCCTTCATATTTATCTCCTGTTTTGCTGCTCTGTGCGCTTGCGTTCCTTTTCCATTTCCGCCTTTTCGTACGCCTTGATAATCTTTTGTACGAGCGGATGGCGGACAACGTCCTTCTCCGTCAGATAGCAAAATTCGATATCGTCAATGTTTTTTAAAATCTTCACAGCCTCTTTAAGCCCCGACTTTTTGCCGTCCGGCAGGTCAATCTGCGTGATATCGCCGGTCACGACCGCACGGGAGCCAAAGCCGATGCGGGTCAAAAACATTTTCATCTGCTCCGGCGTGGTGTTTTGCGCCTCATCTAAGATGATGAACGCATCGTCGAGCGTGCGGCCGCGCATATACGCGAGCGGTGCGACCTCAATCATACCGCGCTCTAAATACTTCTGATAACTGTCCGCGCCGAGCATATCATACATCGCATCGTAGAGCGGACGCAGATACGGGTCAACCTTCATCTGCAAATCGCCCGGCAGAAAACCGAGCTTTTCGCCGGCTTCCACGGCAGGGCGCGTTAAAATAATGCGGCTGACCTCCTTGTTGCGGAATGCCATCACGGCGGCGGCAACCGCCAGGTAGGTTTTACCCGTACCGGCAGGGCCGATGCCAAAGGTGATGACGCTCTTTTTCACCGCTTCAATATATTTTTTCTGTCCGACGGTCTTGGATTTAATCGGCTTGCCCTTGGCGCTGATGCACACGACATCGTCGCCGATTTTGCCGAGCGTCTGCTCCAGCCCGTCCTCCACCATCGAAATGGTGTAGAGAATATTCTGTTCATTTAAAACTTCGCCGCGCTGGATGTACTCGCAAAGACTGCGCAGCACCTTGCGTGCATTTTCCACATTGCCGCCCTCGCCGATGACCTTCAGCTCATCTTCGCGGCTTAAAATTTTTACATTGAGCTGTTTTTCCATCAGCCGGATGTTGCAGTCGAAGCTGCCAAACAGTGCCGACACATCCACATCCGACGGGAGCGAAAAAAGCATTTCCGTCACAAACGTCACTTCCTTGGTAAAAATAAATATCTATCTTATATTATAAACGTTTTTGCCGGAAGTAGCAATAGTTTTTTTAGAAAATGCAGTATAGTGCCTTCCCCTCAAGGGGAAGCCTTCTTTTCCACCCCCACCTCCACGCCAATCTGCTCTTTATATTCCGCCGTACGCACAACCGTCAGCGTGCCGTCTGTGTTTTCAATTACATCGGTGCGCACATCTGTACGCACCCCGTCTTTGTCGCACAGCGCATCTGCAATGCGCGCATCCAGCACCGCCTCGGCGGCTTGCACAGCCTTATCCTTCGGGAGAGCAACTGTTTCCGGCTTGTATTGCGCAATTGTTTCCGATTGATAGGAAATGCCGGTGTAGATGCCGAATAAACACCAGTCGTGCCGTTGCTTTGTACGCTCTGCGTGCGTGTAGGCAGACTTGCCGGAGGAGAGCGGTAAGGCCCATTTACCGAGGAAGAGTGTGCGCTGCGTTTTTGTTTCGCCCGTGAAAATTTTTTTCGTCTCTGTCAGCGGCACGTTTATGCTTTCTTCATACCACGTTCGTGCATACACAACGCCGGCGGCATGCACCCATCGCGCATTGATGCGCTCGGACGGCATCACCGCACTGATGAGGAGCTGTCCTTTGCGCACCGTGTCGCCGACCTTGACTGCCTTATGTCCCTCGGTCGCGTGGATTTCGGCAATCACCCCGTCGCACAGCGCAATAATATCGCACGGGTCGGTGGATAAAATTTCGGGTGCAGGCCGTTTTTCCTGCACGCGCACCGTTGCGCGGCAGCCGCGCACGTCCACCCAGAGCCAGCTTAAGTTGTCGAGTTTCGCTAGCGCATCATTTTTAATTTTGTCCACCTGCAGCCGCCGTTTGTACGCGCCGGGATATACGCCGTTTTCGGCAAGTATGGTGCGGATTGTGCTTTCGTGCTCAGGCAGCGCACCGACAAGCTCTACCGACCAGATAAACAGGGAGGACGCATACAAAAATGAGACAGCGAGCAAGAGACCGAGCAAAAAAAAGGTGCGTTTTTTGTAAGCTGCAAGGCGAATGGGCAGACCGCTCTTTTTTAAAATTTTTACGCGGGTGCGAGTTTTGCGGGCAATGGGCGGCAGCGTCTTAAATGCGCGCAGACTCATAGAAACACGTGCGCTATCGCTGCCTTGGCGGCGAATGTCCCACAAAAAAATGCCGCGGTGCATACAAATATTAAAAAAACGCTCTAAAAACTGTCCAGACAACAGAAGCGACACATAGCCGCGCAGATAGTGTATCAACCGTAAAACCATCAGTCTGCACTCCCTTCGAAAGTCACCGAGGATAAATCGCCCTCAATTGTGATTTCCTCACTGGCGATGCTTTTGATGGTGAGTGCGCGCCCGCAGATGCAAAGGCTTTTTGCCGCCGTTGCAATGCGGATGCACTCGGCGCCATATTCTAAAATACCGCGAAAATTTTCAATATATACCTCGCGGTGTCCGGTAAAAATCAGGCGCGGCAGCTGCATCGTCAGTGTTTTCGGCAGGTCGATGGATTCGCTTGTGCGTTCCAGCAACGATTTTTTCAGCGGTTTGGATTTTTTGTTTTTGATAGGTATCACCTCGGGTTATGGCAGGAATATGAGAAGAATCCCCCAGTCAGCTGCGCTGACAGCCCCCTTTAGGCAAAGGGGGCCTTGGTGCACGGATTTTAGCCTCCCTTGCCTAAAGGGAGGGGGACCACCGAAGGTGGTGGAGGGATTCCTGTTGTGCCCCTACAATGTAATTTATATGATTGCCAGCGCATATACATAACCGAGGTGCTTGTATGAAACATAAAATTCTTTTGCTTTTGACGGTGGCGTTTACCGTTTGCGTGTGTCTGTATTCGTCTGAAAGCATTTCTGCGGCGCGCGCGGCGCTTGCGCTATGCGCGGATGCGCTTTTGCCGTCGCTGTTCGTGTTTTTTGTACTGTCGGGACTGCTTTTACGTTTGGGACTTGCCGAAGCACTGGCAAAGCCGTTTTCGCGTCTGCTGCCAAAGCTATTTTGCGTTAGTGGCAGCGGTGCATCTGCGCTGCTGTTGGGGTTTATCAGCGGCTATCCCGTCGGTGCGGTATGCGTGAAAACCCTGTATCAGCGCGGAAGTATTGGCAAAGCAGAGGCGGAGCGTTTGCTCGCCTTTTGCAATAATGCCGGACCCGTGTTTGTGCTCGGTACGGTGGGCAGTGTACTTTTAAAGAACGCGCGCGCCGGATGGATACTCTACCTTTGCCACATCCTTGCGGCGTTGACGGTGGGGGTGCTGTATCGGTTTTACCTGCCGCATGAAAAACCGCGCCCGTATGCACGTGCTGTCTTTTGCGCTGCGCCATTTGGGCAGGCTTTGTCGGAAAGTATGCACGCCGCGGTCACAAACATTGGCTATGTCTGCGGTTTTACGGTGTTTTTTGCCGTTTTGCTTGCTTTTTTGCCGGACAAGCTGTTTTTGCGTGCTGTATTGGAAATGACAAACGGCTGCAGCAGCATCTGCGCGCTTTCCATACCGCCTGCAGACAAAACGCGGCTTTTGTCCCTGGTACTTGGCTTTGGCGGCGCAAGCGTACATTTGCAGCTTGCCGGTATTTTGTCTGACACGGACTTGCGTATGTCCGCCTGCGTGACAGGAAAGCTTTTGCAGGCAGTTCTTTCCTATTTATATATAAGTGTATTGCTGTGAAGGGGGAAACCTACAATCCATTTCCGCTACGCGATGCAATATGCACAAAAAGGCATATATTTAATTGTATAAAATTAACAAAAATAAAATCCGGCGCGCTAAAATACATTTTTAGACTTGCAAAATGTTTGAATTGTGGTACAATTATGTTACAAGATTATGACATCTTAGGCCGTAGTTAGGGAAGCTACGGTCTATATGGGCGTTGACGGACAGTCTCTCTCTTGCAGAGACAATATCTCTGGTATAGACGGTGGTTTCCAATGGGAATGGAATGTGATGCAGCTTTGTATGCAGAATCCCCCAGCTAGCTTTGCTGACAGCCCCCTTTAGGCAAGGGGCCTTGGTGCAAGGATTTCAGCCTCCCTTGTCTAAAGGGAGGTGGCATTTTCGCCAGAAAATGACGGAGGGATTCCCTTCACATGCCGCTTTCATTTGAAACTATCGGCTATATCGAAAAAATTTTAAGTTTTTTTATTAAAAGGAGGAGAAACCATATGACAAAGACAAAGTTTTTGTCAAAAGCATTGTCCGTGCTTTTAGCGCTCACAATGCTTTGTTCAACAGGCGTGTTCGCTGATTATGATAGCGGCGTTACGACGGACGCCGGTGCTGCTGTAACAGGCGAAATCACACTCACAGATGAACTGTTGAACAATGAAGTACCGCTTAGCGCAGCTACAACAGCTGACGTGGCGAAGTGGGTGGATATTGAAGATGGCATTCGGATTCACCTCGCAGGTACAACCAGTGCAGAGGCAGGTACACTTACCTGGGCGATTGCACCGGTAGATACCTTTACAGCAGATCCCTTTGATGCGGAGCAGATGGTGGCAACGCAGGTCGCTATCGGCTCGGAGAGCTTTGCTGGCAATGCGTTCGATGTTACGATTACAGCGGACAAAGCAAAGCTTGAAACGAACACAGTGTATGAATTGCGTTTTGCATATTCCAATACGCCTGTTGCAGACTTGACAAGTGCATCTGCAAAGGTATATCAGAGATATATCAAGACCTTTGACTGGGCAGACGCAACTGTAAAAGCTGATTACACATTACAAAAAGAAGGTATCGACGGCGATATCGCCATTGAGATTGAAGGTAATCCGCTGCGTATAAGCTTGGACGCCAATGCGACCAGAAACACAAGATATATAAACGCAGTAAAGTACATCCGTACAGACAGCCTGGACAACGGCTCTGTTCTGCAGACCGATACAACCTACGGCGGAGACCATACGTTTTACGAGCAGACTGAAATGAAAATAATGTCCAACCGTTCCCGTATTGTAATGGATGTTGGCTCCGAATTGCTTGGCGGCGTTGTTCTGGGTTATGCAGGCGGTCTGGAGCACGCAAGTAATATGAGCGGCAGCGCGCCGTACAGATTTAAGGCAACCGCGCCCGGTACGGTTTACTTAGTTGGTAATGCGGGTACAAACCATGCGGCATGGGAACTCGTTGTAGAAGGTGCGAGAATGCCAAATCCGTACAGAGTGTATCCAAGCAGCTACGGCTTTCTCTATGTTGCACCGACCACAGAGGGTGCAGAAGGGACATTTACCATTACAAAAAATTCTAGTGGAGGTGTGTACACAACCGGTATCGCGCTGAACGAATCCTGGTTTGCAGTGCCGACAGATGCAAGCAATCCGCATACAACTACGACACTGCAGCTGCCGAGCGCGAACCTGGATGCAAATGGCGACTGGAAATATGCTATGGGTAAGGACAATGATGCCGAAACGCCTGGCTCTGCTGAAGACCATCCGTATACTATGTACAGCTTCTATACCAGCTCTGGCAGTGCTAAGCGCGGCGCAGTTGTGGTGCCGCAGGCGCTGACAACCACATACAAACGTACATTTGCTGCGGGAGAATGGGTAGAGGTTCCGTACCCGAACGATACTACTGGTAAAGCACCAAACTTTGCCGTAATTCAGTTTGGAGCGGAGCAGGCTGCGCTTGGCGAAGTAACCTATACTGTTGACGGCGGCGACGCAGAGACAGTTGATTTTGGAGATGGTACGACCTTTAATGCACCGACGCTTCCGTGGAATGCACAGAGCGTAACCGTTAATGCAACGGCGACAGGCGGGGAAGTAACCGTATCTCCTGAAATGCTTGACCTTAGCACAGCAAATGCAGGCAGCGTTACAATTACATTGACGCCGACAACAGGCGAACCTGTTGAATACACAGTAAACTTCACGAAGGCAACACCGCCGGAGCTGACCGCTACCGTTTCCACCACAAAGGCTGCAGTTTATGTGGACGCGACTACGTGGACAGACAACACAGTAGCACTTACAGATGGAAACTATGTCATCGAGGTACCGCGCGGTACAGCTACCGCAACCTTTACCGTGACAGACGGCACAAACACAAGCGAAGCAGTAACCGTAACCATGGATGAAAATAACAAGGTTGTGGAAGCAGAGCTTGGCGGCACCGCGTATGAAATCACCGTAAAGTACGAGGACGAAAATCCGACCATTTATTCGTTTAATGCTGGTAAGCAATATACTAGTACGTCTAACAAGGCTGCTCGTGTTGCTGTGCAGTATGGTGATCAGAGAACGGATGCTACCTTGATGCTGACTGCTAAAGCAACCAACACGCCAAGCGGACAGAAGCTTTCCACTATTGCGTTTGCTAATGGTGCAACAAAACCGACTCTAGACAAGTATCTAGTTGGTATCGGTACACCGGACAATAAAGGTAATGCTCGTATGGAAACCTCCGCCTTTGCGTGGATGTATGAGACATCCAACGACGGTACAACATTTAAGGTTTCTGCACCTGCTACCGTATACGCAAAGAGCGTAGCGTTCCATGGTGAATGGCCGACAATTGAGGCACTTGGCTGGGAAGTTGTCGGCACAA
>JAZSQB010000025.1:0-6757 GCA_045537695.1 Clostridia bacterium | reverse complement strand
ATTTGTGTAAACAAAGAAAGCGCAGGCACAAAAATAAATGTTTCCATTTTCGCCATTACCGTGCCGGAGTTTTCCGGCAATTTACTTTTCTTTCTTAACAAAAAACCAACTAAAATCAAACTAAACATCATTAACATTTGTTTTAGGGTAAGATTAAAAATTTCCATATGTTTTTCTCCATATTACGACGAAAATCGACTTTTGTTAAGTCCGGTGAACAGTGAATAATAGGACCTACTATATTTTCCTGATTTTTTTCACTGGATTTTTCTTGAACAAAATTCTTTAGAACCCGCGAGAATACTGGATTTTCTCGCTCCCGATAGTATATGTAAATATTATAAATCGGCAAACTAATCTTTTAAATTTTATAGACTGGACACGAGTAAAACACAGCTAAAGCATTGACTTTTGTGTTTAATTTATACGAATTAAACTGAGTATATTTCCTGTTTCTATGTCTTTTTCACACATATACTCGCCTGCTGCATACACCTTTTCGCTACCGCAAAGCTGATTATACAGAAGAAACGTATTAGAGCTTTCGGCGCTATAACGGATGACGTTTTTCTCGGTATCTATTTCCACTTCCGATGTCAGTTGTCCACTGAATAACGTTGTCACACCACCGCTTTTATAGAAAGCATAAATAACATCACTACCGCCATAATGCCGCATATTCCATGCGCCTTGCAATATGGTATAGTCATCAAAAATAGATTCTTTTTCTTCTGCTGTTACCCATCCTCTGCCAGCAGGATTGCCTTCAAGCAGTTTTTCTTTTTCAAATTTAAATTCAAGAAGAGGTGCAATATTTTTGTTTTTTCGGCTCACAGGTGCTTTCTCATAAAGTCTTAAAAAGGTTGCAATAGCTTGCTCAACGGTGTAGTTGTCAAGAGGTGCAAACATATCATTTCCAACACCCTGCATAACACCAAGCCGATTAATTTGGTAAACGTCCTCTTTTGCCCAATCCGCAATCGAAACATTGTCGGCAAACAAATAGTCGTTTGGTGCCTCTTCACATACGCCGTAATTTTTATAAACACGCATAAGCATTGCCGCAGCTTCCTGACGTGTAATATCACCGTTCGGGTTAAACTCTGTCTCACTCACTCCATTTACGATACCTATATTATAAGCTGCAATCACGGACTCATAGTATAAAAAATCTTCTGTTTTTTCAAACGGCTCTGCCATCGTTATTTTAAGATTCGAATTGTACTTATACTCTGCATTACCCGACATAAAGGATTTTCCGTTTCTATCAGGTTTAGCGTGGCAATATGCACACAAAAAGTCGTGATTGACATAACCATACTTCTCGTAGTCAATTTCTGACCAACCCTTTTTCCGTGTTGCATTGGAATAGCCATAAGAAAAAGAGAGAAAATCCATTGCCATCTTTGCAAATTCGGCGCGAGTAATGTTTCGTTTGTAGTTTTCCCGAAGTGCAATCGGAACAAAGCCAAGATCTATTGCTTTTTCAACCTCTGGTTTTGCCCAAGCGGAAATAACATCTTCACCCATTGTATCATGAGGTTCAAATCTTGTTTCGATGCATACACCTGTTTCAAGGTTTACCTTATAATAATAGGTGCCGGCATCATGTAAGACAGTATAGGTTCCAGAAGCTCCAATATTTCCTGCGGATCGTTCCTCAAACGAAACATTAAATGTGATATATCTGCCATCTTCGGAAACCTTTATGTCATTGTGTTCAGGGAGCGCCCAAATCGTTTCTCTTGACACACGTTCTGAGAGGTTTACCTCTTCTCCGTTTTCACGGACAAGCATCAAGAATGGTCCTGTGGCATGTGGAGCACCAACAACTTGTAAATACAAAACAGTACCGTAGTCAGTATCAAATACATTATAAACTTTGTATATATCAGACTCCGTAAATTTTGAAACATAAGGATTAGCTGCTTTGGGAAGCTCTACATAACCCCTTTGATTTGTATCATAATCAGTTAATGGCAACAGATTATATGACAATTCATTACCACCAATATTATATCCGTTAGTTGTGGCGATTGTGTCACCGTTTATATCATACAAATCAAAACCATCATCAGCAAAGATACCATCTGCAACCTCTCGCAAGCCTAAATGCCGCGGTTCTAACACAACCTTGCCATCTTGATTGATAAGTCCTTTCACAATAACAGATAGTCTATTTATAACAGCACTTGTATTTATCATAGTCACATAGCTGTTTTTTCTTCCATATTCTATTTCCACACCTTCAGGTGCTGTATAAATAATATTTCCGTTTATGTCGGCAATTTGCTTTCGATCTATGATGAAGCTTTTACCGAACAAGGATTTGTGTCCTGTCTCTGCACCTGACAAAACATTGCCATTCATATCAAGTACAATAAGACCGCTTCCATCAGTAACCAAAATAAAATTACCGTTTGTTTCCACAAATTCATAGGAGCCAATAGGGAATTTCACTTCACTACCATTTTCGTCAATCACTTTATGCTGCCCGTCAGCAATTTTGGCGTAACCATTTGAAAAATCAGATGCCGCCCAAAGTTCACCTGTAGGCAGTACCTCGCCATTTTCATTTATATATCCAAATTTGCATTGCGTGTAGGTTCCGTATTCACTTAACACGCCGTCATAGCCGATTCTCGATATTCCTTCATAATATCCGAAAACGTAATCAAATGTCGGTGCAATGGCTTCCTCGCCTTTACTGTTAATAAAACCAAATTTACCGTCTCTGCAAATAGGAACCAAATCACTTTCACCGTCACCATCATAGCGATCCGTCAGATAATGATATGTGACAAAGTGCGGAGTTTTAGGCTGTACTCTTTTGAATGTTTCATATACATAATCGGTAAGTTGTTTTCCCTCACTGCTGAAAAAAGCAGCTTTGTCATTGTCACCTACAGCCATAATCAACCCATTTTTGCGGATTGCAAATTTTGTGCCATCAAAACCGAATATCCTTTCGCCCTTTAGATTGATAACACCAAACACTTCCTCGCCGCCTTCTTCAGCCGGCGCAAGCTGAACCCTTGCAATACCATGCTTGTTAAATTCCTCGGCAGAGTAATATTGAGGCTCTATAACATATGGCAATTTGCTCTTTTCTTCCTCAGCAAATATATTAAACGGAATAGCCATGCACACCAAAAAGCAACAGAGTGTTAAACAAATCATTTTTCTCATTTTAAAAACTGCTTTCATTTCCATTACTCCTTTCAAAATAATTCGACACAATTCGACTTTTGTCAAGTCAGGACCAAAAGCATCAATTCCGTTTATTGATGGTATAGATATCGTCCCTTAAGTGTCTACACCAACCCAATAGGAAATAGCGATGTAGCATTATAAATCAAATATCAAAACGCAAAGCCTTTCCGGCATAGTCTGGAAAAGCTTTTGTGTATTATTTTTCCAAAATGCCGGTATAAACAGAACCGTGTAATTCAATTGCTTTTGCAAGCTGATTGTCAATATATACCTCAACGTCATCCGAAATATTGGTGATATGAATCTGCGTAATCAAATCCAACTCGCCAGTCGGCGCAATACCGTTATTCACCTGATAAGCATATACTGCGTTTTTAAAATCTTCTGTATATTCATCATCCAATGCTCCTACGGCATAATCCATATACTGCAAACGCTGTTTATAAGCGGAGAGTGCCTCATTCGACTCGCCGATTGGGTACTTCGTCTGATAAGTCAGGCGTTCCGCATTTGTTTTCTCCATGCGAACTTTCTTATTTACAACAACAAAATCCGGTGTAATACCGATATTATTGATTTTGTTACCCATCCTTGTATAGTATTCACCCGTTGTCAACTTGCAAGAACGGTCTGCATACAATCTAAAAACCGACTGCGTAACCGCTTTGCCAAAGGTTTTCTTTCCCACAAGTTTCGATGCGCCAGATTCCTGCAAAGCACTTGCTAAAATTTCCGATGCACTTGCAGTATTTTCATTTACAAGCGTCACAATAGAATATTTTGTATTTTTTAAATACGACTTATAATCCATGGTAGTCTTATTCACGCGCATATAGTGCTGAATAATCGTACCAGCAGGCACAAACATTCTCGCAATCGCGATTGCAGAATCCACATAACCACCGCCGTTGTCACGAAGGTCAATAATCAGCTTCTTGATTTTTCGCTCATCAAACAGCTTAAGTGCTTCCTGCACCTCGCCCGCCGTCGCCGACGCAAAGCTATGAATTGCTAAATAGCCAACATCTGCGGATATAATGCCTGCGGATACGGTTTTGTTTGAAATCTTACCGCGCGTCAGCACATACTCAAACTGTTCACCGTTACGTAAAATGGTAACAAGTACATTCGTGCCAATTTCGCCGCGCAGACGATAAGTAACATAATCCAGACTCTTGCCTTCCATGTTTTCACCATCGACGGACAAAATATCATCCCCCACCATTATGCCCGCCTTTGCAGCCGGCATATCCGGCAATACAGCAACAACACGCACATATGCAGGTCCTTTTTCAATCTGTACACCAATGCCACCCGTGACACCTTCTAAATCATCTAACATCTCAGCATATTCATCCGCTGTATAGAACTCCGAATAATCATCAAAGCTTGCAAAAAGCGCTCTAAAAAATGCATCCAAAAGTTCAGGATTGTCATTAAGCAGATTCGTGACCGTGCGGCGGAATATTTCTTCCGTCTGCACATCAAACTGATACATCTGCACAACATCATCCAATACCAGATTGAAAAATGCAGCATCTCCCGATTCTTTTATTTTCTTTAAATGGTTATCTTCCTGCGCAAAAGCCGGTGCCGTCACCAAAAGCACCAACGCGAGAAGAACGGATATAAATTTATAAGCTTTTTGCATAAACGAAACCACCTTTCATCGATAGATTACATTCTTTCCGGCGCCGAAATTGAAAGCATGGAAAGCACGTTCGCAAGTACAATTCTGCAAGAATCCACGAGCTTGAGTCTTGCTGCCATCAGTGCCTTATCGTCCTGACGCACGTGACATGCGTTATAGAACGCGTGGAACACAGAAGCCAAATCTACGCAGTAACGTGTCAACTTGCTCGGCTCGTAAATCAGCGCCGCTGTCTCAATCTCCTGCGGTAAATCCGCAAGCTTTTTCATCAAATCCAGTTCCTGCTGTTCTTTCAAAAGCGAAAGGTCTATCTCACTTACCGGAAGCACCTTTGTGCCCTCTGCTTCCAACAGCGACAAAATGCTGCACATTCTTGCGTGCGCATACTGTACATAGTACACCGGATTTTCACTGGATTCTTCTACCGCAAGGTCTAAATCAAATACCATATGGCTATCTGCCTGGCGCATATTGAAAAAGAATCGCGCCGCATCCACACTGGTATCCTCTAAAAGGTCATTTAATGTAACCGCTTTGCCGGTGCGCTTGGACATACGCACAATTTCTCCATCCTGCATCAGGCGCACAAGCTGCATAATAACAACATCAAGCTTGTCCCCATCAATACCGATGGCACCCAAAGCATTTTTCATGCGTGCAACGTGACCGTAGTGGTCAGCGCCCCAGATGTTAATTGCCTTATCAAAGCCGCGCTCTTCGATTTTGTTTCTATGGTAAGCAACATCAGCCGCAAAATAGGTCGGTATACCATTTGCGCGCACCAAAACTTCGTCTTTTTCCTCGCCAAAGTCCGTTGCTTTAAACCAAAGCGCACCATCTTTTTCGTATGTGTGTCCGTTTTGCACAAACAAGTCAATGGTTTCCTGCACAGCGCCGCTGTTGTGCAGACCGCTTTCACGGAACCAGATATCATAAAAAATCCTATACTTTTCAAGGTCGGTCTTAAGCGCATCAATATTTAATTCAAGTGCATAGGCAACAAGTGCATCTTTTCTCTCCTGCTCTGATGCTTCTATATACTTATCGCCGTTTATTTCAGCAAAATTCTTTGCATGCACCTTGATATCTTCGCCCTGATAGCCGTCTTCCGGAAAAGCAACGGCTTCTTCACCCTTGAAAATCTGCAAATAGCGCGCATTTAAGGAATTGGCAAACTTTTCAATCTGATTGCCGGCATCGTTGATATAAAACTCACGGGTAACCTCATAACCTGCCCACTCCAGAAGCGATGCAAGACAATCACCAAGCGCGCCGCCGCGCGCATTACCCATATGCATCGGACCCGTCGGGTTTGCAGATACAAATTCCACATTATAACGCTTACCCTGCCCGATATTTACCTTTCCGTAATCGTTTTGTTTTTCTTCAATTTCCGCAAGCACAGGGTACAGCCAAGACTTGTCGAGATAAAAGTTAATAAAGCCCGCGCCTGCCACTTCACACTTCGCAATTTTAGTGCTTTCCGGCATATTGGCTACAATTGCATCCGCAATCGCACGCGGCGCCTGACGCAGTGCGCGTGCAAGCATCATCGCAACATTGGAAGAATAGTCACCGTTTGCCTTTTCTCTCGGCTCTTCCAGCTGAATTTCCACCGGAAGTTCTTCTGCGCCAAAGGCCTCGTGATAAGCGCAATCAATCATTTCTTTTAATTCTGCTCTGAGTTGTTCAATCAATGCCATTTTCTTATATTCCTTTCAAACTATTTTACAATTTCAATTATCATTTTTGCATTGGACGGATTTCCACCTAAAATCAAATCATACCAAAGTTCTATGCTGCCGCCCTCTGCATCTATATCCACGAAGATACGCTCTGTGGAAACACACATATCAATGTCGCCGTATTCTAGTCCGTAACTGCTCTCGTGCG
>JAZSQB010000077.1:0-34233 GCA_045537695.1 Clostridia bacterium | reverse complement strand
TTTTTTCAATGAAATTTGCCTACGGCAAGTGAAATAGCTTCGCTATGAAATACACTTCGTGTATGAAATATTGCTTCGCAATATGAAAAGGCAAATTTTATTTCACATTTTTGAAAGAAAAATATTTCATAATCCGTCAGGATTATTTCGCATCGAGCAAAGCGAGATATTTCATTAAAACCAAAATATCTCTTTGGTTCTGCTTTCCCAGAAAAAAGACATTTTTCAAAAGAAAAATGTCTTTTTTAGTTAAATTCGCTTACGCGAGCTAAATGGAACAAGTTCAGCTAAATTACCGCCCTTTGGCATTGTCGTTCTCGCAAAGCTGTACAATTTCAATTTTTTCATTTTCTTCACCCAGAAATATATATGAGAAAATGGAGCGCTATATGTGCGCTAAATGTTGCTCAATATAAGATTTGTCGGAGGTTTATAACCGGAACCTGTAAGTCTGAATTAGTTAAATAAATAGCGGTGTCCTAATCGTTCATTTTTTGGGCTAATGTTTAGAGGTCGGCCCATTTTAGATTCTTTTTTGCGCCTTGTTTTCTGTTGGTGATGCTATCATTGGCGTGTTTTCCGGTATCGGGGGCGGCGCCGGCAAGCGTTTTGCAACCGCATGCTTTAAAAGTGCATACAGTACGGATGCGAGCGGTACTGCGAGCACCATACCAAGTGTATTGAATAGGCTACCACCGACGAGAATGGATAAAAGCACCCAAATAGCGGGCAGTCCGATGGAATCGCCAACAATGAAAGGATAGATAAAGTTCCCTTCCAACTGCTGAATGACGATTGCAATCATAATAAATACAAGGGCACTTGCCGGATCAACCATCAGGAGAATGAAAGCAGACGGAAGTGCAGCAATAATCGGACCAAACATCGGGATAATGCCACCAATCGCCATAATGACAGAGATTAAGAGGGCATATGGCATTTTAAACAGAGAGGTCGCAATGAAATACAGTATGCCGAGCACCAATGCCTCAGTGAGCTGACCAACAATAAAGCTTTTAAATATCTTGTTTGTCAGTGCGGCAATTTCACAGGCGCGCTGCGTGCGCACTTCGCCTAAAAATGCAAGATGCGTTTTGCGTACGTTTTTAAAAATTTTCTCTTTGCCAATGAGCATATACAATGCAAAAAAAATGCCCATCAAAAAGTTGAATATGCCCGTGGTAATGTTACCGGCTATGATAGCAACCTGCGGGGTAAGGTTGGTTACAAAATCCGTTGTGTGCTTTATGATAGATTGCCAGTCAATATGGATGCTCTGGATATCTGCCCAAGTGAAGTTGTATTTGTGCATAAAAGCGTTAAAAGAAGACTGCAAATTCTGGGCGTATTTCGGCAAATTGGAGGTCAGCGTCGCAAGACTGCTATGCAGCTGCGGCACGATGAGCAGCATCAGCAAAACGACAAGACCAATGATTAAAATGAAAGACAAAAGCATACAAACGATGCGTTTGATTTTGTTCCAAAAATTATAGCGGTTGAGTGGTGAAAATAAGCGTTCTTCCAAAGCGGTCATTAAAATATTGACAATGAACGCGATGGCAAGACCGATTAAAAATGGGCTTAAAATTTTAAACAGCCATACAACAACGCCGACAGCTGTTTTAAAATTGAGCAAAGTAAGCGCTGCTGCAATTGCAATTACGATAAGTACAATTGCACTGCCGAGCGTAATATTTTTTTCAAACACTTTTTTCTTTTCGTTTTGCATAACAGACCTCCTGCATACATCTGTATGGGTATTTTACCATAAATTATAAGAAAAAAATAGATTTTCGCTAAGATTTACAAAAAATTTATAATCTAACTATGGTAAAATGCAATATAAAATGATATAATATCAGCATATGTAATTTAGGAAGGGTTGACACTATGGGCATTTTTGAGAAAATTTTCGGCAATTATTCCGATAAAGAAATAAAGCGCATCAAGCCGCTGGCGGACAAGGTTATGGCACTTGAGCCGACGATGGCGGCCTTAAGCGATGCGCAGCTGCGCGAAAAAACAGAGAAATTTAAATCGCGTTTAGCCGGTGGTGAAACATTGGATGCGTTGTTGCCGGAGGCATTCGCCGTTGTGCGCGAAGCTGCTTGGCGTGTCCTCGGTATGAAGCATTTTTATGTACAGATTTTAGGCGGTATCATTCTCCATCAGGGCAGAATAGCCGAGATGAAAACCGGTGAAGGTAAAACGCTTGTTTCTACATTGCCGGCGTATTTGAATGCACTTTCCGGCAAGGGCGTGCATATCGTTACCGTTAACGACTATCTTGCAAAGCGCGACAGCGAGTGGATGGGGAAGGTGTTCCGCTTCCTTGGTCTGACCGTTGGTCTAATTGTGCACGATTTGGCGCCGCAGGAGCGTCAGGCGGCATACAGAGCGGATATTACCTATGCGACCAATAACGAACTTGGATTTGACTATCTGCGTGACAATATGGTCATTCACAAAGAGGAAATGGTGCAACGCGGTCAGCATTACGCCATCATCGACGAGGTAGACTCCATTTTGATTGATGAAGCGAGAACGCCGCTTATCATTTCCGGTATGAGCGGCAAGTCAACGCAGCTGTATCAAATTGCAGACACATTTGCGCGCTCTTTAAAGGTTAAAGTAGTTCGCGAATCTGACAGCAAGCAGGACGAAGATGAAACGACGGATGCAGATTACATCGTAGATGAAAAGGCAAAAACGGCGACGCTGACGCAAAACGGTATTCGGAAAGCAGAAGCATTTTTTCAGATTGAAAATCTGTCTGACCCGACGCATATGCTCATCAGCCACCATATCAACCAGGCAATTAAGGCGCACGGTACGATGAAGCGTGACCGCGAGTATATGGTACAGAACGGGCAGGTTATCATTGTGGATGAATTTACCGGACGTATTATGCCGGGCAGACGTTATTCGGACGGTTTACATCAGGCGATTGAAGCCAAAGAACACGTGAAAGTGGAGCGCGAAAGTAAAACACTTGCGACCATCACGTTCCAGAATTTCTTCCGTTTGTACACGAAGCTTGCCGGTATGACCGGTACGGCGCAAACCGAAGAAGCGGAATTCCAGCAGATTTACAGTCTTGATGTCATTGTGGTGCCGACGAACAGAGATATGATTCGAAAAGACCTCGATGATGCAGTGTATAAAAATACGGTTGGCAAGTACAATGCAATTATTACACAGATTAAGGAATGTCACGAAAAGGGACAGCCGGTACTTGTCGGTACGGTTTCGATTGAAAAGTCGGAGCTGATTTCCAAGCTTTTGTCCAAACAGGGGATTAAACACAATGTCTTAAATGCCAAGCACCACGCAAAAGAAGCGGAAATTATTGCACAGGCAGGTAAGCAGGGCGCGGTAACCATCGCGACCAATATGGCAGGCCGTGGTACGGATATTATGCTTGGCGGTAACGCGGAGTATATGGCAAAAGCTGAAATGGAAAGAATGGGCTTTACGGAAGAACTGATTGCAGAGTCGACCGGTTTTTCCGAAACGCAGGATGATGAAATTTTGCATGCACGCGAAACCTTTAAAACGCTGCAGGAAAAATATAAAGAAGAAATCCGACCGGAGGCGGAAGCCGTTGCCGCGGCAGGCGGTCTGTATGTTATCGGTACGGAGCGTCACGAGTCGAGACGCGTAGACAATCAGCTGCGCGGTCGAAGTGGCAGACAGGGTGACCCGGGTGCGTCGAAGTTCTTTATTTCTCTTGAAGATGATTTAATGCGTCTGTTCGGTTCGGAGCGTATTACGATGGTAATCGACCGTATGGGACTCGAAGAGGATCAGCCGATTGAAGCGAAAATTTTGTCTGGCGCGATTGAAAATGCGCAAAAGCACGTCGAGGGCAGAAACTTTGATATCCGTAAGCACGTGCTCCAGTACGACGAGGTTATGAACGAGCAGCGTAAGATGATTTATTCCCAGCGTCAGATGGTGCTCAACGGCGAGGACGTACACGCATATATTATGCGTATGGTGGAAAATGTGGCGCAGGCGGCAGTGGATACCTACGCTACCAGCGATATTCCGGATGAATGGGATTTGCACGGCTTGTCTTCTTTTGCAAGCGATGTGCTTCGTGTGCCGGAAAACAGCTTTATGATGAATATCGAAGAGCTTAACCGCGCAACCAAGAAGGATTTGCGTGAAAAACTGTTGGCGTTTGCAAATGATAAAATGCGCTCGCAACAGGAAATCTTCGGCGAAAATATGGCAGAGCTGGAAAGAGTGGTGCTGTTAAAGGTTGTAGACACCAAGTGGATGGACCACATCGACGAAATGGATCAGTTAAAGCAGGGTATCGGCTTAAATGCCTATGCACAGCGTGACCCTGTAGTGGAATACCGTCTCGTCGGCTCGGATATGTATGATGAAATGCTTGATAACATCGCGCACGATACTGTAAAGCTTATTTTGGCTGCTGCACCGGCGCCGGAATCTTTGGAGCGTGAGCAGGTGGCAAACCCGATTATGGCATCGCACGGCGGTGACGAGGGGGATAAGAAAAAGCCTGTACAGAAAAAGGAAAAGGTCGGCAGAAATGACCCTTGTCCGTGCGGTAGTGGTTTGAAGTATAAAAAATGTTGTGGCAAAGACGAATAATATGAAAAGCAGAATCATTCGATTCTGCTTTTTTATAACGAATTTGCATACTTCGACGGTGCTTCACCGTACTTCTTTTTAAAAACGCGACTGAAATAGAATGGGTCCAGATAGCCTACGGAGGAGGCAACTTCCGCAATGCTGATAAAGTTACCGCCGTCGAGTAGGGATTTTGCGTGTGCAAGGCGTTTGTTTTGTACATAGGCTTGCGGTGATGCACCAAAGTTTGCTGCAAAGATTTTGCGAAAATATGTACCGGAAATGCCGCAGTGCGTGTGTAGAGTATCCATACGCAAACTTGTATCATACAGATGTTTATTTAAATAGTCTACCGCCGGTGCAATGATGTACATTTTCTTTTTATCACTGTAGTTTAAACTTTCAATGTTTTGTAGGTAAGCAAGTAATTCGTAAAACAGAGCGTAACATTTATAGTGCTCGGTTTGTCCGCCGTACTTCCACAAATCCGGCAGATGATTTTGAAATGCAACTGCGCCTGAAAAGTTTTCAAACGTATAGATTGACGGCTTTGCATCTTTTAAATCGGCTTCAAAGGAAACGGAAACGTAGCCGCAGTCTTCTTTGGAAGTGCGCGTGCCGGTGAAGGCGCAGTCTTTGGGCAGAAAAATAAGTGTGCCGGGCTGTGCTGTGAGTGTATAACTTTCGAAATTATAGTGTACACTTCCGCTTGTGCGCAAGATGAATCCGTTGGTTTTGCGCCTTTGTGTTCCAACGGGAAGTTTGGATATGCCACGCGCTATATTTGTGATTTTTAAGTTTTCGATTTCACGGAACATTAAATCACTCCAGTTTTGAAAATTCAATTTAAATTTATCACAAAGCTATAAAAAAGGCAAGCGAAAAACTAAATATGTTTTAAAAAATCCATCTTGTTTTGTAAAGTCTATGTACTTACTTGCAAAAATTGTTATAATTTATATCGTTAGGGGTGAGCGGAATGGCAGTTAAAACAAACAGCGTTGATATGATTCGCGGCGGCTTGTGGGGAAAAATCCTGAAGTTTGCGCTTTTGTATATGCTAACGGCAGTGCTACAGCATTTGTATAGTGCGGCTGACTTGATTGTTGTCGGCAGATTTGCGGGGGAAGAAGCGCTTGCCGGCGTTGGTGCCAGCACCGGTATTACCAATCTGTTTCTCAATTTTATTTTAGGCTTGGCTGCCGGTGCAACCATTGTGCTTGGGCAGGCAATTGGTGCAAAGGATGATGAGAAAATCAGCCACGCATCGCATACGGCAATTGCGATTGCCGTGTTTGGCGGTTTGATTATGATGGCGCTGTGCCTTGTGTTTACAAAACCGCTGCTCGCTATGATGGACACACCAGAAAATGTTATGCCGCAGGCAGCGGCGTATCTGCGCGTTGTTGCCATTGGCTTTGTGCCGTCGCTTCTGTATAATTTCGGCGCGGCGATACTGCGTGCGAAAGGCGATACGAAGCGAGCGCTTTATATTGTTACAATTTCGGGTTTGATTAATGTAGGACTGAATCTGTTTTTTGTTATTGTATTTCATATGGGTGCGGCAGGCGTTGCGCTCGCAACCATTATTTCGCAGTTTTTTACCGCGGTTGCTATTCTGATGATTCTGCGAAAGGAAACAGACCAAACAAGAATTTCTATGCGCAAGGTGCGGTTGTATAAAGAACCGTTTTTGAAAATCCTGAAGTTTGGACTTCCGTCTGCGATTCAAAACTCGTTTTATACTGTTTCCAGTTTGATTGTGCAATCAACGATTAACGGTTTCGGTTCTGCGGCAATTGCCGGCAGTGCGGCGGCTTCGAGCATTTCGGATTTTTATGGCACCATGGTCAACAGCTTTTATCAGGCAAGTATGGTTTTTTGTAGCCAGAACTATGGCGCGAAAAAATTTGACCGAATCAAGAAAACGGTTGGCGTATGCATGGTTTATGTTTTCGCAGTCGGTGTAATTCAGTCGCTGATTACATATTTTGCGGATGAGTTTTTGCTTGGAATTTATATTGATACGGCAAAAAATCCGGAGGTTATGTATTGGGCACTTAAAAAATTCAGCGTATTGGGATATACATATTTTACGCTTGGATTTATGAATATTATCTCGGGAGCGCTTCGCGGTATGGGCGCGTCACTGCTAAATATGATTACGGCAATTATCGGCGTTTGTGGCATTCGCATGGTCTGGCTGCTTATCGTCTTTCCGTTGTATCCCACATTTGAAGTTCTGTTTTTGTGTTTCCCGCTTTCATGGCTCGGCACATTCTTTATGCATTATATTATGTACACGTATGTGTTTAAAAAGGAAAAGAAAAAATATCTGTTAGAGCAGTAAATTACCCTAAAAAAGCCTCCCCTGTGTAAGGGGAGGTGGGTTTTCCTCTGCAAAACGCGGAGGGGTTGCTTGCTATATCTTACATTTACTATCCTTCGGTTAAAACGGATAGTTTGTCAGCTCTCTTTATACAAGGGAGCTTTTTTATCCATATATCACTTCATCCATCTTTATATCATGCGCATCCGACGGGAGTGCATCCACATACTGGAATACATAACAAATGCCGATTTTATAGCCTTTTGCACCGTTTAAGAGCCTGTCATAGCATCCCATGCCGAAGCCTAAACGGTTGCCGTTTTTGTCAAAAGCAAGTCCCGGAATAACAAATAAATCCACATCTTTCGCGTCGCCGACTTCCTCTCTCGCCGGCTCGGTAATATTGAAATTTCCCTTTTTGTATGTACCTTTGTCAATGCATAGCGTAATGTTTCCATGTTCGTCCGTCGCGGGTAATAGCACGATTTTGCCGTCTGCTTTACAGCGCGCGAGCAGGGGAGCGGTGTCCACCTCTCTGTATGCAGAAAGATACAAACATACCGTCTTTGCATTTTTGTAGTCTTCGCTCGCACAAACCTTTTCGCATATCTGCAAAGATGCTTTTTCTATCTGCTCCGCCGTCAGAGCGCGGCGTTGTTCTTTCATTTGTTTTCTGATTTCGTTTTTATCCATTTTAACCTCAGTTTATCGCAATATTAAAATAAGAGTCTGCAAAATTACTCGGATAGAACATCGCAAAAGGTTCTCCGTTTTTGTCTAAAAGTACGGCCTCTGCGCATGTGACGTTAAACGGCTTTGCAAGTGCTGATACGACCTCCTCGGCGGTTGCATCATTTAAACAAATTTCCGGAATAATCAATTTATCGCCGATGGCATATGCCATACAAAAAGAGCCGTCCGAAGCCTCATAAAAACATTCTCCGTATATATTTTCTATCTTTTCGAGCATCTCTGCGCTCCATGCGGTAAGAGATACGTTTTTAAAAAAGTTTTCTCTTAAAATAAAATACGCGTGTGGCGTGACTGGCCGAATGGAGAGGCTCGTATCCGCAAGCTCGTCTTTTTTATATGTCTTTTTGCGCATTAGCGTGCCTGCAGTAAACCCACGCTTTTCATAAAAATCAAACAATGCCGGCTTTGCCGGCACTAACGCCAAAAAGGCTTTGTTTCCCTTTTCTGTTTTCTCTTTTGCATAGTCAAGCAATTTTGTTGCAATGCCTTGTCCGCGTGCGCTTTTAAGCGTTGCTACGGCATAGATGTAGTAGCCGTCTTCACTGCCACGTGTCAGCGGCAGAAGCATAAACATTGCAACTATACAATCCTCTTTTTGATATACAAACAAATCATCTTTAAATGCGTTAAGACAAGGATCAATATCTTCTTTTGCATCGCCAAATGCCTCTTGCCACAGTGCAACTACGGAAGCGTAGTCGGCTTCGTTGTATGCTCGAATCATACTATTTCTCCCAAGCAACATATTTTTCAGCAATTTCCACCGGACGGTAGGAAAGTTTTGCTTTGCGCAAGCCTTCATCACCTGCGTCATCTTCGCGATTGATAAAGGAAAAACCGTCTGCATTGTTAAGAATGAACTGCTGATTAATCATCGGATATGCGCCTTGAATGTCATAAAATGCCTTTTCAATATGCACAAGATACGTGCTTTTATTGAGCGGTTCGCCGATGGTGAAGGCAACAACCCTACCATCAACGCGGATAAGCCCACCGTGCAGACCGAGTGCATCAAAGTTTTTCAGCGCACTGCGCACGGAGCAGATTTCTTCTTGGAGCCCCTTGTCATTTTCGCAGTCTGCCATTTCGCACCAAAGCGCGTTCATTTCTTCCACTTCGTGCATATTTTCTGCCGTGATGGCTTCATAACGCCAATCCGGATGGTTTTCTAAAAATCGATTGATATGATTGCGCTTGGCGGCAAGTTTTTTGCCTTTTAATGTGCGCAGGCTTTCAGCATCATAGATATAATCGCCGGCATCGCGCACGTGCTTAAATTCAAATCTGCCAGGATAGAACTTCTCCAATGCTTCTTTGTGCGCGACAGAAAGCGAATGAAAGCGCAGCGGTATCGCATTTGCTTTGGCGTATGCATCTATTTCTTCTAATGCAACCTTCAAATCACCGCTACCTTCCGGAAATAAAAAGGAAGTCTTTTCTTTGCCAGACATGGAGAAAAAGAAACCGTCCTGCACGCAGATTTTGGTGTGGAAAATGGTCTTCCAGATAAATTGCACCGTAAAATTATATTCAAGTGTCGGGCAAGCGCCGCTTTTTAGTGCCGTATCGGCAAGTGGCTTGTCCTTAAGCATCGGTTCGTGAAACTGTAACATATTTTTCCTCGTTTCCAATCAAAATTTCTTGTAGAAGTATACCACTTTTTGCTTAAAAATACAAGTGCTTTCAAAGAATAAAAAAGAATGCGCCGGCATAGATATTAAACAATTACGATTTAGGAGGCTGAGTTATGGCTGGAAAAGGGGCAATCACTGTCCGCACTTTTCTTGGAAATGAAGCGCTACCGCTTGCAGATGCCGGTGTGCATATTGTTAAGCGAAACGGCGATGATGAAACACTGATTGCATACAGAACGACGGACAGAAACGGACAAACGGCACCGGTGTTTGTAGACACGCCGGATGCGTCTGCATCCACTGCGCCGGGAGATGCGGAAGCGTTCGCAACCTATGATATCCGCGTGCGTCATCCGGATTACCACAGAGTATATATACATAATGTACAGGTATTTCCGGACACAGTCACGCGGCAGTTGGTGCAAATGATTCCGAACAGTGAGCGGTTGGCGCAATCGCAGGCGGTGGAACAGATTTATATTACACCGCAGCAGTTATAGGGAGGGAAGAGCATGCCAACAGTCATACCGTACATTCCGAACTACATTACAGTGCACCTCGGGTCGCCCGATTCCAATGCAAATAATGTTACTGTGCCTTTTATAGATTATATTAAAAACGTAGCATCGAGCGAAATTTATCCGACATGGAACGAGGCGGCGTTGGTGGCAAATATTTATGCGCAGATTTCCTATGCGCTCAATAAGGTGTATACGGAGTTTTATCCGAGCCGCGGCTATAATTTTGATATCACCAGCTCCACCGCCGAGGACCAGAAGTTTATTTACGGCAGAAATATATTTGACAATATTGACCGTATCGTAGATGTGACGTTTAATGACTATATTCGCCGCATCGGTTTTATAGAACCGTTAGCTGCAAAATATTGTAACGGTACAACTGTAACGTGCAACGGACTTTCACAGTGGGGGAGTGAATATTTAGCACGCGACGGACTGGGCGCTATGGAAATCTTGTATAATTACTATGGCGATGACATTGAATTGGTTGTCAATGCGCCGATTCGCAATTTGATGCGCTCCTATCCGGGCAGCGCCATCCGTCGCGGCGATTCCGGCGAAAATGTGGTGGTGATTCAGCAGGAATTAAACCGCATCTCGCAAAATTACCCTGCCATTCCGAAAATAGAAAATGTTGATGGCATTTTCGGCTCGCGCACAGAAGCGGCAGTTCGTAAATTTCAGGAAATTTTTAATCTAAATCCGGACGGTATCGTCGGGCGCGCTACTTGGTATAAGCTGATTAGCATTTATGTGGGTGTTACAAGACTGTCAGAGCTTAACTCCGAGGGACAGCGATTGTTTAGTATAAGTCTTGACTATCCGGATGCCATCTCTTTTGGCGACCGCGGCGAAAAAGTAACAATTTTACAGTATTTTTTGTCTGTGCTTTCCGCATTTGACCCATATATACCGCCGGTAACCGTGGATGGCATCTTTGGTGAGAATACGCAGAATGCGGTCATTGCTTTTCAGAAAATCAATAATCTCACGCCGGATGGCGTGGTCGGTGATATTACGTGGAATGAATTGTACAGTCAGTTCCGCGGTACGGTGGATAACGTGTTTGAAGACAATGATGCGTTCCGTATCAATCTTGTGCCGGCACCAACCTCTGTTTTGCGTGTAGGAGCAAGCGGGGAGACCGTGCAGGCGTTGCAGACGTATTTAAATGCAATTGCACTTGATAACGGGAACGATACGTTTATTTCGACGGATGGCATCTACGGCGCGCAGACGGCGCAGGCAGTGCGCGAATTCCAGGCGGCGGCAGGTTTGACGCAGACCGGTGAGGTGGACGCGCAAACTTGGGAAGCGATTGTCAGTGCCTATGTAGGCATTGTTGCAAAAACCTTGACGGCACCGACGCAATTCCCGGGGCGGGATTTGCGCTTGGGTGACCAAGATAGTGCAATGTAGAAAGGATGGGAACTATGAATCAGACGGACTACGGTATGCCGGTATATAACCTGCAGCATATGTTGCGTACAATTTTTCAGGTGCGTGGTTTAGAGCCTGAGGTTATACCGGACGGATTTTTTAATGATACGACCGAGCAAGCGGTAAAAGTTTTTCAATCAACGCAGAATATACAACCAAACGGGGTGGTTGATAATGCAACATGGGATTTGGTTGTAGAAGCGTACGACCTGGCGTTGATAGATGGAAAAGAACCGATTGCGGTGCAGTTGTTTACGAAAGAGGATTTTGAAAAGCAGAGTGGCGAATCTGCGGCGCGACTGAAAGTTCTACAGGCAATGCTAAATGTGATGAATGCACGCTTTGCGAATTTGCCGGCGGTGGAAATTACGGGGAAAAATGATGCGCAAACGGTTGCGGCACTAGATTTATACCGGACACTGTTTGACTTGCCGCAGGGCGAGGGGATGGATAATCAGCTGTGGTATCACTTTGTAAAGGCGTATGAAAGTGCAGTCTTGCCGCATGATTTTGAAAATCTGGAAAACAATAAATATAAACCGTCTGAGGCGAGACAGCAGATTGATTTGCGTATGCGCAATGAAAACAGTATGGCGGAAAGTCTGCCGGAAGAGCAGCTGCGCGACAGGCAACAAACTGCATCGATGCAGCCACAGATGACTATCAACCGGATGCCGATGCTCGACAGTTATCAATCCCTGCGTCGTACGGAAGAGGAAATGCCGCCTAGCGAGATGCAACCGGAAGTAGTTGCGCCGCAACAGTCGTCGATGGAAAATATCCAGAGGAAAAATCCACAAAATCGCAGACCGTTGAAGTGGAACTTTTGATTTAAAAAAGCATAAATTCGTTTAAAAAATAAAAGAGACCCATAAAGAATCGAGGACGAAAAGTTAAGATTCTCTGCATAACACAATAGCGAAAACCAGCACAAAAATTTTGTGCTTTGTCCTTTTGTATCCAAAACAGGTATGTCCGCAAGGGCATCGGCAGCGATATAAATTCCTAAAAAACGCAGCTTGCCAAGTGTTGCTGAAACACTTGGCAAGCTGCATTTTTTTTGTTATGTTCTTGGTGTAGCTGCTACTAAATTGTTTTGACAACAGACAACGTTTTGATTGCCACATCTGGCGTTGTCTACATAGAAAGCAAACCTGTCTTTTTAGAGCAAAACCGGTATCTAAAGATGAAATTACAAAATAGAAATTTATGGGACTTTTTTGTGTAAAGGTTGCACGATTAACATTTTTGTGATAGAATTTGATTTGTGAAAGGGGTGGATGCGTTGCATCGAATTAAAAATTGGATTTGTCTTTTACTTGTTGCAATGATACTTGGATGCGTGTGTCCGTGTTTTGCACAAGAGTGTGTAACTGTGCCGGTGGTGCTTGGTGGGAAAATTGTTGCAAATGGTGTGCTGGAAAACGGACGCACGCTTGTACCGATTCAATTTTTATCCGAAGTGCTTAACTACAAGGTGATTTGGGATGCAGAAGCTTCCAAGGTTTCTGTTTTAGATGGGGATATTTGCAATGTGCTGCAAATTGGCAGTTGTGTAGCCGAACGGCACTTGGGTGCCACTAAATATGAATTTGTACTTGATGTTGCTCCGAAAATTGTACAGGATAGAACATATGTGCCACTCCGGTATATTACGGAAAGCTTTGGCTGTGGTGTGTTGTGGCACAGCGAAGAAAGAGCGGTGTATTTGTCGCCGTATACCGAGTTGACGCTAGAAAACCAAAAAATATCTATGGTGCATTTTACGAAAGAAGATGTCGAAGCTGCTTTTTTTAGTCCGTATGATGTTTTGCATGGTGCGGACGGCATTGAACGTTATGTATATTTGCGCCCTGAGAGCGGTAATATGTCCGTGCTGGGTTTTTATGAAAATCAGTTGTTTGAGTTTTTTACAAATGATATATCTGTTTTTGTGAATGGCAAAAAACTTTCTACAGACGCTGCGGTCTGTCTTGGTGATAATGCATATGTTTTTTGTGATTCTATGGAAGCGGATAAGCCAGTTGCGCTTTTTGTCAGCCTTGGCGGCAGACAGTATATTCCGTATAAAAATGAATTTTTTTATGATGCTGTTATGGCCCAAGAAGCGAAGCTTGCATATTATCTGACCAATTCTTTGCGCAAAAAGACAGGCAAAGCGGATTTGATATATAGTGACAGCCTTGCCAATGTGGACAGAAAGCATACCGCCTGGATGGCGCAAAATCATATTTTGTCGCACAACGGTTTAGATGGCGAAAAATTTACAGACCGCCTTGCGAAGAGTGGCAGTTATGCATCGTATCGTTCAGCGGGTGAAATCTTGGCGAAGATGCCAAATGCGTATTATGCTTGTTATGGTTGGCTGAATTCCGAAAAGCACCGCGAGGCAATGCTGCACAGTAATTATATATACACTGGTATTTGCGTAGATGGCAATCTCGGTGAAAACCTGTATTATGCACAGGTTTTAATTCGATGAAAATGATGGGGTTAAATTTATGTCAATTTTTTATCCGAAACAATATTTATTAGACGGCTTTGGTGCACTGGATATCCCTGCGCTGAAAGCAGAAGGCATAGACGGTATGGTGCTTGATATTGATAATACGCTTGTGCCGTATCACGTGCCGTCGCCAACACCGGAAGTTGTTGCTTTCGTTGATGCGTTAAAGGCAAACGGCATATCTGCGGTGATTGCGTCCAATAACACGGGAGAGCGTGTTACAATGTTTGCTGAGTCGCTCGGTATTTATGCCATTCACAAAGCTGGTAAGCCGTTACCGGGCGGACTGATTAAGTGCGCCAAAGTGATGGGCGTGCATAGAAAGCGTACGGCGGTGATTGGTGACCAGATTTTTACGGATGTACTTGGTGCAAATTTGTGCGGTATGTATTCGATTTTGGTTAAACCTCTACCGAGTGTAGAGAATAACTTTTTTAAAGTGAAACGCTTTTTTGAAAGAATTATATTAAAACAGATGCAGAAAAGAGATGAGCAGCGTGCAGCGAAATAACGGACAAATTCAACAACTTGCTCTATTTGGTGACCCGGTGGAGCATTCGTTCTCACCGCAACTTCATAACTATATATCAAAAGTATACGGCTTGCCGTACAGTTACAGCGCAGTGCAAGTCAAGGCAGAGAAACTATCCGTTGCTGTAAAGAGGATTGTGGAGAAGCCGTATGTGGGCGTAAATATTACATCACCGCATAAAATGGCCGTTATGCAATATTTGGATGTTATTTCAGAGGAAGCGAAAAAATACGGTTCTGTCAATACTGTCAAAAATGCAGATGGTAAATTATATGGCTACAGTACGGATGCCGATGGCTTTTATCTTTCACTTATGGAGGAGGGTGCAGAAGTCATCGGTAAGGATGTTTTGATTTATGGTGCCGGCGGTGCAACGAGACCGATATGTGTTAAGCTTGCGATGCTTGGCGCAAAAAGCATTACCATCCTAAATCGTACACAGGCAAAGGCGGATGCGCTGGCAAAATTTGTGGAACAACAATGCAATTATACTGTACATACAAAACGCGAGCATACGCGCTATGACTTGGTCATTAACACAACCACGCTCGGAATGGCGCCACATTTGGATGCTTGTCCGGTGCAGGATTTTTCGTTTGTAGACAGTCAAACGGCGGCTGCGGATATGATTTATAACCCAACAGAAACTGTATTTTTGCGAAAAATGAAAGAAAACGGTGCAAAGGTCTGCATCAACGGACTGGGAATGTTAATATTTCAGGGAATTCTTGCATATGAAATATTTACGGATACAAAAATTGACCACGGTATTTTTAAGGACATAAAAAGAGAGGTATTCGGTTTATGAAGAATGTGGTTTTAACCGGATTTATGGGCACGGGCAAGACGACGGTCGGCAAGATTCTTGCCAAAAAGCTCGGCTGTCGGTTTGTAGACACGGACGAAGAAATTGTGCGCGCCGAAGGAAAAAGCATCAATGAATTGTTCGAGCTATACGGCGAAGGCGGTTTCAGGGATATAGAAAGCCGCGTGATTGCGACGTTGAGCGAAAAGAAAAATTGCGTGATTGCAACGGGCGGCGGTGCGGTTTTGCGCAAAGAAAATATGGATAATCTGCGCAAAAAAGGCATTATTATATTGCTGCGCGCGGACATAGATACGATTGCGCAACGTTTAACGGACAGCAGCAGTAGACCTTTGGCGAACGGGCAGACACGCGAGGCGTTAGCGGCGCGCTTGGAAAGCAGACGCGTATATTACGACAATCATGATTTTGCATTTGATATTCATGGCGAAAGTCCGATGCGCATCGCGGATAAAATTTTAGACATCTGCAAAAAACTGTAAAGGCGGTACACAAAGAATGAAAATTTTAATTATCAACGGACCGAATTTGAATATGTTAGGTATCCGGGAGCCGGAAATTTACGGCACAGAAACGCTGGATGCCATCAATGCCTACATAACGGTAGAAACAAAGGATTTGGGCGTGGAGCTTTCCTTTTTTCAAAGCAACTTTGAAGGTGCGATCATTGACCGCATCCACGAAGCGCATACCGCATACGACGGCATCGTGATTAACCCAGCGGCATACACGCATTATAGCTATGCCATTGCCGATGCGCTTGCAAGTGTAAAAACACCTGCGGTCGAGGTGCATATTTCGGATTTGAGCAAACGCGAGTCGTTTCGCCACGTTTCCGTTACGGCGGCATCTTGTATTGCACAGATTTGCGGACAGGGGAAGGCTGGCTACGTTGCGGCAATTCATAAACTACTGGAGGCAAATCAATGATACAGCGTATAGAAAAACTGCGCAAGCAGCTCCAGGCGAAGGAAGCGTATTATATTACCGATGAAAAATGCGTGCGCTACTTTTCCGGTTTTGACGGCGAGGGTAAGCTTTTGGTGACGGCGGACAGCGCAATTTTGATTACGGATTTTCGCTACACGGAGGCGGCAGAAAAGTTAGACGGCATCCGCGTTTATGATATTGCCGGCGGTTTAAAGGGCGCATTTCCGACCGATTTGGAACAAATTAAAATTTGCGAGGAAGCGATATCCCTTGCGGCGTATAACCGTTTAAAAGAAACTTTGCCGCAAACCGCATTTGTTTCGGATGACGGTGCGATTGCACAGGTGCGTATGGTGAAGGATGCAAGCGAGCTTTCTGAAATCCGCCGTGCGAGTGCAATCGCGGAGAGTGCATATGAAAACCTACTCAATCTGGTCCGCGTCGGCGTGACGGAACGGGAACTTGCGTTTGAATTTGAGTGGCTTTGCAGAAAAGCCGGTGCAGAGGGGCTTTCTTTTAGCACGATCGTGGCATCCGGCGAAAATTCTTCAATGCCGCACGCCTTAGTCACGGACAGAGCCTTGCAAAATGGGGACTTTATCACATTTGATTTTGGGTGCATTTATCAAGGCTATTGCTCAGATATGACGCGCACAGTAGCGTTGGGCAGTTGTAGCGACGAAATGCGCAAAATCTATTCGATAGTGCTTCAGGCACAGCTTGCCGGTTTAGAGGCGGTGCGCGCAGGCGCGGTGTGCAATGCGGCGGATGCGCAGGCGAGAAAAATCATCGAAGATGCCGGCTATGGAAAATATTTTGGGCATTCTCTCGGGCACGGTGTCGGCCTGCAAGTGCACGAATTACCGAACCTTTCGCCGAAATCGAAATTCGTACTGCAAGCAAATATGGTGGTTAGCGTGGAGCCGGGTATCTATCTACCAGGTAAATTTGGTGTTCGAATCGAAGATTTGGTGGTTGTCGGTTTGGAAAAATGTGAGATTTTAACAAAAAATAGCAAAGAATTGTGTATAATTTAAAAAAAGACTTGTTTTTTTTGTGATTTTAATATACAATATATAAGGATAAAAAAGCATTTGGAGGTAAAATTTAATGATTTCAGCAGGTGATTTTAGAAACGGTGTAACTTTCGAGGAAAACGGCAATGTATTCCAGGTTGTTGAATTTCAGCACGTAAAGCCTGGTAAGGGTGCAGCTTTCGTTCGAACAAAGCTTAAGAACGTAATTACCGGTGGTGTAGTAGAAAAGACTTACAGACCGACAGAAAAGATGCCGAAGGCACACATTGAGCGTAAGGATTATGAATATTCTTATTCCGATGGTGATTTGTATTACTTTATGGACCAGGAGTCCTTCGAACTTATGCCGCTTTCCGCAGACCAGCTTGGTGATGCACTCAAGTTCGTTACAGAGAATATGCCGGTTAAGGTGCTCAGCTACAAGGGCAATGTTTTCGGTGTAGAACCGCCGACATTTGTTGAACTTGATGTTATCGAAACAGAGCCGGGCGTAAAGGGCGATACAGCTACAAACGTTACAAAGCCGGCTGTTGTAGAAACAGGCGCAACGATTTTTGTACCGCTGTTTGTTAACCAGGGCGACAGAATCAGAATAGATACCCGTACAGGCGAGTATATGGAGCGTGTATAAGGGTTATACTATGGATTGCATTTGCTTTTGAATGCGACTTAGGTAGCCGTCAATACGGCAGAAATGGAGAAAACTATGGAAAATATTATTAAGAAAGTAGCTTACTTAAAGGGTCTTGCTGATGGTCTTGAAATCAGCGAAAAGACAGACGAAGGCAAACTCTTGCTTAAAATCGTTGATATTTTAGACGATATGGCAGAAGCAATTGATGAAATTGCAGCAGAGCAGGAAGAAATTATTGAGCAGGTAGACGAGATTGATGAAGATCTTGCAGCTGTTGAAGATGATCTTTATGAAGATGGTTGCGATTGCGACGATTGTGACTGTGATTGCGATGACGATTTAGAGTATTATGAAATCGAATGCCCGAGCTGCAAGGAAGTCATTTACCTTGATGAGGACATCTTCGATGACGATGCACCGATTGAATGTCCGAACTGCGGTCAGGAAATTGAGCTTGATTTTGATTGTGACTGTGATTGCGACGATTGCGACTGCGACGAAGAGTAATTTTTAAGTAAACGTTAAAAATTCCTTATCCGAATGGATAAGGAATTTTTGTATATTTTTATGCTTCTTCGATAACGCTGATGTTGGAGCTGTCAATTTGTTTGAATCTAAGCATGGATGCGGGAGATGGATTTATGTGAAGTCATTATTTTGTAATTCGAAATTGTATACACAAAATATAAGTTTTCTTGTGGTTATCTTGACAAAGAGAAAAAAACAAGTTAAACTATAGAGGCTGTTATATGCGCCTGTAGCTCAGTTGGATAGAGTGTCAGACTCCGACTCTGGAGGTCGTGCGTTCGAATCGCATCAGGCGTGCCAAAAAAAGGCTGTTCTTTTGAATGGCCTTTTTTTATTGAAATGAAAATATTTTCTATAAAAATTTGACTAAAATAAATTAATGTGATATTATAGTATATATTTTTATGTTTAATATGGGTTAATCTGCCGTTTTGGCGTAAATTTGAAGGAAGGCAACCAGGTTGGACGAAAAAAAGATTGTTACAAAATCAGAAATAGCATTCATATATGTTGCGCTTGCAGTTATGGCTTTAACGGCAGGTTTTGTCGGGTTGGCGGACATCATTTCGCTGATTTTATTACCGGCCCTTTTGGCGTACAGCTTTATTCGTCTTGGCGGTAAGCATATGCTGCTTCAATGCGTTTGTATTGTGTTGTTTTACAGCTTTCTTGCCGGTGGCTTTCATGTTAGTGCTTTTGTGGTTGTTTTACCGGCGATTATGATGGGTGTATGTGTCAAGAGAAAAAAGACTATCCTTAATATAGTGACAGCAACAGGCGTCCTGTTGACTGCAATAGAATGCATTGGCCCTTGGATTTTGTCGCGGACAAGTGAAGGTGAAATTGCGGTGCAGACACTTGTGCAGGATATGACGCAAGTGGTAGAACAAATTGGTTTGCCAGCGGCAGAGAGTGCGGCAATTTTGGAAGTGCTGCAGATGTATATGCCGGCGATGCTTGTTTTGTCAGTTGCTTTGTTTGCATACGAAATGTTTTGGGTGCTTCTTGCGTTGCTTAGAAAAACTGAACCGGCGCTTGCAGCGCTTTATCCGTGCTTTAAAGACCTGTATGCAAAGAAGAGCAGTATGCTTGTGCTTGCGATTGCTGCAATTGTTGCATTTGCGGATACGGGTATTATCGGAACCCTTGCTGCAAACTTGATGATGGTTTTAGCGAGTTATATTATTATCTGTGGTTTTGCTGTGTTTGCTACATGGATTTCCCGTGTGCGCTCTTCCGGCGTGCGGATCATATGGTATATAGTCTTAGTATGGTTTTTTTCGTTTATAACACCTGCGGCGTTTGTTGTGGGTGTAATGGATACATTTTTGCAGTTTCGAAATAGGAAAAGAGGCGATATTTGATGAAAAGTAAATATTTTCTCAGACGACTCAATAGCGCGATGAGTGTGGCGCAGTGGTGCGTGCTTGTTTGCGCAGTGCTCACATTTGTGACCAGCCCTTCGCAGTATGGCTTGGCGATAGCGGAAGCGGTGCTGTTTTTGGTGTTGGTGCTTTTAAACTTTATGGAAAAGAAGTATAGGGCGCGCGATGTTGCGGAGTATGCGAAAAAGCTCAGTGAGCATATGGACTCGGCAACCAAGGATACGCTGATGAACTTTCCGTTCCCGATGGTAGTCACGCAGCTCGACGGTAAAGTATCTTGGTACAATCAGGATTTCGGCAAAATTGTCAAAGGTGAAAATCTCTATGAAAAATACATCACGGAAATTATGGAAGATTTGAAGTGGAGCGATGTATTGCGTATGCATGAAGGTATTTCACTCGATGTAACCTATAATGACAATGAATATAGCGTTTCGGGTAGTATTATTAAGCCGGATTTAACGCAGAGTAATGAATATCTGGTGCTTTTGTATTGGTTGGATGTAACGGAAACGAATGCGCTTCGCAGTAAGTATTTAAATGAAAAAACAGATGTTGCCATCATTATGATTGATAACTATGATGATGTTTTGAACAATATGGAGGATGCTGCAAAGCCGCAGCTCATATCGTCCGTTGACCGCAAGGTAAACGAGTGGCTTTCCGGCGTGTCCGGTATTTTGAAAAAAACAGAGCGTGATCGCTATTTGTTTTTCTTTGAACATCGCTATTTAAGCAAGCTCGTTGATGGCAAATTTAGCGTGCTTGAGCGCGTGCGAGAGCTCAATGAGGGCAATAAAGTACCGGTGACCATCAGTATCGGTATTGGTACCGGTGGTGAAGATATCACTGTAAATGACAGATATTCCCGTATGGCACTCGATATGTCGCTCGGTCGCGGCGGTGATCAGGCCGTAATCAAGGATGAGGCGCAGTTTAAGTTTTACGGTGGTAAAACCAAGGAGCACGAAAAGAGCACGCGCGTAAAATCGCGTGTCATTGCCTATGCACTTCGTCAGTTGCTTACAAGCAAGCAGCGTGTGGTAATTATGGGACATAAAAATCCGGACTTTGACGCCATTGGTGCGGCTGTTGGTTTGTCACGTGCTGTGAAAAACAGAAAAATACCGGTTTACATCGTTTGCGGTGAACACGGCAGTGGTATTGATAATGTAATTAACAATCTGCGTGCACAGGAGGATTGCGAAGGTATGTTTGTTACACCGCAGGATGCAGAGGCGCTTGTGGATGAAGAAACATTGCTGATTGTGGTGGATACGCACCGTCCGAGTTTGACGGAAAATAGTGCGCTTTTGGAAAAAGCCGGTGAAATCATTATGATTGACCACCATCGCAGAAGTACGGAATTTATTGAAAACTGTTCGCTTGTGTATCATGAGCCGTATGCTTCGTCAACGTGTGAAATGGTTGCGGAGCTCTTGCAGTACACCGACAACCGTGTGGCATTGACCAGACAGGAGGCAGAAGCGGTGTATGCGGGCATTTGCTTAGATACAAAGAATTTCACTTTTAAAACCGGCGTGCGCACATTTGATGCCGCATCGTTTTTGAGAAAGCACGGTGTGGATACGACAACGGTTAAACGCATGTTTCAGTCAGATTTGGAGCAGTACAACAGTCGCGCCGCTATTGTAAGCCGTATGGAGATGGTGCATAAGCATGTAGCCATTTCGGTTTGTGACGAGCCGCTTAGCGATCCGAGTGTAATTGCAGCGCAGGCAGCGGATGAAATGTTGAATGTTGATGCTGTGGAGTGTGCCTTTGCGATTGTGCTTGCAGAAGAGCAGATTTTAATCAGCGGTCGTTCCTGGGGCAGAGTCAATGTGCAGGTTATCCTGGAAAAACTGGGTGGCGGCGGTCATATGACTGTGGCAGGTACGCAGCTTCGTGATGTAGATATAATTGAGGCTAAGCAGATGCTTTTAGAAGCGTTGGAGGCATATTTCAACGAACAGACGGAATAAGTAATTTTTAAATGATGAAATTGGAGTGATATACGTTGAAAGTAATTTTTTTGCAGGATGTAAAAGGACAGGGTAAAAAAGGTGATATTAAGGAAGTTTCTGATGGTTACGCACGTAACTTTTTGCTTGGACGCAAGCTTGCGATTGAGGCAACTGCGAGCAATTTAAATGATATTCGTGGCAAGAAGGAAGCCGATGCTTTCCATAAAGGGCAGGAGCTTGAGCAGGCAAAGGAGCTGAAGGAAAAGATTGATAAGCTTTCTGTAAAATTGACTGCAAAAGCAGGCGATAATGGCAAGCTTTTCGGCTCTATCACGAATAAGGATGTTGCTGAGGCGCTGAAAATGCAGCAGCACATTGTTATTGATAAAAAGAAGTTCCATATGCCGGACGGTATTAAGCAGATTGGCACAACGAAGGTGGAAGTGCGCATTTATCCTGAAGTAACTGCAAGTCTGGATGTAATTGTTGAAGCGCAATAAGGAGCGTTATTGTTATGGATTTAGCAGGAAGAACCATGCCGTACAGTATGGAAGCTGAACAATCTGTATTGGGTGCGATTTTAATTGACAGAAACAGTATTGCGGTGGCGAGTGAAATTGTCCGCGAAGCGGATTTTTATTTCGATCACAACCGTGTTATTTTTGCTGTTATGCAAGACCTGTTTAACACAAATATGCCAATTGATATCGTAACTGTGACGGATGCTTTAAAGAAAAACGGGCAGTTGGATGCGATAGGCGGTATCGGATATTTGTCTAATATGGCGGCGAGCGTGCCAACGGTGGCGAATATTTCGCAATATGCACAAATTGTTTCGGAAAAGGCACTGCTTCGTCGTATAATTGAAGCCGGTGAAAACATTGTGAATATGGGCTACGAAGGGGTAAACGATGCCGGTTTTGTACTCGAACAAGCTGAAAAACAGATTTTTGATATTCTACAGGGTAAGGATTCCAAAAGCGTAGTGCCTATTCGCGAGCTTTTGGGCGACAGCTTTAAAATGATGCAGGAAATGGCTGCGAAAAAGGGTAAAGTTACGGGTGTACCTACCGGCTTTGGTTATTTAGACCAAATGACATCCGGTTTGCAAAAAACCGACTTGATTTTGATTGCGGCGCGACCGGCAATGGGAAAAACGAGTTTTGCGCTCAATATTGCGCAGAATGCCGCTATCCGTAATAACGTAACCACTGCGATTTTTAACCTAGAAATGTCAAAAGAACAGCTAACCAGCCGTATTATTTGCTCAGAAGCGCTTGTCAGCGGTACGAAGCTGAAAGAGGGTACATTGGATGCAAATGACTGGGCAAATATTGGTGAGCATTTGGCACGCATGGAAAAAGCACCGATTTTTATAGATGATACCTCTACGGTAACCGTTGCGGAAATACGTGCAAAATGCCGCAGACTCAAGCAGCAGCACAATCTTGGTTTGATTGTTATCGACTATTTACAGTTGATGCAAAGTGGTTCTAAAGCCGATAACCGACAAAATGAAGTGGCGGACATTTCGCGTTCGCTGAAAATTCTGGCAAAAGAAATTGAAGTACCGATTGTCTGCCTTTCGCAGCTTTCGCGCGGACCGGAAAGCAGAACGAACAAGCGTCCGATGCTTTCTGACCTTCGTGAATCCGGTGCGATTGAGCAGGATGCGGATATCGTTATGTTTTTGTACAGAGATGATTACTACAATCCGGATAGCCCGGAAAAGAATATTGCAGAATGTATTATTGCAAAACACAGAAACGGTGAGGTTGGCACAATTAAGCTGTGGTGGGATGGTGCACATACAAAATTTATGCACTTGGATGACCAACGCGGCAGTGGTGATGAAGAGTGGTAAATAAAGTTTTACAATTTACGGCAGAAAACGGACTGCTCAAAGACGGTGACAGGGTATTGGTTGCGCTTTCCGGCGGTGCGGACTCTGTATGTCTTTTGCACATGATACTGCAGATGAAAGCGCATTTTTTGATAGATGTGGATGCTGTGCATATAAATCATAATTTGCGTGGCGAAGAGGCACTGAGAGATGCCGATTTTTGTGCAGAGCTTTGCGAAACTTTATGTGTGCGCCTGCATACGGAGAGTGTGGATGTAACTGCACTTGCACAAGAGAAAAATATTAGCATCGAAACAGCGGCACGCGAGGCGCGCTATACTACTTTTGATGTTTTAACAGAAAAATATGCCTACACTAAAATTGCCGTTGCGCACAATGCAAATGACCAGGCAGAAACGGTCTTGATGCATTTGCTGCGTGGCAGCGGTCTGGATGGGTTGCGCGGCATTTTGCCGATGCGCGATAAGATTATTCGTCCACTTTTGAGTGTGTCGCGTGAAGAGATTGAGGAGTATATTACAAAAAACAATCTTTCGTATGTGACGGACAGTACAAATTTAGAGGACGCCTATTTAAGAAATCGCATTCGTCACGATTTGCTTCCTAAACTTATTGAGGCATATAATCCGAATTTTGTGGAGACGATGCTGCAGACAACGTCTCTTTTGCAAAAAGATGCGCAGTTTTTTGCTGAACTTACGGATTCGTATGAAAAAGAGCGCATATGCCGTTCAGGGAATTATTATGTAGTTCATACGAAGAATTATCCCGAACAGCAAGCTGTTTCGCTTCGCCTGATGAAACAAGCAATTGCGATGTGTATCGGGCAATCGCAGGATATTCCGTTTGATACCATACTGCGCTGCGATGCATTATGCAGAGAGAAGGAAGTCGGCAAGTCTGTGGACCTGCCATTTGGCTATTGTGCCAGGATGGAACAGAATGCACGCCTTGTTCTTGGAAAGAAAAGCGCAGCTACGCCGTACCAATATTTTACGGGAGAAGCGTTTCCGTGTGAAATTGTACTTGCCAACGGTAGCGTGTGGATAGAGCCGGCAGATAGCCTTGGCAAAGAATTGCCGGATTGTGTGTATTTTGATTTGGACAAATTGGAAGGCTTGATATGCATCCGCAATCGCAGAGCGGGAGATGTTTTGCAGCTGAAAGGTTTAGCAGGCACAAAAAAACTGAAAGAATATTTTATTGATGCAAAAATACCGAAGCATTTGCGCGATGACTGGCCACTGCTTTGTTGTGGAGATACCATTTTGTGGGTTTGCGGAAAACGCAAATGTGAAGGCTTTGATGCGGATGAAAAAAGTGAACGAATTATAAAGTGCGTATATAGGGGGAAGAGCTGTGAAATTCAATGAAGAAATGATTGAACGTCAATTAATTACAAAAGAGCAGTTGCAGGAAAAAGTGAAAGAACTTGCTACGAAAATCAGCGCAGATTATGCCGAGGAAAATGAAGTGATTTTAATCACGCTTCTGAAGGGCGGCACCATTTTTTCGGTGAATCTGATGCAGCAGCTCAGCATACCGGTTGAGATTGATTTTATGAGTGTTTCCAGCTACGGTAGCTCTACGAAGACCTCTGGCGCAGTGAAAATCACAAAGGATTTGGACACGGATATTAAGGATAAAAATGTATTATTGGTTGAAGATATTATTGACAGCGGTGTAACGCTCTCTTATGTAAGAGAATTACTGCTGGCCCGTCTGCCGAAGGATTTGAAAATATGCACAATTTTAGATAAACCGTCCAGAAGAAGAACGGAAGTGCCGGTAGATTACGTCGGTTTTGAGATTCCGGACGAGTTTGTGGTCGGTTATGGATTGGACTATGCACAGAAATTCAGAAATTTGCCGTATATCGGCGTTTTGAAACGTGAAGTTTACGAGAAGGAGAATTAAATTTTAACAATTTGTGAAGAATGCCGAAAAGTGGTGTAATTCGGCTGGATTTGTGTTAAAATACTTTAAGTTGTACATAAGTGAGATTATTAAGGGAGCTGATTATTTGAAAAGACATTTAAAAGGGGTAGGCTTTTATGCAGTTCTGATTACGGTTTTACTTGTAATTGTTTATGCAATATCAGGCACCCCGAGTGTTGTAACGAAAAAAGTATACTCCGATTTGATTCGTGAAATAGAGGCGGGGAGAGTTACGGAATTGACCATCAGCGGCAATGTAGCCGTTGCGAAATTGTCTGATCCGTTGCAGTCGCCGGTAGAAGAAGGAAAGCCAACGACACAGAAGGGTAACGGCGGTAAAGGCGCAAGCATTATTGAAGTGGAAATTCCGAATGCTTTGGTTTTTGAGCAGGATGTCGGCGACGCGATCCGAGCGCAGGTGAAAGAAGGGAAACTGACCTATATTACCAAAGCGCCGGAGGGAACGCCGTGGTGGGTATCTCTTTTGCCGATACTCGGTACATTAGGTTTGCTTGTGTTTATCTATTTCTTCTTTATGAACCAGTCGCAGGGCGGCGGTAAGGCAATGTCTTTTGGCAAGAGCCGTGCAAAAATGATGCACGAGTCTAAAAAGAAAGTGACGTTTAAGGATGTTGCCGGTGCTGATGAAGAAAAGGCGGAGCTTGAAGAAATCGTTTCCTTCTTAAAGGAGCCGAAACGTTTTACGGATTTAGGCGCGAAAATCCCGCGCGGTGTGCTGTTGGTTGGCCCGCCGGGAACAGGTAAAACCTTGCTGGCCAAGGCAATTGCCGGTGAAGCGGGTGTGCCGTTTTTCAGTATCAGTGGTTCGGACTTTGTAGAGATGTTTGTCGGTGTCGGCGCATCGCGCGTACGCGATTTGTTTGACCAGGCAAAGAAGAACAGTCCGTGTATCGTATTTATTGATGAAATTGATGCGGTTGGTCGTCACAGAGGTGCAGGTCTCGGCGGCGGTCATGACGAACGTGAGCAGACACTCAATCAGCTTTTGGTTGAAATGGACGGTTTTGAAGAAAACAATGGCGTGATTATTCTGGCGGCAACGAACCGCCCGGATATTTTAGACCCGGCACTTTTGAGACCGGGCAGATTTGACAGACAGGTTGTTGTCGGCAGACCGGACGTGCGCGGCAGAGAAGCAATTCTTAAAGTACATGCAAGAGGCAAGCCGCTTGCGGAAGAGGTTGACCTGGCTGATGTAGCAAAATCCACTTCCGGCTTTACGGGTGCTGATCTTTCAAACTTAATGAATGAAGCGGCATTGCTTGCGGCGAGAGAGAATGAAAAGCAAATTTCAAATCGTCATCTTGCGGATGCGATGCTGAAGGTTGTTATTGGCACAGAGAAAAAATCCAGAAAAATTACGGATGCAGAAAATAAGCTTACAGCTTATCATGAAGCGGGTCATGCAGTGGCAACGCGTTGCCTGGATTCGCAGGATCCGGTGCACGAGGTATCTATTATCCCGCGCGGTATGGCAGGCGGGTATACGCTCCATTTACCGCAGGAGGAAAAATGGTACAGCTCTAAGCGAGAAATGCTCGATGAAATCGTTGTACTTCTGGGCGGCAGAATTGCAGAAAAGCTGACGCTGGATGATATTAGTACAGGCGCATCGAACGATATTGAGCGTGCAACGAAAATTGCGCGTAGTATGGTTACAACATACGGTATGAGTGATGAGCTCGGTCCGATTAATTACGGTTCTTCGCAGGAAGTATTCCTTGGCAAGGATTTTGGTCATGCCAAGGATTACAGCGAGGAAATTGCCGGTAAAATCGACAGAGAAATTAAAAAGATCATTGATGATGCAACCGTGCGCTGTGAGAAGATTTTAAACGAACATATGCAGCAGCTTGAGCGTGTAGCGAAAACTTTGTTGGAGCGTGAAAAGCTTACCGGAGAGGAATTTGAAAAAGTTTTTCTCGGTCAGCCGCTTGAAGAAGTTATGTCTGCGCAAGAAAAGACGCAGCCGACTGTGGAGACTACAACCAATGCTATAGAGAACAAGGAAGAGAACAAGGAAGAGAACAAGGAGGAAAACTAAGATGAAAATTACAAAGGATATGATTATTGCAGATGTACTCAGAATGGATCCGACAACAGCGGAGTACTTTTTGCAGATGGGGATGCACTGCTTGGGTTGTCCGTCTGCAAGCGGCGAGTCTATTGAAGATGCCTGCGCTGTTCATGGGGCAGACGCAGATGCTTTGGTAGAAGCACTCAACAACCATCTTGCAAACAAATAAAATCCCTGTAAAACATAGCGGCATCGTATGCGATGCCGCCTGTGTTCTTATGTGCAACGGCACAGAAGTATACGAGGAGAAACTGACCTCGGGGGGATGAAATGATGGCAGAAATGATTAAGCGCGTACGCGCGTGGTTTGCATCTATACTTTCAATAGAGCAATTGTTGCGTGAGCAAAAATTGCTTTTGCTTGCGATGTTGTTTTATTTTTGTGCAACTGGCGTATCCGGCATCTTTATTAATTTGTTTTTATACCAGACTACTCTGAATACAACTGGTCTGTTGCCGGTCAACGCTCTGATGAATGTAATTTTATATAATGTATATACATATGTTTTTTTAATAGCTATGTCATGCATTATTGGTATAGTTGGAAAACGTATTTCCACAAAGGGCAGTATGATGGCTGGACTATGTCTATATATTGCGCTTTTTGTGGTTGTTTTGCTTTTGGATGCAAATGTCGGTAAGTATTTATGGATTTTAGCTGCGTTAAATGCCGGAGGCTCAACGCTGTATAATATTGCGTATAATGAAGTGCTTGGTTATTCATTTGCCGAACGGTCTAAACGCTTGTTTATTTTTATTGTCAGCTTGGTCATGACATTGGCGGGTGTTCTAACACCGATTATTTCGGGCATCTTCGTCCAAAGTGGACGCAATATGAATGGCTATCTTGCCACTTTTGGTACGGCGCTAGTACTGCTGGCAATTTCGCTTGCGTTTGTACTTTATGTGCGTTTGCCGCAGAAAAAGAAGGTGCATCGCGCCTATTTTGCCAATGTATTGGTTTTTTCTGTAAAAGATAGAAATTTGCGCTTGGTACATTTGGCGGAATTAACACGCGGTATCCGCGAAGGCGTTATTGCCTTTTTGTTGCCGATTTTGATCTATACACTGCATCAGAATGCTGTAGCGGTTGGCTTATATGTTGCCATTTGCGCCGCGTTGCAGAGATTAGGTGAATGGCACGTGATGCATACAGGTACCGAGAGCAACCGTATGGGTCTTATGCTGTTTGCAGTTGCGGTAATGTTGCTTACATCGATTGTGTTTGCGTTTGGCTTTAGCATGATGGCTATTTATTCATACGGCATCTTAACTGCACTAGTTGCCGGTTTTTTGTACGTGCCGATTGTCGGTATTTACCACTGGGCAACCAATAGTATTACCAATGCATCTAAAAAAACAATGGAAATTCAAACGGTGCGTGAGTTGTTTTTAAATATTGGCAAGCTGCTTGGCGCAGTTTTGACATTGGTGCTGCATAGATTTAATTTGCTTGTACTTGTAATATTTATTGTTAACTTTATTTTAGTGATAACATGGGTATTGTTTAGTCGTGTAGGGGAAGAAGAGGAGCTTAAGCCTCTTTTTGCGGACAAAAAAGAAACGGAGACGGCGGAAAATGCTGATTAAAAATGCACGTGTTTATACGAATGAACATAAATTTGAGGAATTGGATCTCAGGGTGCGGGATGGAATTATATGTGAAATGGCACAAAACCTTGATGGTGAGGATGTTTTTGACGCGCAGGGTGGATATTTGATTCCCGGATTTATTAACATTCACGTGCATGGTGCGCTTGGGCACGACATTATGGATGTAACCGAAGCGGAACTGGAAGAAATCAGTGCATTTTTTTTAAAAGAAGGAACAACTTCTTATCTGGCAACTACGGTAACGGCGCCATATGATGATACTGTGCAGGCGGTGAAATTAATTTCGGACTATATGCAGCATACGCACGAAGGTGCGCATGTGCTTGGTATCAACATCGAAGGACCGTATTTGAATACAAATTTCAACGGCGCACATGCGCCGCAGCTTTTATCGGATTTTGAAGCTTTCCCGATAAACGGCATCTATGATGCCTGTGATGGAAATATTAAACTGATTACTATTGCGCCGGAAGTTAAAGGTGCTATAGAGTTTGTAAAAAACTATAAGGACAAATTCAAAATTTCGCTCGGACATGGTGGCGATGATTATGATAAGTGTGCGGCTGCCTTTGCGGCAGGGGCCACGCTGGTGACGCATTTGTTTAACAGGATGCCGCCGATGCATCACAGAAACAAAGGTCTTATGCATGCGGCGTTTGAATTGGGTGTGTATGCAGAACTTATCACAGACGGTATTCACGTAGATAAAAGCGTTGTGTTGATGGCGATTAAAACGTTTGGCACAGATAAAATCTGTGTCATCACAGACGGTATTCACGCAACGGGCTTTAAGGATGGTAGATATTCTTTTGCCGGTGCTCCGTATACAGTAAAAGATGGCATTGCAAAGAATGCTGCCGGCAATTTGGTTGGTGGTACTTCCACTATGCTGCAGTGCGTTAAAAACCTCGTAGATTGGGGTGTTGCGTTGGAAGATGTAGTGCGTATGGCAACGGAAAATCCGGCGTCTGCGATTGGTGTATCTGACAAAAAGGGCAAGATTTCCGTTGGTATGGATGCGGATTTGGTTTTGCTTGATGTGGATTTGAATGTGAAAAAGGTTTGGAAAAAGTAGACAAATGCAAATTCTTGTGTTATACTGAATTTATAAACTTTAAGGAGTGATTGATATGGCAGCGAAAAAAGAAAAGCTGTTGATGTATAAGGGTAAGCCGCTCGTGCGCAAAGGCAATCATATTTTTTACGGAAATCCGACCGATAAGTACATTGTTGCATTTGTGCTTGACAACTTTATGAAAATTGGTGAGATGGAAGTGGCAGGTAAGATAGACATCTTACTTCAGCAGAACGATTCCTATATGAACATCAGAAACAAGATGATTAAAAAAGCAGAAAGAACAGATCTTTGGTCCGCGATGGACATTGGTGCTTTTTGGCTTGAAGATGCATTGAAACATGCGTAAATTTAAATAAGGGATGCGTGCCAACGCATCCCTTATTTTTTATTAAATTCTTCAGCAAAATCCACCTTTTTTACGCTAAACGTTTTTTTGTTCAGATAATCTAAAATACCCGCATCTGTTTTAAAATCAAAGGTCAGCTTGTAGGAGCATAAGGCTTGGTATTTGCGCTGTGCGCGCTTGTTGTCTATGTTTTTTCCGTATTTGCCGTCGCCGACAAGCGGGTGGCCAATGTGCGCAAGGTGTGCGCGGATTTGATGTGTTCTGCCGGTGAGCAAATCTACCTCTACTAAAGACACCCCGTCTTTATAAGCAAGAACAGTATACTTTGTACGGATTTGCTTGGCATCACCGCGCTTTTTGTCGGTTACAGTTACGGTTTTGGTGTTTTCGTCCTTGGAAAGATATGCGCTCAGCACATCGGTTTTCTTTTCGAATTTGCCAAAGGCGAGACAGAGATATAACTTGGTCAACTCACGGTCTTTGATTTTTTGATTCATAACGCGCAGGGTTTCAGCATTTTTTGCGCAAATGACAATACCGGAGGTGTTTCGGTCTATGCGGTTACAAAGCGCCGGTGCAAAGGTTTGTTCCTCTGCAGGCTTGTATTCACATTTTTGGTAAAGGTAAGCCTGTACGTGTGCAATCAGTGTATTCGGTGAACCGCTTTCGTCCTCGTGCACTACCATACCGACCGGCTTGTTGACCAGCAGTATGTTTTCATCTTCATATACAATATCCAGCCGGGGAGTGATGCTTAAAAAGGCCTGCTCTGCGGACTTTTCTTCGAAAAACTCATCCTTAATATAAAAGATGATTTCATCGCCAACGGTCAGTTTAAACCCCTCTTTAACGTGCCTTCCATTCACTTTGACACAGTTTTTGCGCAGGGATTTGTAAATCAGGCTTTGTGGCATCGCGGGGAAGCGCTTTCGCATAAAACGGTCAATGCGCTGTCCGGCATCATTTTTGTTTACGGTTACGGTTTTCATATAATTCCTTTCCGTTGCTGTGTTTCTTGTTTGTCATTATAATCTTTTTCGAAAAAACTGTCAAGTAATAGTAAGATACATTGACAATCTGCGTATAAATAGGGTATAATTGATACATTGATTGATATGCAGGGGGAAGAAACCATGGAATGGATGCAGGTTGGCATAGAGACAACACAAGATGGTATTGATATGATTTGCGGTATGCTTTATGCAATGGATATTACGGGCACGGAAATTGAAGATGCAGAAGATTTTACCACGTTTTTAGAAGAAAATACACAGTATTGGGATTATGTAGATGATGCACTGATGGAGCGTGCAAAAGCACCGACGGTTGTCAAGGTCTACTTAAAAGAAAATGAGCACGGCAGACAGCAGTTAGAGGCAATCAAAGCACGACTTGCGGAGCTGAAACAATCTGCAGACGGTGAAATGCTCGGCAGCCTTTCTATCAGCATCAACAATATGCAGGAGCAGGATTGGGGCGAAAACTGGAAACAGTTTTATAAGCCGTTAAAGCTCGGCAAAAAGATGCTGATTCGTCCGGAATGGGAAACTGTGGAAGATACGGAAGGCAGAACCGTCTTTACCATCAATCCGGGTATGAGCTTTGGTACGGGTACGCACGAAAGTACGCAGCTCTGTTTAGAAAGTCTGGAAAACTATCTTTCGGATGGCGACAGTGTGCTTGACCTCGGTTGCGGTAGTGGTATTTTGTCCGTTATGGCAATGCTTTTGGGCGCCAAGGATGCATATGCCGTGGATATTGACCCGAATGCGGTTAAAATCGCGGAGGAAAACGCAGAAAAGAACAATGTGGATGCATCTGTGTATAAAACAGCAGCCGGTAATGTGCTGACAGATACGGCGCTGATGGAAGATATTTGCAAAAAACAGTACGATATTGTGCTTGCGAACATTGTGGCGGATGTTATCATCGGGCTGTCCGATTTTGCATATCAGGCTTTGCGTGATGGTGGCGTGATGATTACATCGGGTATCATACACGCGCGACTGGATGAAGTAGAAACAAAATTGAAGGATACCGGCTTTACGGTGCTGGAAATCAATAGAAAGGGCGAATGGGCATCCATTGTGCTTAAAAAATAGGTGAGACTATGCCGAAATTTTTTGCGGAAAAAGAAAATATAACTGAAAATACAATTCTTCTCGATGGCGAGGAAGCAAAGCACATTTTAAAGGTGCTTCGTATACAGCAGGGTGAAAGCATTACGGTTTGTGACGGCGCGGGAACGGATTACGAAGCTGTGATTGAAAAATGTGATAAAAACAGTCTACAGGCACGCATTGTAAGCGGCGCACCGTCTGCGTCGGAAAGTGCCGTGCGCATCACGCTTTATCAGTGTTTGCCCAAAGCTTCGAAGATGGAATATGTCATCCAAAAATGTACGGAACTTGGTATTTTTGAAATTATTCCTTGCATTTCTGAGCGATGTGTTGTAAAATTAAATAGTGATGCGGACGAAAAAAAGAAAATCGAACGTTGGCAATCTGTGGCGAAAGCTGCGGCAAAGCAGTCCGGACGCGGCATCATTCCGCGTATCGGTATGCCGGTGAACTTTAAATCTGCCGTGCAGGCACTTGCACAGGCACAGCTTTCTTTTATCCCGTATGAAAACGAGAAGGATATGACGCTTAAGCAGCTTTTGCGTAAAGTGGAAAATGTGGAATCTGCAGCGTTTATTATTGGTCCGGAGGGTGGCTTCGCGCCGGAGGAAATCGAAGAAGCACTGCGCGCGGGCGTGCAGCCGATTACGCTCGGCAAACGCATATTGCGCACAGAAACGGCGGGGGAAGCCGTGCTTTCTATGATGAATTATGAATTTGAATTGTAAAGTTGTTGGGAGGCAAGACCTAAATGAAGAAAACATTTTATAATTGTGACAAAAAGGAAAGACAGGTTAAGATCTCGAACAGAATGTTAATCAGCTTCGGGTTTTCGATGGCGGGTCTTTGTTTGGCATATTTTATGCTCCGTGTTGCGCGCGGCGAATTCGGCATGGATGCGCTTTTAAATTATAATGTGACAATGTTTGTGGCATTTCTTGTTTTTGCTGTGACGACGGTTGCATTGTATGCGCTTTCGCACGTGGATAAGTTCAAACCGGAAGCCAAGCTTGCAAAGTTGAAGGTGAAAGAGCGTTTCAGAAATTATGCGCATTTGTGTCTTGCAGGCGCAGCCATCTGCTTTTATGTAAACTTTGCATTCTACACAAGATGGTTGCCGATTGAAAGTGCACCGGCTGTATTAAGCTTTTTGAAAAATATTACAAAATCTTACAGTGTGGTAATTCCGCTTATCGGCGCCTATGGCGCATTTACAATTGTGTACCACCTGTATCTGTACTGCATAAAGAAGTGGTAAGCTGAATTTGCATGTAAAAAGCTGAACGAATTTTGATGTGACCCCAAAAAGTTAGACTTTTTATAGCGTAGTAGTTTTGATGACTGCTACGCTATTTTTACGCAGCTAAGGCGTTGAGTCGATACTGAACCGGACTACTCGATCGTTTGTGTATGAAATTTAAGTTTAAACAAATTCTGATACAACAAGATCGGAATATATAATGCTTGAAAAATACTGAATCTTATGGTCCTTTGCCTACTACAGACTTTTTATATTCACCGGGAGTCATACCACACATTTTTTTGAAA
>JAZSQB010000076.1:0-42380 GCA_045537695.1 Clostridia bacterium | reverse complement strand
TTTCATCACGCCCTGTGCCTCATCCCACTGCTCCGGTGTGCCGATATATTTTTCCTTATCTTCCGGATCCCACTGGGAGAAACGGTAGGAAACGTCTTCGTACAAACCAAGTGTCTTGAGCATATAGATTGCCATTTCCAGACAGCCCTTGAATTCTGCTTCGAGCTGTTCCGGTGTACACATCAGGTGACCTTCGGAAATCGTGAACTGGCGCACACGGATAAGTCCGTGCATTTCGCCGGATGCCTCATTTCTGAAGAGTGTGGAAGTCTCGTTATAACGGAGCGGCAAATCTCTGTAGGAGCGGCCGCGGTTTAAGTATGCCTGATACTGGAACGGGCAGGTCATCGGGCGGAGCGCAAACACTTCCTTGTCCACCTTCTCGTCACCCATCACAAACATACCGTCCTGATAGTGATCCCAGTGACCGGAGAGCTTATATAAATCACTCTTTGCCATGTACGGCGTCTTTGTCGGGAGCCAGCCATGTGCATACTCTGTATCTTCTACGAAGCGCTGGAGAATCTGAATAATTTTTGCGCCCTTCGGCAGAAGAATTGGAAGACCCTGACCGATGAGCTCAGAGGTTGTGAAGATTTCAAGCTCTCTGCCGAGCTTATTATGGTCGCGTTTCTTTGCTTCTTCCATCTGTGTAAGATGCGCTTCCAGTTCATCCTTTGTCTTAAATGCCGTACCATAGATACGCTGCAGCATCTTGTTTTTCTCATTACCGCGCCAGTAAGCACCGGTTGCGCTCAAAAGCTTATATGCCTTTACTTTACTGGTGTAGTTCATATGCGGACCTGCGCAAAGGTCGGTAAACTCGCCCTGCTTGTAGAAAGAGATTGTCTCCCCTTCCGGCAGTTCGTTGATAAGCTCCGTCTTGTACGGCTCGTCCTTCATAAGTTCCAGCGCAGCCGCACGATCAAGCTCAAAACGTTCTACCTTGAGGTTTTCTTTTACAATCTTCTTCATTTCCGCTTCGATTGCTTCCAAATCCTCCGGTGTAAATGCCTTGTCGGTATCAAAGTCATAGTAAAAGCCCGTGTCAATCGCCGGACCAATGGCAAGCTTCACGCTTGGGAACAAACGCTTTACAGCCTGCGCCATAATATGGGATGCGGTGTGGCGAAGGGTTTTTAGCTCTTCTGCCGCATTGATTACTTCATTACTCATGGAAATCATCCTTCTTTCCTAAATATACATTAAAGTTTATTATACCTTTAAATTATGCATCTGTCAAGTTCGTTTGCGCAGTCCTATAACTTTATTTTCTGTGGAATAATTTTTTCATTGAGATTTCGCAAAAAATGATTTTGATATAAGAAAAACGAGCAGAGTTCTAAATCTGCCCGTTTAATGATTTACTACTTTTATTTTTAATGTTAAAATATGTAATTCTTCCTTGAAATCAAGCTATACCCAAACTTTTGGCTACATTTCTTATTTTATAAAAATTATATAGTCCCACATAAAAACCTATTGTAAGAGTTATTACCAATGCCACAAGCCAAACAATTCCTGTAATTTTTACAGATTTTTTGCCTCCTAATAAATACGATACAGCCATTGAATGTCCAACTGCATTTGCAGCACCAGCAACACCTATACCGAATTTAGCAAACCAAGATTTAACCGTCATAAAACCATAAAACCATAAATAACCCATCCAATAATATGTTATCGGTGCAATAAACATAATAAATATTCCTGCTATAATAGCAGTAATTTTATTATCTGCCGCAGCAAACATTAAACAAATGCCCAAAATCACTCCAGCAAGTCCACCTAAAACCCCAAAAAACTTCCCTAATTTTTTTGCTCATCGTGTCAACAACTCATAACTTTCCTTTTTTCTTCTAAAGTTTCGCCTAAATACATTATTTTACCTCTTTCGTAATATATTTTCTCGCACTCCCTTTAATGATAAAATGTTATAAGCTCCTTTCATATTTTCATAAATTAAAAAAGGTGTGCAACTACCGAAGCTGCACACCGAAAAACGCAAACTCCGATAGTCGCCAAACTAACTTAAATAAAGATAGGAATATTCCACAACAATATTTAATGGAGTTCGCATTTTTAACTAATCCAAAATATTGTTGCAAAAAAAGAGAGTTTTATACTCGAAAATAAAAATACCCCTATTTCATATTTTATTAAGTTAGTTTGGCAATTGTTATTATATCACAAAAGACATCAATTATTAAGATTTTTGTTAAAAAAACACTTTTATATATTTGCCCATTAATTTTTCTAAAAAACTATGCTTTTTAAGGGATAAAATCAATAAAAAATCGCGGTCGGAAAATCTTTCAACAAAAAGCAACACTTATAAACGACACTTACAAAAAAGGCTCCCTTGTGTAAAGGGAGCTGTCAACGGAGTTGACTGAGGGATTATAGCCTCCCTTGTGCAAAGGGAGGGGGACCGCTTTGGCGGTGGAGGGATTGCTTAACTTCATTATCAATAAATATACATACTCCCTCAAAGTTTTTGTTTATATCAAGATTTGATATTCTTATAACTTTTAATCCATATTGTTCTAAAAACTCTGTTCTCAAAGCATCGTTTCCTATTCCTTTATCATCATAATGCTGCGAGCCATCCAATTCTATAACAAGTTTTCTTTGGCACAGTAAAAATCAACAATATATTTTCCTATAACTTTCTGTCTTATAAACCTAACAGGGTATTCTCTTAAGTAATCATACCAAAGGCGCTTTTCTTCTTTTGTCATATTCTTTCTCAATGCTTTTGCAAGTGGTACAATTTCTTTGTTGTGTTTATAGTCCATTACAATCCCTCCGAGTTGCTTCGCAACCCACCTCCCTTTACACAAGGGAGGCTTTTTGATGGTTCTTTCTTGTGGATTATATTATCATTTTTAATGCTTTTAGTCAACGCAATCAACTTTTTGCAAATAATTATATATCAACATTAAAATCTCCTTGAGATTTTAATGAAAAGTTCGTTTCACGGAAAATCAAGTTATAGGTGCGCAGTAAATTTGTCGCTGCAATCCATTTTCTGCACATAGTGCCACCTTCTTAACCTGTTACATCGTAAGGAATGCATTTATGCTTTCCAAAACACTTCAACCTTGCATTTTCAAAACAACTGTGTTAATATATGTAGGGTTTGACACTTACCGACATACCGCATGCTTTTCAAAGGAGTAATACAATGAACACATTAAATGAAATGCTGATTAAAGATTTTCATATCAGTCCGGAGACGGTAAAGCTTGTAGAAGAAGCAGAAGCCGAGGTCAAGGCAGAGTTTGACGCGATTGAACATATGGCGATGCGCAACCAGGCGAAGGTGTTAAAGGCGTATGCCGACAATCAGATTGGCGAGCAGCACTTCGTGCCGACCACGGGCTACGGCTATAACGATATGGGTCGAGATGCGATTGAGCGCGTGTATGCGCAGGCGTTCGGCTGCGAGGATGCGCTCGTGCGCCACACAATTATTTCCGGCACACACGCCCTTTCGACGGCGCTATTCGGCATCCTACGTCCGGGTGACACACTTGTTTCCGCCGTCGGCAGACCGTATGACACTTTAAACGAGGTCATCGGCTCCGAAGGCAAAACAGGAGACGGTTCGCTTGCAGATTTTGGCGTCAACTACCGCGAGGCGGCAATGAGCGCAGACGGTGGCGCAGATTTTGACAACATCCGTGCCTGCATTGACGACAGCGTAAAAGCGGTATTAATCCAGCGTTCCAAAGGCTATTTATGGCGCAAGACCTTAACTGTTGCGCAGATTAACGAAATCATTGACGTTATTCACGGCATCCGTGAAGATATTATCTGTATTGTAGACAACTGCTACGGCGAATTTACGGAGGCGGAAGAACCGCACGGCGATTTGCTTGTCGGCTCACTCATTAAAAACCCGGGCGGCGGCATCGCCCCGACCGGCGGCTATATTGCAGGCAAAGCAAGATGCGTAGAGCTCGCCGCATACCGCTTAACCAGTGTCGGCATCGGTAAAGAAGCCGGCGCTTCGCTTGAAAACAACCGTCCGATTCTGCAGGGCTTTTTCATGGCACCGCACATTGTGGCGCAGGCACTCAAGAGCGCGCGCTTGTGCAGCAGCATTTTCCACAAGCTTGGCTTTGAGGTTTGTCCCCTGCCGCACGAAGAGAACGCAGACATTATCACATCTATCAAATTCGGCGCACCGGAATTGGTGATTGCCTTCTGTCAGGGTATTCAAAAAGGCGCACCGGTCGACTCGTTTGTCGAACCGCAACCATGGGATATGCCGGGTTACGGCGACCCCGTCATCATGGCGGCAGGTGCCTTCGTGCAGGGTGCATCCATCGAGCTGAGCGCAGATGCGCCGATTAAACCGCCGTACATCGCTTATGTGCAGGGTGCGCTGACATACGAATCCGCAAAAGTAGGCGTGATGGTTGCGGTAACAAAGGTTTTAGAAAAAAAGCTTGAAATTTGATTTTATTTGTGGTATGATAGCTATAATTGAATATTTTAAAGACTATGAAAAAGTTCAGTAGGCTTTGTATACGCCTTTCAGAGAGTGTGCATCATCGGCTGTAAGTGCATGCAGAAACGGACAAAACCGAATCTTCGCTTTGGAGTTGCACGGCTGAAATAAAAGTAGGCTGTGACGGCGGCAGTCGTTATATGCACGAGTGCTTATGTGTATACATAAGAATTTGGGTGGTACCACGGAGAACTTCGCTTCGTCCCATTTGGGACGGAGCGTTTTTGTTTTTGTAATTAAATTAGAAAGGTTTGATAGAAGTGAAAGAAATGCTTGAAAAGATCAAGACCGAAGCCTCTGCTGCGATTGAAGCGGTGGCTGACTTAAAGGCACTTGACGACATCCGTGTAAAATACTTAGGTAAAAAAGGCGAAATCACCGCCGTACTGCGCGGTATGGGTGCGCTTTCCGCAGAGGAAAGACCGATTGTAGGTGCGCTGGCAAACACCGTGCGCGAAGAAATCGAAACTCTCTTAACCGGCAAAAACGAAGCCCTCGCCGCAAAGGCAATGGAAGCAAAGATGGCAAGCGAGAAAATCGACGTCACCATCAGTGCAAAGCGCAAGCCGCAGGGCAAGCTTCATCCGCTCTCGCAGGTGCTCTCCGAGATTAAGGACATCTTCATCGGCATGGGCTTTTCGATTGCAGACGGTCCGGACGTAGAGCTTGACTACTACAACTTCGAAGCACTCAACATCCCGAAGAACCATCCGGCGCGTGATACGCAGGATACCTTCTATATCAATGACAATGTGGTTCTGCGTACGCAGACCTCTCCGGTACAGGTGCGCGTTATGGAAAAGCAGAAGCCGCCGATTCGCGTCATCGCACCGGGCAGAGTGTACAGAAGCGACGCGGTGGATGCGACCCACTCCCCGCTCTTCCACCAGATTGAAGGTCTTGTGGTGGACAAGGGCATCACCATGGGTGATTTAAAGGGTACGCTTGAAACCTTCGTTAAGGCACTTTACGGCGAGGATGCAAAGGTGCGTTTCCGTCCGCATCACTTCCCGTTCACCGAGCCGAGCGCAGAAGTGGACGTTTCCTGCTTCGTATGCGGCGGCAAGGGTTGCCGTGTCTGCAAGGGCGAAGGATGGATTGAAATTTTGGGTGCCGGCATGGTGCATCCGAAGGTACTCTCCGGCTGCGGCATTGACCCGGAAGAATACAGCGGTTTTGCATTCGGCTTAGGCCTGGAGCGTGTAGCAATGCGCCGCTATGATATTGACGATTTAAGACTGTTCTTTGAAAACGATCTTAAGTTCCTCAAACAGTTTTAAGGAAGGGGTGCGTAAACAATGAAAGTAGCTAAAAGTTGGTTAAATGAATTTGTAGATATTTCCGATATAACACCGAAGCAGTATGCCGATGCGCTGACGATGTCGGGCACAATGGTGGAAGGCTTTGAAGAGCTCGGCGCAGAGCTTGAAAATGTAGTAACGGGTAAGATTTTGGAGATTGCAAAGCACGAAAACGCTGATTCCCTGGTGGTATGTCAGTTAGATGTAGGCGCAGAAAAGCTCCAGATTGTAACAGGTGCTAAGAATGTGAAAGTCGGTCAGATTGTACCGGTTGCACTGCACGGCTCCAAGCTTGCAGGCGGCGTTTGCATCAAAAAAGGCAAGCTACGCGGCGTCGTGAGTGAAGGTATGCTTTGCTCGCACGAAGAGCTCGGTATCACAGTAGAAGACCTCGGTTATGAGCCGGAGTACGGCATTTTAATTCTGCCGGAGGATACAAAAGTCGGAATCGATATTAAAGAAGTATTCGGTTTAAACGAAACCGTGATTGAATTTGAAATCACCTCCAACCGTCCGGACTGTCAGAGTGTGCTCGGTCTTGCAAAGGAAACTGCAGTGACCTTTGACCGCCCGATTACACTCCACAAGCCGGTTGCAGAGGGTAACAGCGAAAACGTGGCAGATACCGTCAAGGTAGATGTGCTCGATAAGCAGTACTGCCCGCGCTACTGTGCAAGAATGGTGAAAAATGTAAAAATCGGTCCGTCTCCGGATTGGATGGTAAAACGCCTCAAGGCGTCCGGCATCCGCTCAATTAACAACATCGTGGACATCACAAACTATCTCTTGCTCGAATATGGTCAGCCGATGCACGCATTTGATTTGCGTGACGTATGCGGCAATCACATCATCGTTCGCCGCGCAGAAGACGGCGAGAAAATCACCACACTCGACGAAGCAGAGCGCACACTCGATTCGTCCATGCTCGTGATTGCCGATGAGAACAGAGCCGTTGCCGTTGCCGGTGTTATGGGCGCGCTCAATTCCGAAGTAAAGAATGATACAACCACCGTACTGTTTGAAAGCGCAAACTTTGACGGCGCATCCGTTCGTGTAACCGCCAAGAAGTTAGGTCTGCGTACGGAAGCCAGCGCAAAGTACGAAAAGGGGCTGGATGCAAACACAACTGCCGAAGCGGTAGACAGAGCATGCGAACTCGTTGAGCTACTCGGTTGCGGCGAAGTTGTCGGCGGTATGATTGACGTTTGCGGCGAGTTGCCGAAGCCGAGAACATTAAAGCTCCGTCCGGAGAAGATTAACGCATTCCTCGGCGCTGACATTGACACAGAATTTATGATTTCCACGCTTGAAAAGCTCGAAATCAGCGTAAACCGCGATACGATGGAAGTCACCATCCCTACCCTGCGCCTCGATATTGAAAGCGAAGCGGATCTGGCGGAAGAAATCGTGCGCATTTACGGTTACAACAACATTGAATCCACACTGATGAGCGGTGCCATCACCACAGGCGGCAAAAACGCAGCGCAGAAGATGGAAGATAAAATCAAGTCCGTGCTCGTTGCGGAAGGCATGTACGAAATCATGACCTACTCCTTCACAAGCCCGACCATCTTCGACAAGCTTCGTATTCCGGCAGACAGCGAGAAGAGAAACGTGGTTGTCATCACCAACCCGCTCGGCGAAGAAAACTCCATTATGCGCACAACAACACTTGCATCCATGATGGAGATTCTTGCACGCAACTACAACCAGAGAAACGAAGATGCACAGCTCTTCGAAATCGCAAAGATTTACGAGCCGATTGCAGGCGAACAGCTCCCGAAGGAAACCAACATCGTAACGCTCGGCGCATACGGTGATGGTGATTTCTATACATTAAAGGGCAGTGTAGAAGAGCTCTTTGCTATCCTCGGTATCGCAAACTACAAATTCCGTCCGGAGAGTGAAAATCCGACCTACCACGGCGGCAGATGCGCACGCATCACTATCGGTGGCAAGGAAGCCGGTTTTATCGGTCAGGCACATCCGTCCGTTGTGAAAAACTATGGCATGGACTGCGCTTGCTACCTTGCGGAAATCAGCTTTGATGCCATCTTTGAAAACGCAAGTGCCGTGAAGACCTACAAAAAGCTTCCGAAATATCCGGCGGTTTCCAGAGATATTGCAATGCTCGTTGATGACGAAGTACTCGCAGGTGATATTTACGATATCATCGAAAAGGCAGGCGGCAAGCTCTTAACCGATATAACACTCTTTGACGTGTACAAGGGTGCACAGATTCCGGAAGGCAAAAAGAGTATGGCATACTCCGTTACTCTGCGCGCAGAAGACCGCACACTCACCGAAGAAGAAATCAACAAGGTGATGCAAAAAATCCTACGCTCTCTGGAAGCAAATGCAGGTGCGAAGCTGCGTGACAACTAAGGTTTACACTTTCTTCATAATTTTTGGGTTGAATTTTAGAAAAATGTGTGTTAAAATGAAGTCATAATCGCAGAGCTTGGCAAAAAGGAGGGGTAATTATGGCGCTGCACGAAACTTTAAAACTGGATCCCATTGAAATCGAACGCGTAAACGAAATTCGCGAGATTATCAAAACCGTTTATGACGCGCTGAAGGTGAAGGGATACAATCCCGTAAACCAGCTTGTCGGCTACATTCAATCTGGCGACCCGACGTATATTACCAACTACAACAACGCAAGAAGCCTGATTGCCAAAGTAGAAAGCGATGAAATTTTAGAAGAAATTGTAAAAGCTTATATTGCTGATTTTTAAAAACGAAAGTCTGTCGAATCCTTTAATTCGGCAGACTTTTTTGTCTATTATACACGCGGAATGTCAGGCAGTCAACTATACCTAATTTTATAATGCCGCAAGCCTTTCGAAAACTACATTACCGCGCACAAAGCTGTTTCAGAAAGGCTTATTTCACAATTAGAAGCATCTGCCCTTTTCTTTTCGGTTGCAATGCTCGCTGTTCGTTTGGCAATGATAACAGATTTCGTTTTGCAACGTTTCCCCACTGAAATAGGCAGTTAGATTTGCAAAAGTGACTTCGGCGATATTTTCAAGCGCTTCCTTCGTCAAAAATGCCTGGTGGGAAGAAACAATGACATTCGGCATAGACAAAAGCAGTGAAAGCGTATCATCCCCTATAAAGCTGTCCGAAAAATCCTCAAAGAAGATTTCCGTTTCTTCTTCATACACATCCAAGCCCGCGCCGCCGACCTTGCGCGTACGGATTGCATCCAATAGTGCCTCTGTATCAATGAGCGCACCACGGGAAGTGTTTATAAGAAAAACTCCGTCTTTCATCTTGGCGAGCGTTTCTTTATTTATCATATAATGCGTGCTTTCCGTCAAAGGACAATGCAAAGAAATAATATCCGACTTTGCACAAAGTTCTTTCAGGGAAACATACTTTAAGCCAAGCTTTTCATTTGGGTACACATCATAGGCAAGTATCTGCATACCAAATCCTTTGCAGATATTTGCAAAAATCTGCCCGATTTTGCCTGTACCGATGATGCCGACCGTTTTACCGTACAAATCAAAACCGACCAGCCGGTTTAAGCTGAAGTTAAAGTCTCTTGTGCGGATATAGGATTTATGCACCTTACGGTTGACAGCCAGCAAAAGCGCCATCGCATACTCCGCTACCGCATACGGCGAATATGCCGGCACGCGCACAACGTGCACCTTCCCATACGCTGCTTTAAAATCAATATTGTTATAGCCCGCACAACGCATCGCAATCAGGCGCACGCCCATCCGGTATAAGCGTTCAATCACCGCCTGGTTGATATCATCGTTGACAAAGGCACAGACCGCATCCGCCCCTTCAGACAGCGAAACCGTCTCCGGACTCAGCTTATCCTCAAAATAACGGATATGGATATTGTTTTTCTCCTTCATTGCATCAAAAAACATCTTGTCATATTCTTTTGTATCGAAAAATGCAAGTGTTTTCATAACACACACTCCCTTCTTTGCATTTAATATCTCTTGCATACATATTTTTTATACATGCAGACAAACTAAACACAAAACAAAGGAGGTTTTATCTATGCCAAAAATGACAAAGGAAGCCTACAAAAAATTCGCAGATAAAAAATCGCCGAAATCCCCGATTGTCAAGGATGTAATCCTTGCCTTTCTCATCGGCGGTAGCATTTGCTGTATCGGGCAAATCATCAACGATTTGTATATAAACGTCGCATCTCTTTCCAAAGAGGCCGCCGGCACTGCTACCAGTATCACACTGATTTTTCTCGGTGCGCTGTTTACCGGACTCGGCTGGTACGATGCGCTCGCCAAATACGCCGGTGCAGGCACGATTGTGCCGATTACGGGGTTTGCCAACTCCATTGTGTCCCCTGCTATGGAATTTAAAAGCGAAGGTTACATTCTCGGCATGAGCGCAAATATGTTTAAAATTGCCGGTCCAGTGATTGTATTCGGCGCTGTTTTTTCTGTAATCGCCGGACTTTTGTGCTTTTTATTCGGTTGGGCGTAAAAAAAGACTTGTTTCGCTTGCGAAACAAGTCTTTTTTAATTATTTGACTACGATATTTACAAGCTTCTTCGGTACAACAATTGTCTTTACAATCTGCTTGCCTTCTAAGAGTGCCTTGATGCGGTCGCTTTCCAGAACGAGCTTTTCTATTTCTTCCTTCGTTGCTTCCGCATTTACAACCAGCTTATCGCGAATCTTGCCGTTAATCTGCATAACGATTTCGATTTCGTTGTCCACGGTCTTTGCTTCATCATATTCCGGCCAGCTCTGCTTTGCAATTTCTGCGCCAAAATTGTTGATGCTCCACATTTCTTCCGTAATATGCGGTGCGGTTGGATTTAAGAGCAAAAGGAATGTCTTAAGCTCACCGCGTGTGATGGCATTCTTCTTTGTGAAGCTGTTTACCAAAGACATCAGAGTTGCGATTGCGGTATTAAACTTCATACGTTCAATATCGTCGCTTACCTTCTTGATTGCCTTGTGCATTTCGCTTTCCAGATCCTTGGAATAGCCTTCCCCATCCGTTAAGATGTTCTGCAGATTCCATACACGCTCAAGGAACTTATAGCAGCCCTTTACGCCCTGCTCCTGCCACGGTGTTGCCTGGTCAAATGCGCCGATAAACATTTCGTAGGTACGGAATGTGTCTGCACCGTACTGATTCACAACATCGTCTGGATTTACCACGTTGCCGCGGGACTTGGACATCTTTTCGTTGTTTTCACCCAAAATCATACCGTGCGAAGTACGCTTCTGATACGGTTCCTTCGTCGGCACTACGCCGATATCGTATAAGAACTTATGCCAGAATCTCGAATACAAAAGATGGAGTGTGGTATGCTCCATACCGCCGTTGTACCAGTCTACCGGCAACCAGTATTTTAAAAGTTCTTCTTTTGCAATTGCAGTGTCGCAATCCGGGTCAATGTAGCGCAGGAAGTACCAGGAAGAACCTGCCCACTGCGGCATCGTATCCGTTTCACGCTTTGCGCTGCCGCCACAGCACGGACATGTGGTATTTACCCAATCCGTAATCTTAGACAGCGGGCTTTCACCGTTATCGGTCGGCTCGTAGTTATCTACCTCCGGCAGCATAAGCGGAAGCTCACTTTCCGGAATTGCCTGCCAGCCGCACTTTTCACAGTACACCAGCGGAATCGGCTCACCCCAGTAACGCTGACGGGAGAATACCCAGTCACGCAGTTTAAAGTTTACTTTGCGCTTGCCGATGCCCTCTTTTTCGAGATGGTCAACCATTGCGTTGATGGCATCCTTTACCTGCATACCGGTCAGGAAGCCGGAGTTTACCATAACACCTTCGGAAACGTCTGTATATGCCGCTTCCTGCACGTTTTCACCGCCGCCAACTACTTCAATAATTGGGAGGTTAAATTTCTTTGCAAATTCCCAGTCACGTGTATCATGCGCCGGTACAGCCATAATTGCGCCCGTACCGTAGGTCATCAATACATAGTCGGAAATCCAGATCGGGAGCTTATCGCCGTTGACCGGATTGATTGCATATACGCCGTCAAGCGCTACACCTGTCTTGTCCTTTGCAAGCTCTGTACGCTCAAACTCGGACTTCTTTGCAGCCTCCTGCTTATACGCAAGCACTGCGTCCATGTTTTTAATCTTGCCTTCCCACGCCTCTATATACGGATGCTCCGGCGAAAGTACAACATAGGTTGCACCAAAGAGCGTATCCGGGCGGGTTGTATATACGGTCAGCTTTTCGTCTGCGCCGTCAATCGCAAACTGCACTTCCGCACCTTCTGAGCGGCCAATCCAGTTTTTCTGCTGTGTCTTCACCTTTTCGATAAAGTCAAGATCATCCAAATCGTCAATCAGGCGCTGTGCATATTCTGTAATCTTGAGCATCCATTCGCTCTTGCGCTTCTGCACAACTTCGCTGCCGCAACGCTCACAAACACCGTCAACCACTTCTTCGTTGGAAAGACCAACCTTACAGCTGGTACACCAGTTAATCGGCATTTCTGTCTTATATGCCAATCCCTTTTCAAAGAGCTTTAAGAAAATCCACTGTGTCCACTTATAGTAGTTCGGGTCGGTGGTGTTGATTTCCTTGCTCCAGTCAAAGGAGAAGCCAAGCATCTTAAGCTGCTTTTTAAAGTTTGCTACGTTATCTTCGGTGACCTTCTTCGGATGAATTTTATTTTTAATCGCAAAGTTTTCCGTCGGCAAACCGAATGCATCCCAACCCATCGGGTAGAGCACGTTGTAGCCTTGCAAACGGCGCTTTCTCGATACAATATCCAAAGCCGTATAACCGCGCGGATGACCAACATGCAAGCCGTGACCGGACGGGTACGGGAACTCTACAAGACCGTAAAATTTCGGCTTAGACAAATCATTCGACACCTTAAAGGTTTCCTCCTTGTCCCAATGCGCCTGCCATTTCTTTTCAATTGCAGAAAAATCGTATTTCATCCTTACTTCCTCCTATGCATCCAAGCCGATGCCATCAATTTTTATTTCTTTTGCATCTGCCCACAATCGCTCGATGCCATAAAATTCTCTTGTCTCTTCCATGAAAACGTGTACCACAACGTCTGCATAATCTAAGAGCACCCAAGTTGCCGAATGAAAGCCCTCAATATGCATCGGTTCTTCGCCCTGCAGCTTTAATTTTTCTTCGACTTCATCCGCAATGGCTTTCACCTGCGTAGAAGATGTTGCCGAAGCGATTACAAAATAATCTGCCACGCTCGTCAGCTCTCCGACCTGCAAAACCTGAATCTTTTTACCCTTTTTATCATCGATGCACTGCGCAATCAGCGCCGCTTTTTCAAACGGTTGCATTCACATACCTCCAATTATAATACCGAATTTTTACTAATTTTTCAATAGTTTTTTCGATTTTAATCACATTTCTTTAAAAGAAAATCATTTCTTGCCGCAATTGTGTCCGGATGCAGAAGTCCACCCTGCGAAAGCACGTGCCGGATTGACAATTCCAATGCGTACAGCATCGCCGCATCCAAATCCTTTTTGCACAGTTTTCGAAGCTGCGAAAGCTCGTCAAACGGTTTTCGGTTTTCTTCGATAAAATCCGCAAGATAAAGCACTTTATCGAGCGTACGCATCCCAACCTTGCCGGTAGTATGACAGGCAATGGCGTCCAAAATTTCTTGATCGTCTATACAAAACTCTGCCGCCGCGTGGCTTGGTCCCAACAGCTGATGCATCAGCCCCTGCGCATTTTCCGTAACCGCATCCGGCACAAGTCCGTATTTTTCACAAAGCGTTTTCGCACGCTGCGCATCCAAATTCTTTGCACAATCGTGTAAAAGTCCTGCAATCTGTGCTTTTTTCACATCGCATCCAAATCGCTCTGCCAACGCCTTTGCCGCTTGCATTACGCCGATGGAATGCGTATAACGTGCCGGCTTTAGTAAATAGGACAAATGCTTTGCCGCATCCTCTAAATCAAAATCTGCCGGTGCAATACTCGCACGCTCCTGATACAGGGAATGCTTTCGTATATAGTCGACCACAGACGCCGGCATAAATGCAGACACATCTTCTCCGTTTTGCAGCATTGTGCGTAGCTGCGCGGAGGAAACCGCAAGCGTTTCACCCGGAATCTGGAGCATGCGTGCGCCGTACTGCTTTTGAAACTGCGCAAACAATCCCTCTAAATCCGCTTCGTAATCACCGCGCGCAAACACGCCGATTTCTGCCGTTTTAAAGATATACTCCGCCTGATACCACGTGTCTAAGTAGGCAGCGCTGTCTGCCCCCACCAAGAGCACAAGCTGCGCTTTCGGGTACAGCTTTTTAAAGTGCTTGAGCGTATCCGCCGTATAGGAATACGCCGTATTTTTCAGTTCCACTTCCGAAAGCTCCAAGGTCGGATGCGGCGCAAGCGCCAAGCGCAGCATTTCTGCACGGTGTGCATTATCCGTCAGCTTCCGCGTTTTGTGCGGTGGGCAGGCGGTCGGCACATAAATCACGCGCGACAAATTCAGGCTTTCCTTGGCGAAAAGCCCCAAACGAATATGCGCATTGTGCACCGGATCAAACGACCCGCCCAGAATCCCGATTCGCATCCTTCACTATCCTCTCGGCTTAAAGCTCGATTTTCTTTTTGTTTTCCGATTCGCGGTACAAAACGATTTTCGAACCGATGGCCTGCACCGGCTCCGCGCCTAATATTTCAGAAAGCTCGCTGAGTGCTTCCCTGGAATCTAAAAACGCAGTTTCGAGAATGTGCAGCTTTATCAGCTCGCGCGCTTCCAGCGCATCGTCTAACTGCTTAATCAAATTTTCATTGATACCGCCTTTGCCGATTTGAAAAATCGGCTCCATCTTATTTGCAAGACCGCGCAAATATGCGCGCTGTTTACTTGTAATCATAGTATTACCTCTGTTTTATCTGATATAATCAAATTCTATTTCATACAGACGCACGGTGTCGCCTTCCTGAATACCCTTTTCCTCCAAAGCGTCAATAACGCCCTTGTTGCGCAGTGTGCGCTGGAAGTAGTTAAAGGATTCATCATCAGCAAGGTTGACCGAGCCAACCAGATACTCTACCCAGTCGCCTTCCACCACATAAACGCCGTTTTCGTTGCGGACGGTAAACAGTGTTGCATCTTCCACTTCCACATACTCCGGCTCTGCCTCGTAGGCTTCAATCGGCGGAATGGTCGCAAGCACTTTTGCCGTATGCGCAATCAGCGCATCTACGCCGCCGCGCGTTGCCGCAGAAATTTCAAACACCGCATAACCGCGTTTTTTCATCTCTGCCATAAACGCTTCGTATACGCTTACATCCTGCACGATATCGGTTTTATTCGCCGCAACAATCTGGTGACGGCTCGCGAGCACCGGATCATAGTTTTCAAGCTCCGCATTGATTTTATCAAAATCGTCAATCGGGTCTCTGCCCTCAATGCCGGAAACATCCACAACATGGATTAAAAGACGCGTTCTTTCTACGTGCTTTAAAAACTCATGCCCGAGACCGACGCCTTCACTTGCGCCTTCAATCAAGCCCGGAATATCCGCCATAACAAAGCTGGAAGATGCATCCTTGCCCTGCATCACCACGCCGAGATTCGGCTCCAGCGTCGTAAAGTGGTAGTTGGCAATCTTCGGCTTTGCCGCCGTCACCACGCTTAAAAGTGTGGATTTGCCGACGTTCGGAAAACCAATCAAGCCGACGTCCGCAATCAACTTCAGCTCTAAGCGCAGTTCTTTTTCCGCGCCCTTCAAGCCGCTCTTGGCAAAACGCGGCACTTGTCTGGTCGGTGTGGCAAAATGGGTATTACCCCAACCGCCGTTGCCGCCCTTTAAAAGCACCACGCGATTATTCGGCGGGGTCATATCCGCCATGAGTCTACCGGACTCTGCATCGCGAATCAGTGTGCCTGCCGGCACTTTGATGACAAGTGCATCCGCATCCTTACCAAAACCACGTCCCGCTTTACCGTCACCGCCGTTTTCGGCAACATACTTTCTTTTATAACGGAAGTCAATGAGCGTGGAGACCGATTCGTCAATTTCAAAAACGATATCGCCGCCACGACCGCCGTCACCGCCGTCTGGGCCGCCGGCTGCCACATATTTTTCACGGTGAAAAGACACCGAGCCGTTGCCGCCGTTGCCTGCTTTTACATAAATTTTCGCTGTATCAAAAAACATAGAATCACCCTTGCTTTAAGCAGTTGCGCCAGTGCGAGGCAAAAACGCAGTAAATGCTGGCGCATTTGCGAGTATTTTAACAATGCAGTGGCGTAAAAGTGCGCATCCAAAACGGATTCGACACTGGCGCAACTGCTTAACAAAAAAATCTCGGACAAAAGATGTGCCCGAGATTTAAATTAGACTGTTAAGCTGTGTATACGCTGCACTGCTTCTTGTCTCTGCCTTTTCTTTCGAATTTAACCTTACCATCTACTAAAGCAAACAGAGTATCATCGCTGCCGATACCAACATTGATACCCGGATGAATCTTTGTGCCGCGCTGTCTTACCAGGATGTTACCTGCTAAAACGAACTGACCGTCAGCTCTCTTAACACCAAGTCTTTTGGATTCACTATCACGACCGTTTTTGGTCGAACCCATACCTTTCTTATGTGCCATTTAAATTACACCTCTGCTTTCAAACATAAATTTTCGTTTTCACAAATTAGCCGTTGATCTTTTCGATCTGTACCTTTGTGTACGGCTGTCTGTGACCCTGCTTTCTGCGGTAGTTCTTCTTCGGCTTATACTTGAACACGATAACCTTCTTGTCCTTGCCCTGCTTAAGAACCTTCGCACTTACCGATGCACCTTCCACAACCGGAGCGCCGATCTTTGTCTCGTCGCCGCCAATTGCGAGCACCTTGTCAAATGTGTAAGTAGCTTCTACTTCTGCATCCAGCTTTTCAACGAAAATTACGTCGCCTTCTGCAACCTTGTACTGCTTACCGCCTGTTTCGATAATTGCGTACATAATTGCACCTCCTTATTAATGAAGTCACGCTACGCCGGGTATCGCTTTCGCGAATTTAAAACCCTGTATACGCGGTTTACCGAAATAGTATACCACCAAACTTTCGGTTTGTCAACAAGTTTTTTTATTATTTTTTCTTTAAAGAATCACTGAAAAACATTGACCTTTGGAAGAAATATCTGTAGAATATATGCGAGGTGATTTTATGAAAATTACGCACATCAAATCCCAATGGACAGAAGATAAAGGCTTTTGTTTAAACCGCAGAGACTGCGGTAACGAATATGTTTTTATACATTTTCTTTCGCCCACCGTGCTGCACAGCGACTACTGTGATATAGCGCTGCACTCCGGCGCATGCATTCTGTATGACAAGCATACCGCGCAGCACTTTTCTGCGCCGGACAACAATTTGACTTTTGACTGGTTTCACCTCAAGGGCGATTTGACCGAGCAGATGGAAAAGTACAACTTGATTTTCAATCAAATATACTACCTACCGAACAGTTATGCCGTAACACAAATCGTGCGCTGTATGGAATTTGAATTTCTCCAACCGTCTGCCTTCAGTGAAGATTTTACAAATGCAAAAATTACCGAACTCTTGATTGCACTTACACAAAACACGCCACACAGGCAAGCAAAACAGGTTGACGACAAAACGCGTGCACTGCTTAAAGATACGCGCAAGCGTATTCTCGAACAATACCAAAAGGATTGGAACGTGCGTGCCATGGCAAAGCTTTCCAAAATGAAGCCTTCTGCATTCAGCGCTCTCTACAAACAATGCTTCGGCACCTCCCCAAAGCAGGATTTACTTTCCTGCAGGATGGAACACGCAAAATTTATGTGTCTGCAAGGCGATTTAAGCGTAGACCAAATCGCACACATATGCGGCTATACAAGCACCTCACATTTTATCCGTCAGTTTAAAATATATACCGGCGCGACACCGAAAAAGTTTATTTGTCTGTAAAAGGAACAATATTATAATTAATGCATACATTTATTTTTGTAAGTATTTAAGAGTTTAAGCCGTGGGTAGTCGAACACCGCAGAGTTTAAATTAAAACAAAACTGACCCGCTTGAAAAGCGAAGTCAGTATGTCTCTTAAAATTCAATTTTATATACCTGAGGGTATATTTTGCGCTGACCGTATAATTTGGAGCACAGCATATTTTAATCTTATAAAATACTTTTTAAGAACTGCTGTGTTTTTGGACTCTGCGGATTGTTGAAAAGGGCATCCGGCGTGCCGATTTCTTCGATTTCGCCGTCATACATAAAGATGACACGGTCAGCCACTTCTTTTGCAAAACCCATTTCGTGCGTAACGCACACCATCGTCATACCCTCTTTGGCAAGGTCCTGCATAACCGCAAGCACTTCGCCAACCATTTCCGGGTCCAGTGCTGATGTCGGCTCGTCAAAGAGCATAACATCCGGATTCATACAAAGCGCACGCACAATGGCAACTCTCTGCTTCTGACCGCCGGAAAGCTGCGAGGGATACGCATCCGCTCTGTCCTTAAGCCCCACTCTGTCCAAAAGCTCCAATGCCATTTTTTCAGCATCTTCCTTGCTCATTTTTTTAAGCTGCATCGGGGCAAGCGTCAGATTGCGAAGCACGGTCATATGCGGAAACAGATTAAACTGCTGAAAAACCATACCCATCTTCTGGCGGTGCAGATTGATGTTTACCTTCGGATCTGTGATGTCCGTACCCTCAAAAAACACCTTGCCGCTTGTTGCGGTTTCCAAAAGGTTTAACGAACGCAAAAAGGTGGATTTACCGCTACCGGACGGACCGATAATAACGACCACTTCTCCTTTTTGGATTTCGGCGGTTACGTTATGCAAAGCGTGGATTTTATCCCCGTAGTACTTGCACAGATTTTCTGTACGAATAATTACATTATCGCTCACTCTTACGCAACCTCCTTTCCAGTACACTTAACAGTTTTGTCATACCAACAACCATAATCAGATAAAGCAGCGCTACAGCCAAAATCGGATTAATCTGGTCATAGGTTGTATTCTTAATCTGATTACCCGCCTTCGTAATTTCAACAACTGCCACATAACCTGCAACGGATGTTTCCTTTAAAAGGGCAATCATTTCATTGCCGATGGCAGGCAAAATATTCTTAAACGCCTGCGGCAAAACAATCAACTGCATTGTTTGTGCTTTTGAAAAACCAAGAGAGCGGCCCGCTTCCGTTTGACCCGGGTCAATTGCCAGGATGCCGGAACGAATAACCTCTGCCACATAAGCATCGGAGTTAATACCGAACGTTAAAATGGCAACCCATGTGCCGTCTTCCGCCGCCGGAAACACAATAAAGAACGCAATCAAAAGCTGTACAACTACCGGTGTACCGCGAATCACCGTCAAATAAATATCACATATCTTATTTGCAAGCTTTCCGAGAAAAGACGGCTTATGACTTTGCTCTACAACCACCTTAATAATCGCAATGATTGTACCAATGACAACACCAATTGCCAAAGCACCAAGCGTAATTAAAATGGTTTTGCCCAAACCGTCAATCAAAATTTTATAGCGATTGGATACAATAAATGTACTATACAATGTATCCAGCCATTTTTGAAACCAGGACATTTTACTAACCTCCAAAAGAAAAAGCGACGCTTTGTGAAGCGCCGCTTCGTCAGTCACTCTTTATTATTCTTCATACGGCAGATCATACTTTGCCATGATTTCTGCCAGCTTACCGTTTTCTCTCAGCTGTGCCAATGCAGCGTTGATTTCTGCAGTCAGTTCATCGTTGCCCTTCTTAAGTGCAATCGCGTACTCTTCCTTCGATAAAGCTTCTTCCAATACAACAGTCTTACCTTCCTGCTTTTCGGACAATGCCTTTGCTACAGCATTGTCGATAACAAGTGCATCTACCTTACCGCTGATTAAAGCAGTGATACCTTCTGCACCAGTCTTGAAGGACTGGATGGAGTAACCATTGTCTAACAGGAACTGTTCGCCGGTTGTACCTTCCTGGCAGGAAATAACTTTACCTTCCAGATCAGCTACGCCCTTGATTGCGCTGTCAGCTGTAACAACGATTGCCTGGGATGCTGTGAAGTAAGCATCTGTGAAGTTCATGTTCTGCTTTCTTTCTTCATTTGCAGTGATACCTGCAACAGCAATATCATACTTGCCTGTTGCTACACCGGACAGTACAGAGTCGAAATCGATGTTTGTGATTTCAAGCTCACGACCTAAGATGCTTGCAATCTCGTTACCAAGATCAATGTCTGCACCAACAAGCTGATCGCCTTCCATATACTCAAACGGCGGGAAGCCTGCTTCAGTAACCATTGTCAGTTTGTTGTTGTCAGCCGGCGCACCGCAAGCTGCAAGTGCAACTACCATTGCGCATGCCATCAGTAATGCAAAAACTCTTTTCATTTGAAATACTCCCTTATCATATAAATTTTTAGGTACAAGTAATCATACACCATATTTTTGTATTTGTCAACAAAAATGCATAAATATTTGAAATTTTGTATTTTTTTACATGCGAATCACGGACGGAGAACGCGTATAATCCTGATTACCAAGGCGATTTTCCGCATTTGGCGCACATGCAAAATACAAATCTGTTGCACGGACATCGAGGTAAAACAAGGCATCTGCCTCAAAATCTGCACTTTTAATCACAAGGGGAATATTGCCTTCTTCCTTCATCTGCTTTAATACCGTAGTGCCGGTTTCATTAAAGGCAAGCGCACGAAGGTACGTCGGCTCAACCGTATACCCCAGCCGCGGCAGCCCAAGCCAGCACGACCAGAGAAGACGGCGGATGCGCGCCGTTGTGTAGTGCTTTACGCTGCACCGCGAAATCAAATCTTCGACGCTCGTTGCTTTGTGTGTCATCTCGGAGATGCGGTTTGCAAACCCTTCCGGCATATCCGCGATATCGCAAAGCATTTCCGGCGACATACGGCGAAGCACCGCCAAAACAGCACTGTCAAACTGCTTTTCCTCTACCGGAAACCACTTGTTTTCTAAGGCATCCGCATAAACCGCAGCCACCGCCGGCGGCATATAGTCCTTCCACGCACCGTCGCCACCGCGCAGCATATGGCGGATTGCCGTTGCGGAGGCAAAACCATCTTTGACTTTTGTATCGTGATACCCTGCACCGGCACGCGCTATACATAAAGGCTCTATGCTGCTGCGCTCATGCGCAAGCACTTTTAAATATTCCAAGGCGAGCATATTGTTCGGCGTGCTGAACACCTCCGCCGGAATGCCGCACTCTGCCTCCACCGCCATCGCATATGCGACCGGATACGGCATCCCCGGTGCCAGATTCTGCGAAAGCCGCTCTTCAATAAACCACGCGCGGTCAATAACTGTTTTGGCAATATCTTCGAAATTTTCATTTTCAGCGCCAAAGGAAAGCACATCCACCACACCGGTGCGCATCAGGCTTTTCACCGCCCCGTAAGCAAAGAGCTGTGCCGGTGCGTGCGCATAATACGTCGGCAATTCAAACACGACATCCGCACCGCCCGCCACCGCTGCCTCTGCCCGCGTCCATTTATCCGCAATGGCAGGACCGCCGCGCTGCACAAAATGGCCGCTCATAATGACCGCCACCGCATCCGCACCCGAAAGCGCGCGCGTTTTTTCAATATGATAGGCATGACCCGTATGAAACGGATTGTATTCTGCTATAATTCCTGCAATTTTCATAGGTATTTTCTCCGCTTTTTTCTTCTATATTTAATATAATAACATATTTTTTCTCAAAATACTATTGTAAATTTGAAAATTTTGCTATATAATACATATGTTATACTGAATTTTTGGGAGGCAATGTATCATGAGTAACTTTTTGGAAAGAATTAAAGAGAGAGCAAAAGCGGACAAGAAGACAATTATTTTGCCGGAGTCCATGGATGCGCGTACCTTCGAGGCTGCAGAGAAAGTCTTGAAAGAGGACATCGCAAACATTATCATCATCGGCACGCCGGAAGAGATTGAAAAGTACGGTAAGGGCTATGATATCTCCAAGGCAACGATTATCAATCCGTTTACATACGAAAAGACAGAAGAGTATCTTAACCTCTTCGTTGAGCTCCGTAAGTCTAAGGGGCTTACATACGAGCAGGCAAAAGAGCAGGCACTCGGCGATTATATGTACTACGCTTGCCTGATGGTAAAAGCCGGTGACGCTGACGGCGTTGTATCCGGTGCTTGCCACTCTACAGCCAACACACTGCGTCCGTCTCTGCAGATTGTAAAGACAAAGCCGGGCGTAAAGCTTGTTTCCGCTTTCTTCGTAATGGTTGTTCCGGATTGCGAATACGGCGCAAACGGCACTTTCATTTTTGCAGACAGCGGCCTTGAGCAGAATCCGGATCCGGAAAAGCTTGCAGCGATCGCAGCATGCTCCGCGGAATCCTTTGAACTGCTCGCAGAAACAGAAGCATACGTTGCAATGCTTTCGCATTCCACAATGGGCAGCGCAAAGCACGCAGATGTAGATAAGGTTGTAGAAGCAACCAGAATTTGCAAGGAAACAAACCCGAACCTCAACGTAGACGGTGAGCTCCAGCTCGACGCAGCAATCGTTCCGAGCGTTGGTTCTTCCAAGGCACCGGGCTCCAGCGTTGCCGGTAAGGCAAACGTTTTGGTATTCCCTGACCTCGATGCAGGTAACATTGGTTACAAGCTCGTACAGCGTCTTGCAAAAGCAGAAGCTTACGGCCCGATCACGCAGGGTATTGCAATGCCGATCAACGACCTGTCCCGCGGTTGCAGTGCTGACGATATCGTTGGCGTTTGCGCAATCACCGCTGTACAGGCACAGGCTATGAATAAATAATTTTAAGGAGATAAGTAAGATGAAAGTATTAGTTATCAATGCAGGTAGCTCTTCTTTGAAGTATCAGCTCATCAACACAGACAATAACGATGCAATCGCAAAGGGTCTTTGCGAAAGAATTGGTATTGAAGGTTCCAAGCTAACCCATCAGCCGGCAGGCGCAGATAAGGTTACTATCGAAACCCCGATGGAAAACCATGCAGATGCCATCAAGCTGGTTCTCGGTGCATTGCTCGATGTTAACCACGGCGTAATCAAGTCCATGGACGAAATCGGTGCAGTAGGTCACAGAGTTGTACATGGCGGTGAGTTGTTTGCAGGCAGCGTACGCATTACAGACGAAGTAAAAGCTGCAATTGAGCAGTGCTGTGAGCTTGCTCCGCTCCATAACCCTGCAAACTTAATCGGTATCAAGGCTTGTGAAGAAGCAATGCCGGGCGTACCGCAGGTTGGCGTATTTGATACTGCTTTCCATCAGACGATGCCGAAGAAGGCATATATGTATGGTCTGCCGTATGAAATGTATGAAAAGCACAAGATCAGAAAGTATGGCTTCCACGGCACAAGCCACAAGTATGTATCCCAAAGAGCCGCTGCAATGCTCGGCAAGGATATCAAGGATATCAAAATCATCACCTTCCACCTCGGTAATGGTTCTTCCATTACAGCGATTGACGGCGGCAAGAGTGTAGATACAACGATGGGCTTTACCCCGCTTGCAGGTATCCTGATGGGTACACGCTGCGGTGACATTGATCCGGCAATCGTTCCGTTCCTGATGGAAAAGGAAGGTCTTTCCGCAGCTGAGGTTGACGCGCTGATGAACAAAAAGTCCGGCGTCACAGGCATTTCCGAACTCTCCAGTGACTTCCGTGATTTGAAGGCCGCTGCAGAAGAAGGCAATGAAAAGGCGCAGCTCGCACTGGATATGTTCACCTACCAGGCAAAGCGTTACCTCGGTTACTTCGCATCCGCTATGGGTGGCGTAGATGCAGTAGTATTCACAGCAGGTATTGGTGAAAACGATGGTGCAATGCGTGCGCAGATTCTCGAAGGCGCAGAATTCCTCGGCATTAAGATTGATGCAGAGAAGAACAAGCAGCGCGGCTGTGAAATCGACATTTCCGCTGCAGATGCAAAGGTAAAGGCTCTCGTTATCCCGACAAATGAAGAATTGATGATTGCGCTCGATACAAAAGCAATTGTTGAAGGTTAATATTGAATTAAAAGCAGTCGAATTTTAAAGAGATCCAATAAAAACGAACAATAGAAAAAAAACCTCCCAAGGCGCAAGTTGCACGCCCTTAGGAGGTTTTTTATACCCTGAAAATCAAGCAGTGGATATTATGTTATACAGCACGCCATATCATAGAGGAATACAGTAAAAAACAAAACTGACACCGCAACACATGCAATGTCAGTATGTTTCTTAAATTTTAATGTTTTCTACCACAGTGAGATTTTTGTTGTGCTCCACAAACGGATGCAATTCATAGAAACGGATGTTTGATTGTTTGCATTATTTATTCTGAATATATGCATCAATTGCCTTAGCAGCGTTCTTACCTGCACCCATCGCAAGAATTACAGTTGCGGCGCCTGTTACAGCGTCACCGCCGGCATACACACCCTCACGAGAGGTAAGACCAGTTTCTTCTTCCGTAATGATACAGCCGCGCTTGTTGGTTTCCAAGCCCTCGGTTGTGTTGCGAATCAGCGGATTCGGCGATGTACCGATGGACATAATCACACAATCCACATCAATCACGTGCTCGCTGCCCGCTTTGACAACTGGGGAGCGTCTGCCGGATTCATCCGGTTCACCGAGTTCCATTTCCACGCACTTGATACCGCTGACGAAGCTGTTTTCATCGCCGAGGATTTCAACAGGGTTATTGAGTGTCTTAAAGATAATGCCCTCTTCCTCTGCATGCTCTACTTCCTCACGACGCGCCGGCATTTCATCCATAGAGCGACGGTATACAATGTATACATTCTCTGCGCCAAGACGCTTTGCGCAACGCGCTGCGTCCATCGCAACGTTACCGCCGCCGACGATTGCGGCACTTTGAATCTTCTTAACCGGTGTTGCACTGCCTTCCTTGTATGCCTTCATCAGGTTGACACGGGTTAAGAACTCATTTGCGGAATATACACCGTTCAAGTTCTCGCCCGGAATATTCATAAAGCGCGGCAGACCTGCGCCGGAGCCGATAAATACAGCTTCAAAGCCGTCCTCTAACAGCTCGTCGACAGACAATACCTTACCGATAACCATATCGGTGCACACCTCTACGCCAAGTGCCTTTAATCCTTCAATTTCTTTTCTTACAATCTCCTTCGGGAGACGGAATTCCGGAATACCATATACCAATACGCCGCCTGCAACGTGCAACGCTTCAAATACGGTTACGGCATAGCCCTTTTTTGCAAGGTCACCTGCGCAGGTTAGACCCGCCGGCCCCGCACCGACGATGGCTACCTTATGCCCGTTTGCTTCCGGCTTTTCCGGTGCTTTCGTGTTGTTCTGCATATGATAGTCAGCCACAAAGCGCTCCAAACGACCGATACCGACCGGCTCGCCCTTGATGGCACGCACGCAGTTTTTCTCACACTGCGATTCCTGCGGACATACTCTGCCGCAAACTGCCGGCAGAGAGCTCGACTGGGAAATCACATCATATGCGCCCTCTAAATCCTTTTCCTTAATCTTAGAAATAAAGCCCGGAATATCAATCTGTACCGGACAGCCGTTTACACACGGCTTATGCTTACAATTGAGGCAACGCTCTGCTTCATCTTCTGCAAGCTGCAGAGTATAGCCAAGCGCTACTTCGTCAAAGTTCTTGTTACGCACGTCCGGTGCCTGTGCCGGCATTTCGTTTTTCTTCGGGGACATATTCGGCATGGCTTACTCTACCTCCTTGTTTAAAAGATTGCATGTATCTTCATAACTGTGTTTTTCAAATTCCTTATACATTGCCGCTCTGCGCATCGTTTCATCGAAATCTACGAGGTGTCCGTCAAAGTCCGGACCGTCTACGCAGGCAAACTTAGTCTCACCGCCGACCGTCAAACGGCAACCACCGCACATACCCGTACCGTCAATCATAATCGGGTTCATGCTGACAACCGTTTTGATGCCGTACTCTTTGGTGAGCTTACATACAAACTTCATCATAATCAGCGGACCGATAGCGATAACTTCATCGTACTGCTCGCCACTGTCAATGAGTGCTTTCAGTGCATCGGTTACAAGACCCTTTTCACCGCAAGAGCCGTCGTCCGTCATAATCTTAAACACATCACTGACCGCTTCAAACTTCTCCTTCAAAATCACAAGATCCTGATTTCTGAAGCCGACGATAGAGTGCACCTCTGCGCCCTGCGCGTGGAGCTTCTTTGCAATCGGGTACGCAATCGCGCAGCCAACGCCGCCGCCAATTACGGCAACCTTCTTAAGACCCTCTGTGTGGGATGCGACGCCCAGCGGACCGACAAAGTCAGCAATATACTCGCCCTGCTTTTTCGCGTCGAGCTTTTTGGTGGTTGCGCCGACAATCTGGTAGATAATCGTAACCGTACCGGCTTCACGATCGTAATCGGAAACAGTCAGCGGAATACGCTCCCCTTCCTCATCCACACGTAAAATAATAAACTGTCCTGCCTGCGCCTTGCGAGCAACGAGCGGCGCTTCGATTTCCATCAAAGAAACCGTCGGATTCAGGCTTTCCTTTCGTTTAATCAAAAACATATGCATTCATCCTTTTCCCAGAACATTATATAATATCCCATAGTAAAAATATAAAGTTATTTTACACCTTAAGCAGTCCGTCTGTCAAGCATCCGCAAACATTTTTCTACTTCTGCAGAATAAGAATTGTAAATCTGTGCGTTTTCTTGTATACTATTACCAAGGAGGGATAACCATGAACTTTTCAACTGTAGAAAAAGCACTAAAAAACAATAATATGCAGGTTTTCACCGCGCAAACGGCTGCGGAGGCTGCAGATATATTAAAAACACTTTTGCCGGAAGGCTGCAGCGTTTCCATCGGCGGCTCTGTCACGCTGGCGCAATGCGGCGTACCCGATATGCTCAAAAACGGAAACTATATCTATCTTGACCGTTATGCTCCGGGGTTGGATGCAAATGGCATTCGCGATGTAATGTGCAAAGCACTGACCGCAGATGTATATATCTCCAGCGCTAACGCCGTGACCGAAAACGGCGAGATTTTGAATGTGGATGGGAACGCCAACCGCGTGGCACCGATTCTGTTCGGTCCAAAATCCGTGGTGCTGCTCGTCGGCAAAAACAAGATTGTAAAAGACATCGAAGCGGCACATCTACGCGTAAAAAACATCGCCGCGCCGAAAAACGCGCAGCGCCTTGGACTGGACACCTACTGCGCCAAGGCTGGACACTGCATTGCCACCGAAAAAGAAAAATGCACCATCGCCGACGGTTGCAATTCCGATTGCCGCATCTGCGCAGATTACGTGATTTGTGCGCACCAGCGCATCAAAGACAGAATAAAGGTCATTTTAATTGATGAAGAACTTGGATTTTAATTTTTGACATTTTACTTCCCCCTACCCTGTGAACGGGCAGGGGATTTTTTGCGTCTTTTTTCTATAAATGTTTTTTTTCTGCTTTTCTTGTCAAGCCAAAGTCGGCAATCATCCGCTTTTTTCTACACATTTATGCGGCTCCGCGTTTTATAATAATGACATACGTCATTTAAGCTGAGGGGCGGCGAAAAATGCACATAACTGTCTATGCAGATTTACTGTTTTGTACGAACTTCATCCTCAATCTGTTTTTACTTTTATGTACAAAAAGACTTGGAAAAATCAACTCCCATATTAGGCGGCAGCTTGCCGGCGCATTGCTCGGCAGCATCTACGCCGTACTTGCATTTTTCCCGTCCTTCACGTTTTTACAAAGTGTGCTTTTAAAGCTTGCACTTCTTCCCTTATTGCTTTTGTGCAGTTTTCGATTACATTCGTGCAAGCAATTTGCGCATTGTCTGATTCTGTTTGGCGCACTGCAAATGCTTGCCGCAGGCGGTGCCTATGCGCTTTTTTTTATGACAGACCTTGGTTTTGCAACCGGTGCAGTTGTAAAAAACGGCATATTTTACTGGCACGTGCCGTTTTTCACCGTATGCTGTGCTGCGCTGTTTGCCTATGGTATATGTTTTGCGGGCGAAAAACTGCTTGCATTGTATGCCACGCGCAAGCAGCACATCTATACGTTGCAGATTACGCTTTTTGAAAAAACGGTTACGCTCAGCGCGCTGCTGGACACCGGAAATGCACTCTATGACTGCATCACACAATTGCCGGTGATTATCGCAGAGCGGCAATATATTCAGCCCGACAACACAACCCACAGCTTCTCCATCCCCTACAAAACATTGTCCGGCGATGTGTGTTCCCTGCCCGCGTATCGCCCAGAGCGCATTACCGTGAACGGAAAGCCTGCACCGCCGTGTGTTCTGGCGCTAACAGAGGCGCAGTTATGCTTTGACAATACATATCAGGCACTTTTGCATCCCGCACTTATACAAGGAGGCTTTTATGAATATGCTACAAACGCTACGCACACAATGTGAAGAAAAATATCAGATGCTGCTGCTTAAGCTCCGCTCCCTCTTTTGCGGCGAAATTTACTACATCGGCTCTGCCGAAACCTTGCCGCCGCCACTAAGTGCATCCGAAGAAAATGATTTATTACAAAAGCTGCGCAACGACCCTAAAAGCGAAAGCGTAAAAAACACGCTTATCGAACGCAATCTCCGCTTGGTCATTTACATTGCGCGCAAATTTGAAAACACAAACGTATGCATTGACGATTTGATTTCCATCGGCAGCATCGGCTTAATCAAAGCGATTAACACCTTTAACCCGACCAAAAAAATTAAGCTTGCGACCTACGCCTCCCGCTGTATTGAAAACGAAATTCTGATGCATTTGCGCAAAACCAGCAATATAAAAACGGAAATATCCATCGATGAGCCGCTCAATGTGGACTGGGACGGAAATGAGCTGCTTTTGTCCGATATTTTAGGCACAGAGACAGATGTAATCCACAAAAATTTAGAGGAAGAGACCGACCGACAGCTTTTATTTTACGCAATGGGCAAACTCAGCCGACGAGAACAGCAGATTATGACAATGCGCTTCGGTCTGGACGGCACGGAAGAACGCACGCAGAAAGAAGTGGCGGATTTACTGGGTATTTCCCAATCCTACATCTCCCGTCTGGAAAAGAAAATTATTCTACGCCTAAAAAAAGAAATTTTAAAGCTCTCGTAAGCATAAACCGGCAAATCTTTGTCCAAAATACATATTACACCGCATTACATATTCCTTTTGGAGGTATCCCAATGTTTAACAAAGTTGAAATCTGCGGTGTAAACACAGCCAAGCTTCCGAATTTAAGTGCAGACAAAAAGTTAGAGCTTTTAAAAAAAATTAAATCCGGCGACAATGCCGCACGCGAGGAATTTATTGAAGGCAATTTGCGTTTGGTACTCAGCGTCATTCAGCGTTTCTCCAATCGCGGTGAGAATATGGATGATTTATTTCAAATTGGCTGTATCGGTTTAATCAAAGCAATTGATAATTTTAATTTGGATTATATGGTTAAATTTTCAACCTATGCCGTACCCATGATTATCGGCGAGGTGCGCCGACACCTGCGCGATAACAATGCCATACGCGTCAGCCGCTCTCTGCGTGACATTGCATATAAAGCGTTGCAAGCAAAAGAACATCTGACCGCCAAGCAAGGCAAAGAGCCAACCGTAGAGGAGCTTGCCAAGGCAATAGACTGCGCCCCTGCGGATATCGTTCTTGCCCTCGATGCCATCACAGACCCCATTTCCCTATTTGAGCCTATCTATCACGACGGCGGCGATGCACTGTATGTCATGGACCAGGTGCGTGACGAAAAAAATTGCGATGATGCGTGGCTTGACCAAATTGATTTAAGCGAAGCAATGCATCGTTTGAGCGATAGAGAAAAGTTTATTTTAAACCTGCGCTTTTTCCAGGGGAAAACCCAGATGGAGGTCGCCGACGAAATCGGCATCAGCCAGGCGCAAGTATCCCGTTTAGAAAAAAGCGCCATTGCGCATATGAAAAAATATATGTAATCCCCAAAACACGAAGCGCACCCAAGTCTTCTTTTGAAGACTTCTTTTTTTGCCGCATATGCATATACTATACAATACAGTTTTACGGAGGTGAATACATGGACGACAAAAAGAAAACAGAAAGCGCAACAACGAAAAATGAGAAGAAAACGAAAACCACAAAGCCGAATACACGCGAAATCAAAGACATTGACGATTTGATTTTTGCCGATGAATACTTCAAGCCACACTCAGAAAAGTAAAAATTTTTTATGAATATTCTGTCGAAATTGTTGTTTTACGCCGAATCCTGTGGTACAATACTCGACGAGGATGTGAGTAGATATGTTATGTAGCAAATGCAATAAAAATCAGGCTGTGATTTTCATTACCAAGTTAGAGGGCGACAAGCAGACCAATGAAGGTCTCTGTCTCGCCTGCGCAAAGGCAATGGGCATCGCACCAATTAATAAATTGGTAGAACAAATGGGTATTAATGACGAGGACATCAGTGCGCTCAATGATGAATTAAACATTATGATGGAGGGCATGGAGGAAGAAGGCGCCCTACCGGAGATGGATATGGAAGCGCTCGGCGACTCGCCAATGGCAGCGTTGGCAAAAATGTTTGGCAATTTTCCAAAGGCAGCTTCCAAGAAAGAAGAAGATAATACAGATGCACAGGAAGCAAAAGTCAGCGGTGCGCGCACAAAAACCAAAGACGCGCCCAAGCAGAAAAAGAAGAAAATGCTGGATACGTACGGCACGAATTTAACCGCCAAAGCGGCAGCCGGTGGTGTAGACCGCGTCATCGGCAGAGAAACCGAAATCGACCGTGTTGTGCAGATTTTAAACCGCCGCACGAAAAACAATCCGGTATTGCTCGGTGAGCCGGGTGTCGGCAAGACTGCTATCGCAGAAGGTCTGGCACTGCGCATCCACGAAAAGAAAGTGCCGGTTAAGATGTACAACAAAGAAGTATATTTAATTGACTTTACCGCCCTCGTGGCAGGTACGCAATTTCGCGGTCAGTTTGAATCGCGTTTAAAGGCATTGATTGAAGAAGCGAAAAAGCTCGGCAACATCATTTTGGTGATTGACGAATTGCACAACATTGTCGGTGCCGGTGACGCAGACGGTGCGATGAGCGCAGGTAATATTTTAAAACCCTCCCTCGCCCGCGGTGAAATTCAGGTGCTCGGCGCGACCACGCTGACAGAATACAGAAAGCACATTGAAAAAGACAGCGCACTCGAAAGACGTTTCCAGACTGTAATCGTCGACGAGCCTTCGATTGCAGACAGCATCGAAATTCTCTACGGTATCAAGGATTACTATGAGCAGTATCACAAGGTATCCATTTCCAGAGACATTATCGAATTTGCCGTACGCAATGCGGAGCGCTATATCACAGAGCGATTTCTGCCGGATAAAGCGATTGACTTAATCGACGAAGCCGGCGCACGCGCGAACTTAAACAACACCGCCCTGGCAGAGCTTGAAATTCTGCGCGGCGAGTTAGATAAGGTATTGGAAGAAAAGGAATCCGCCGTTTCGACAGACTCTATCGATGATTATCAGAAGGCGGCAGAATTAAAGGCGCGCGAGTTCCAGTTAAAAGAGCAAATTGAAACGCTATCCGCAAAATGCGAAAGCGTACCGATTACGGAAGATGATATCGCCGCTGTTATTGAGGCGTGGACAAAAATCCCGATGCAGCGCATCACGGAAGCAGAAGCGCAGAAGCTTCTGCAGCTTGAAAACCGTCTGCACGAGCGCATTATCGGGCAGGAAAAGGCAGTGGAGAGCATTTCCCGTGCTATCCGTCGTGGCAGAGCAGGACTTTCCAAGAAAAAGCGCCCGGTTTCCTTTATCTTTGTTGGCCCGACCGGCGTGGGTAAAACCGAGCTTGTCAAAGCGCTCGCCGAAGCGATGTTTGACTCGGAAGAAGCGGTCATCCGTTTGGATATGAGTGAATACTCTGAGCGTCACTCCGTGGCAAAGCTCATCGGCGCGCCGCCGGGATACGTCGGCTATGACGATGCCGGTCAGCTAACGGAGAAAATCCGCAGAAAGCCGTATTCCGTAATTCTATTAGATGAAATCGAAAAAGCAGACCCGGAAGTATTCAATATCTTTCTGCAAATCTTGGATGACGGCAGAATCACAGACAGCCACGGCAAAACCGTATGCTTTGAAAATGCCATCATTGTAATGACGTCCAACGCCGGCAGCAACTTAAAAGAAGGCACCATCGGCTTTTTATCCAATGAGGATACAGCGGTCGAAGCGAAAGTGATGACGGCGCTGAAAAACACCTTCCGTCCGGAATTTTTAAACCGTATTGACGATACGGTGGTATTCTATCCGCTCAAGAAGGATGAGCTTTTGCAAATCGTGGATTTGCAGCTTGCCGAGCTTCTGCGCGAGCTAAATACCAAAAACTTAAAGTTGACCGTCACAGACGAAGCGAAGGCCTGGCTGTGTGAAAAGGGCTACAACCCGAAATACGGCGCGCGCCCGCTCCGCCGCGTGATTGCGCGTTACGTCGAGGATGCCCTTGCCGCATTATATATCCGTGGCGAATTAAAAGACGGTGACAACATTTTTGTCACCGTGGAAGAGAATGAATTAAAGGTGGAAAAGGGGTTAGAAATATGAAAGTATTGCTTATAAACGGCAGTCCGCACGAAAAGGGCTGCACCTATACTGCACTTACCGAAATCACTGCAGTTTTAAATCAAAGCGGTATTGATACAGAAATAATGCACATTGCGGCAAAACCGGTTGTTGGCTGCATGGGTTGCGGTGCTTGCAAAAAGCTCGGCAAATGCGTACAGACCGACATTGTAAATGCATTTTTGGAGAAAGCAAAGGAGGCAGACGGCTTTATCTTCGGCTCCCCCGTTCATTTCGCGGGTGCATCCGGTGCGATTACTTCGTTTATGGACCGTGCATTTTATGCCGGCGCAGCATCGGTACAAAACAAACCGGCAGCAGCAATTGCAAGCTGCAGACGCGGCGGTGCAAGCGCAACCTTTGACCAGTTAAACAAATACTTTGCTATCCGCTCCATGCCGATTGTAACCTCACAGTATTGGAATATGGTACACGGCAACACACCGGACGAAGTCAAGCAGGATGCAGAAGGTATGCAGACCATGCGCACCCTAGCGCAGAATATGGTATGGATGCTCAAATGCATTGAAGCCGGCAAAGCCGCAGGCATTGATACACCAACATATGAAACACCGAAAAAAACCAATTTTATCAGATAAGCAAAAAGCTCGTTTCCGTTGAAGGAATGTGACTCAAAAAATGAAACTTTTGCAGCGCGGTAGTATGAATGAATAGCACCTCAAAGTATAGACAAAAATAAAATATGCGCTTGCTTGTGCATGCGTCCGGTATTTTACCGGACGCATGCCTTTTCGTTTCATAGATATTCTTTTATTATTGTAGTAATAAACATAAACGCCTTCTGTAAACCTGTCCGTTATTTTATCTTATAAGTTTGATCTGTAATATCAAAATCCGTCAGTGTTGTGTAGATGACTTTGTCTTTGGTTTGTATCAAAATGTCAAAGCCTTCTTTTTTTGCAATGCGGATTGCTTCTTCCGGCAAAAGCATAAACAAATACGTAGCATATGCATCCGCCGTCATAGAAGATGTGCCAATTACGGAAACGCTTTCAATTTCGCCCTGATACGGATAACCGGTGTATGGGTCTATAATGTGGTGATATAAAATACCATCTTTTTCGAAATTGCGCTCATAGGCACCGGAGGTTACAACTGTTGTTGTTTTATCCGAAGGCACTTTGATAATGGCGGTTTGCATACCTGCTTGCGCAAATGGCGTCTGTATGCCGATTTTCCAGCCACCGCGGCGCTGACCAGTTACAATGACGTTGCCACCAAGGTCAATGATAGCACTTTGCGCAGGCGCTAATTGGGTAGCAAGCCTGTCGGCAATGTAGCCTTTCGCAATGCCGCCTAAGTCAATTTGCATACCGTCTTTTAAAAAAGTTATAGTTTGCTCCGTTGCATTTAATTCTATTTTGCGATAGTCCACCATTGGCAGTGCAGAATGTATTTCTTCCTTTGCCGGCACACGCGGGTTTTCGGTAATGCTCCATATGTCCAGAATCGGCTTTATAGTAATGTCAAATTTGCCGTTTGTGTTTTCGCAAAGCTGTATTGCCTTCTGTAACACAGAAAAAAGCTCTTTTGAAACCAGAAAGGGCACGCCGGTCTGATGTTTTGTATTGAGCTGATACAGTTCACTGTCCATATGGTGTGCGCTAAATACCTTCTCGGCGTCGGTTATAGTCTGTATGGCTTCTTCTGCAAAAGTCTCCGCATCTTTACCGGTAACGGTTACCGAAGCATATGTGTTTAAGGCAAACACGTTTTTCGTGCACGTTTCTGCCTTTTGCAGATTATAACATACAAGCAAAATAATGAGGATGCCTATCGCCAGAAGCGATAGGCATTTCGATAAATTCTTGTAACGCATTACAGTGTGCCAAACAATCTGTCGCCAGCATCACCGAGCCCCGGGACAATGTACTTATTTTCATTAAGCTTTTCATCGAGCGCGCCAACATAGATTTCAACATCCGGATGCGCACTAGCAACGGCTTCTACACCTTCCGGTGCAGCGATGATGCACATCAGCTTGATGCGTTTTGCGCCGCGTTGCTTGATAAAATCAATTGCAGCGGCTGCACTACCGCCGGTAGCAAGCATCGGGTCGGTAACGATGACCTGACGCTGGTCTACGTCCTTTGGCAACTTACAGTAATATTCAACCGGCTGATGTGTTTCGTGGTCACGGTATAAACCGATGTGACCGATTTTTGCCGCCGGTAAAATACTCATGATTGCATCTACCATACCGAGACCTGCACGCAAAATCGGCACGATGGCAACCTGCTTGTCAATCACCTTACCTACAGTTTTTTGAATCGGGGTTTCTACCGGATAATCAATTAGCGGTAAATCCCGGGTTGCTTCATAACCCATCAAAAGCGCAATTTCGTATGCAAGTTCACGAAAATCCTTCACGGAAGTATTCTTATCGCGCAGCATAGAAATTTTATGCTGAATCAGCGGATGGTCCATTACATGCAATTTTTCTGTCATTTGTATAGCCTTCTTTCGAAAATTTATTTTTCAGGTAAAATTTCAACCCAGTACCCATCCGGGTCAGCGATGAAATAAATGCCCATAGCTTTGTTTTCGTAGCAGATACACCCCATAGCAGTGTGATGCGCATAGGCGGCTTCAAAATCGTCTACAACAAAAGCGGTATGCACTTCGTTATCGCCTAAATTCCAAGGCTCTGTTTTATCACGATACCATGTCAGCTCCAGTTTGTGCAAAGAGCTGCCATCGGACAGGTAGACAATTTTAAAGCTGCCGTCCTCAGCTTCAATGCTGCGCTGGATATCCAAATCGAGCGCATTCTTGTAAAATGCAAGACTCTTTTCCAGATCCAACACGGTAATGTTATTGTGTGCAATTGTAAACTTCATACTTTCACTCCGTTTTTTCTTTTAGTATAGACTTATATGGGCAAGAATGCAAGCATAGAGCCCAAAATACAGCAATTTACACAAAAGCAAGGTATGAATTTTGGTGATTATTTTTGTTCGAAAAGCCATTTGTACATAAATACAGCGGCAGCTGCGGCTGCATTTAAGGATTCCGCTTTGCCGACAATCGGTAAAACAGCGTGTGTTTCGCACAATTGCAAGACGCGCTCGCTTACGCCATTGGACTCGTTTCCGATAACAAGCACCATATTTTTAGGCAGGATTAACTTGCGCGCATCGGTTGCGGATGCGGTGAGCGCACCGGCTATGGTTGCAAAGCCGCTTGTTTTTGCGTGGATAAGAAAACCTTCTTCCACATCGGTATAGGTCGAAATGTGAAAAAAAGAACCCATCGTCGAGCGAATGACCTTCGGATTATATATGTCCACGCATGCAGTAGAGAACAAAACCGCTTTTGCACCAACCGCATCCGCTGTGCGGATGATGGTGCCGGCGTTACCCGGGTCGGCAAGATGGTCGCAATATACATATAAACCATCAGACAGAACAGGCGTTTCACGTGCTGGCAGAGTCATCACACAGAGCACACCAGCGGGCGTCTGCGTATCGCTGATTTTCGAGAACAAATCCTCGTGCAGGCAGCATACGTCTATGCCGGTTTTCTCGGCTTGGTCCACAAAATCGGTGTTTTCGCGTAAAAAGGCATTGGTTACGACCAAAAGCTGCACATCAGCGCCGGAGAGAATTGCCTCTTCGACGGATTTAAAGCCTTCCACGGCATAACTGCCGTATTCCGTTCTGCCTTTCTTTGTGCGCAGTGCGGAAAGCATTTTATAGGTTTTGTTTGTCTTGCTTGTAATTTCGAGCATAGAATGTCACCTGCGTATTTCTTTTCAGAGAAAAAGCGTATTGCTAAACAATACGCTTCTTAACTCAACCTCTGTGCTTTTCAAAGCATTCGCTGCAGTATACCGGTCTGTCATCCTTCGGTACAAACGGTACCTGTGCCGGCTTGCCGCAATCTGCGCAAATTACTTCGTGCATTTCGCGAGCCTGACGCATAGCAGCCTTGTGTGCAACTCTGCAATCCTTGCAGCGTGTCGGCTCATTTTCAAAGCCTTTTTCTGCATAAAATTCCTGTTCTCCGGCAGTGAAAACAAATTCGTTTCCACAGTCCTTACATACCAGAGTCTTGTCTTCGTACATAGTTATCCCTCACTTTGATATATTGTACCGCTATGATGCTTGCGGTAATAGACAAATTGTTTTTACGCCAAACCTTCTTCAATTTTGCGCTTGGTGCGTTGAAGCGCGTTATCAATTGATTTTGCGGACTTCCCTAAGCGCTCCGCAATTTCCTGATAGCTTCTGCCGGATAAGTATAATTCCAGGACGCGCATCTCAAAATCACTTAAAATACTACCGATTTTTTTATTTACACTCTCAAAGGATTCCTGATTGATTACGATTTGCTCCGGATCGGAAATCAGGTTTTCCGACAGAAGGTCTAGCATCGTCTTCTCTGAATCGCCTTCTGCTGTGAGTGGTTTATTTAAAGAAATATAGTTATTCAGCGGTATATGTTTTTGTCTAGTAGCGGTTTTTACCGCCGTGACAATCTGTCTTGTTGTACAGATGTCTGCAAAGGCGGCAAAACTGACTTGCTTTTCTTGATTGAAATCCCGTATGGCTTTGTAAAGACCAATCATACCTTCCTGAATCAAATCTTCCGGGTCTGCACCGATTAAAAAGTAGGCGCGTGCCCGCGCTTTTACAAGACCTTTGTATTTTTCCAAAATATGTTCCATCGCCTTTTTATCAGACGATTGCGCTAACAATACAAGCGCCTCATCGGACATAGCTGTATAAGGAGAAAAATGCTTTTCAGCCATATTTAAATCATACGCCTTTCCGCGTCGATGCATAAATACGCAAAACGGCGCTGCAAATACTCTATAATTACCATAATTATAGCCTTTTTTTGCGCAAAAGTCAAGCAAATGTAACAAAATTAAAGGCGCAAATGAAAAAATATGGAAATCCTATAAAAATAATGTGCCTGTTTTAAAAAAAGAAAGGCACCGCAGTACCTTTCTATATACATTAAACTCTTTCTTTTTCTTCTGCAAGCTTTTTGAGGCTTTCAGAAATTTCTTCCAGGAGAACAACTTCGTCACTCTTCTTCGGCGGTTCTGCCGGTGCCTCTTCCTCTGCCTTTTTGCGGTGCAACTTGCCGATAAGACGGATGAATACAAAAATCACCAGAGAAATAATGAGGAAATTTAATACGTTCTGTAAAAACAATCCATAGGACAGCTGCGCTGCGCCTTCTTCCTCGGAAAGCTTAATTGCCAGACCGGTTAAATCAAAGCCACCAGTTAAAATACCGATGAGCGGCATAATGATATCATCTACCAACGATTTAACGATTGTAGTAAAAGCAGCACCGATAATCATACCGACAGCCATATCAAACACGTTGCCTTTGAGCGCAAATGCTTTAAAATCTTCTATAAACTTTTTCATTTGTTTCCCCACCCTTTTAAAATTTCTTACTGTCTTATTTTATCATAAAATAAGAAAAAAGCAATAGGACAGTTAATTTTTGTTTATATACACTTTTTATATAGATGGTAGTTTAACCCCATCACCATTTCAAAGACTTTTAACTTTACATGCTTCTAAATACGCCGACTACTTTACCTAAAATCATCACTTCGTTTACAATAATTGGCTCCATAGATTCGTTTTCCGGTTGGAGACGGAAATGCCCATTTTCTTTGTAAAAGGTCTTTACTGTAGCGGAATCTTCCACCAGCGCAACAACGATATCTCCGTTGTTTGCGGTGGATTGACGCTCTACAATTACATAGTCCCCATCTAAAATGGCCGCTTCAATCATAGATTCGCCGGAAACGGTAAGCATAAACAAGTCTTTATTTCTGGCAAAGCTGATTGGCAACGGAAAGCTTTCCGTTGCTTCTTCAATCGCTAAAATCGGCTGTCCTGCCGCAACGCGGCCGAGCACCGGCACCTGCAGAAATTCCGATTGCGCTTTTTCATAAAATTGGTCAAAAGAAGATGGCGATAACATATCGCTCTGCAGTGCAGCAACTTCGTAAGTACTATAATATTTATCCGTCAGCTTCAGCGCACGGGTTTTGTCATTATCCTTTTCAAGAAAACCGCTGTCACGCAGCTTCTTAAGCTGTGCGTGTACCGTAGATGTAGAGCTTAAGCCAACGGCATTGCCGATTTCGCGCACAGATGGAGGATAGCCCTTTGTACGGGTTTGCTCAGAAATGAATTTCAGAATTTTTTCGCCTTTATCAGATGTTCTCGGCAAGAAAAACGCCTCCTTATTTAAATTCATATTTTATTTTATGAAAACACCCTTGCGGACATACTTTTTTTCTGCTATAATAATAGAACATATGTGCCCATATCCATTGTAGCACACTTTTTTTAAAAAAGCAAACAAATGTTTCGAAAAAAGTAAAAAATTTTTGAAAAATGAGGGAAAATGATGAAAAAATGCATTTTTAGTGATAAAATTTGCACAAATTGCGGTGATTGTATCTGTGATTTAGATCCAAACAAGATTTGTGACAACTGTGAAAAGTGTTTAAATCAAACGGATGCGGAATATTTTGAAATTTTAATTGATGAAATTATGAAAGTGGAAGAGGCATAAAAATAACAGAGAGGAAATTGAAATGATATAATAATGTTCTTAAGCCGAGGATATCGATCGTTTTTACCTTACTCTTATTTCAAACCATTACCTTTTAAGGTGCCTGTGGCAGTTTTAGACGAGGAATTTTATTGGAAAGATGAACATAAAAATCCGCATCATACTCACGTATAATGCGGATTTTTTGTGCACTGTTTTCGGTAAATTACCGGCTAAAACCACTGTATTCTTAAGACCACTCGCCCAAGTGCTACCGTGTTTTTTTATTGAAGATTAATACAAATCTCTCTTTGTATAGTGTGTGTGCAGGTACTTGTGTGCCTTATGGCTACCCGGCTCTTCGAAGTACTCATCGTAGAGCATCTTGATAACCGGATTTTCATGAGACTTACGAATTGCAGCGTTGCTGTCTTCTGTATAAAGTGCCTTTGCACGTGTAGCCTTTACGTCTACATCCATCTGCGCCTTTGCAGATACGATCGGCTGACCGCCACCTGTTACGCAACCACCCGGGCAAGCCATGATTTCAACGAAATCGTAGTTTTCTTCGCCAGCGCGGATTGCATCTAAAAGCTTTCTTGCATTGCCAAGGCCGTGTGCTACTGCAGCCTTAATCTTGATGCCCGCAATTTCTACCTCCGCGCGCTTGATACCGTCAGTACCGCGAACAACGTGGTAGTTGTCTTCAGACATAGACTCGCCGCTGAGTACTTCAGCAACGGTTCTGAGTGCAGCTTCCATAACACCGCCTGTCGCACCGAAGATTACGCCGGCACCCGTTGCTTCACCGAACGGATTGTCAAACTGTTCATCCGGAAGGTTTGCAAAATCAAGACCTGCCTGCTTAATCATACGAGCAAGCTCGCGTGTGGTCAGAACGTAATCTACATCCTGGAAACCGTCATTACCGAGCTCATCGCGCTGTGCTTCAAACTTCTTAGCTGTACACGGCATAATCGAAACAGTTACGATATCTGCCGGGTTGATGCCTTCTTTTTCAGCGTAGTAAGACTTGATTACTGCACCGAACATTTCGTGCGGAGATTTTGCACTGGACAGATTATCCAGGAAATCCGGGAAGTTATGTTCGCAGAACTTTACCCAACCCGGGCTGCAGGATGTGATAACCGGCAGCTTACCGCCATTCTTGATTCTGTTGATAACTTCTGTACCCTCTTCCATAATGGTCAGGTCAGCAGCTGTATCTGTATCAAACACCTTAGTGAAGCCAAGGCGACGGAGCGCAGCAACCATCTTGCCTGTGCAAGGTGTGCCCATTTCCATACCGAATTCTTCACCGAGTGCTGCACGAACAGCCGGTGCTGTCTGTACAACAACATACTTGCTGTCATCTGCGATAGCATCCCATACCGGCTTGATAGCATCCTTTTCATAAAGCGCGCCAACTGGGCAAGCTGCGATACACTGACCACAGTTTACGCAGGCTACTTCTGCTAAGGACTTATCAAATGCACAACCGATATTTGTGTTGATACCGCGTTCCTTTGCATCGATTACGCCAACTGTCTGAATGTTCTTACATACAGCCACGCAGCGACGGCAAAGAATACATTTGTTGTTATCGCGAACGATGGACGGAGAAAGATCGTCGATTGCATGTACGATCGGTTCCTCTGTCTCGTACGGAAGCTCTGTCACATTGAGTTCTTCCGCGAGGTTCTGCAGTTCGCAGTTCTTGTTTCTTACGCAGGTAAGACACTTCTTTTCATGGTTGGAAAGAATGAGCTGCAATGTAACCTTTCTTGCTTCACGAACCTTTGCAGAGTTCGTGAATACTTCCATACCTTCATTGATCGGGTATACACAAGCAGCCTGCAGGCTTCTTGCACCCTTGATTTCAACAACGCACATTCTACATGCGCCGATTTGGTTTACATCCTTTAAATAACAAAGTGTCGGAATGTCGATGTTAGCAATTCTTGCTGCCTCCAAAATCGTAGAGCCTTTCGGAGCGCTGACATCCAGACCGTTAATCTTTAAATTAACCATTTCCATTTTAACATTCTCCTTTCAGGCTTATTTCGAAATTGCTTTGAAGCGGCACTTCGATTCACACAGACCGCACTTCACGCACTTGTTTGTATCAATCGTGAACGGCTTCTTGATTTCACCGGTAATTGCACCAACCGGACAGTTCTTCGCACACAGGCTACAACCTACGCACTTCGCCGGATCAATCTTGTACATGAGAAGATCCTTACATACGCCCGCCGGACATCTCTTGTCCACAACGTGCGCCACATACTCATCTCTGAAGTAACGCAGTGTGCTCAAAATCGGGTTCGGTGCTGTCTGACCGAGACCGCAAAGCGCAGATTCTTTTACGTTGTAGCAGAGCTTTTCAAGCCTGTCAATATCCTCGAGTGTACCCTTACCGCTTGTAATCTTGTTGAGGATTTCAAGCATTCTCTTTGTACCGATTCGGCACGGAGAGCACTTACCGCAGGATTCATCGACAGTAAACTCCAAGAAGAACTTTGCGATATCTACCATACAGGTATCTTCATCCATTACGATAAGACCGCCGGAACCCATCATGGAACCGATGCTTAAGAGAGAATCGTAGTCAATCGGCGTGTCAATCAGGGAAGCCGGAATACAACCGCCGGACGGACCACCGGTCTGGGCAGCCTTAAACTTCTTACCGTTCGGGATACCGCCGCCGATTTCTTCAACGATTTCACGAAGCGTTGTACCCATCGGAACTTCCACAAGACCTGTGTTGTGAATCTTACCGCCGAGCGCGAATACCTTAGTACCCTTGCTCTTCTCTGTACCGATACCCTGGAACCATTCCACACCGTTGTTGATGATGACCGGAATGTTTGCATAGGTTTCTACGTTATTTAATACGGTCGGCTTGCCGAACAGACCCTTTACAGCTGGGAACGGCGGACGGCATCTCGGCTCACCGCGCTTACCTTCGATAGAAGTCATGAGGGCAGTTTCTTCACCGCATACGAATGCACCTGCACCGAGACGGATGTCCAGGTCAAAGCTAAAGTCTGTACCAAAAATATTCTTGCCCAAAAGACCCATCTCACGCGCCTGCTTGATAGCGATGGACAAACGCTGTACAGCGATCGGGTACTCAGCACGAATATAAACGTAACCCTGGTTAGCGCCGATTGCATAACCGGCGATCGCCATAGCTTCGATTACGGAGTGCGGGTCGCCTTCGAGAATACTTCTGTCCATGAATGCGCCCGGGTCGCCTTCGTCGGCGTTACAGCATACATACTTCTGATCGGAAACAGAAGCTGCTGCAAACTTCCACTTAAGACCTGTCGGGAAGCCTGCACCACCACGACCGCGCAGACCTGCGTCAATCATAAGCT
>JAZSQB010000040.1:0-12459 GCA_045537695.1 Clostridia bacterium | reverse complement strand
TGGGCCTCCGACTTTATTGCATCAAACGATCCTGGTATTTGCTCATTTTAAAGAAGTATGCTTCTTCCTTCGTCGGCGTTACCGGTCTGCCGCAGTCTGGGCAGCAACCATCCACGAGCTGCGAAGAAGTAAAGAACGACTCACACGGTACGCAGTACATGCCTTCATATTCGCTCTTGTAGATGTCACCCTGGTCATAGAGTTTTTTGAAAATCTTACGTACAACCTCTTCATGGCGGTCATCCGTCGTGCGGATAAAACCGTCGTAAGAAGCATTCACCAAATCCCAGATGCCGCGGATTTCGCCTGCCACACCATCGACGTACTTCTGTGGTGTGATGCCGCTCTCCTCAGCAATCTGCTGAATTTTCTGGCCGTGTTCATCCGTACCGGTCAGAAAATACACATCATAACCAATCTTTCTTTTGAAACGCGCAATAGCATCTGTTAAAATCACTTCGTACGTATTGCCGATGTGCGGCTTACGGGAAGCGTATGCAATCGCCGTTGTAATATAATATTTTCCTTTACTCATGCTCCTGCACCTCTTTTTCCGGATTATTCTCTTTTGGTTTTTCTAACTTTGGTTCTGTCTTCAGCATATGTTCAAACACACCGCCGACATACAGATTTTTTATGATTAACACAAGCACCGGTCCTATGACCATACCGAAAATACCGATGGTCTTTAAGCCGATATACATACTCATCAGCGTGAGCAATGGCGGTACACCAATCTGCTTACCCAGGATACGCGGCTCCAAAATCTGGCGTGTCACAATAATAGTCACATACATAACGATGCAGATGGTCATTGTTAAATAATTCTGCTGCAAAAGCGAAATCAGTGTCCATGGAATCAGCACCAAACCCGACCCGAACACCGGTAGCGCATCTAAAAATGCTACCACAAACGCAAACAGCAACGTAAACGGCGCGCCCGCAATGGAAAAGCCAATTAGCAAAATCACAAACGATACGCACATAATGGCAAGCTGCGCTTTTACATAGCCGCCGAGCGCCGCCTTTAAATCGCGCCAGATCTGCGAAACACGCTGCAGCGTTTTTACGCCGAACACGTGTGCAAACAGCGCCCGCATTTTCTTTCTGTCCGCGCACATAAAGTTGCACGCCAAAAAGGTGACAATCACAAAAATTATCGTGGACGGTACGCCCGCCACCAAGCCTCTTGCAAAGCTGACCAGACGGTTCGCCACCGGCGAAATCAGCGAGGTAAGCCCGCTGCGCGCTTCGGCAAGTCCGTAGTCAATATAGGACTGTACCTGCGGCGACATCGAGTCATAAAAGCCGCTCCAACCGGCAAAGGTCGTTTCCAGATACGTTCTGGACGCCTCGTACAGCTCCGGCCACTTATCAGCAAGCTCAATAATCTGCATCCATAGCTGCCATACCAGCCACGACAGCAAGCCGCCAACTACAATCAACGCAAGCACAGTAGAAACGCCCGCTGCAATTGGGCGCGGCAAATGCATTTTTTCGCTCAGTAGCCGAATCAGCGGCTCTAAGGCAATGCTTAAAAAATATGCAATTACAAACGGTAGCAGCGCCACCAGAAGTGTCGGCATCACAAAGTATGCCAAACCACAAATGACCGCTATGCACAGCACGATGCCCAAAGTCTTAAATACCTTACTTTGCATGCACGCACCCCCTCTGCTTAATCTCAAAAGCCTAATTCAAAAATTTATCCATCAACTTGCAGCCCACCGGCTCATACACGCCAGTGCTCTGCGCATCCTTCTCCGTATAACGAAGACCGCTCTCCGCCTGCGGCGCATCACTTCTGTAGATCACATACGGCACCGCATCCGACGAATGTGTACGAATTGCGAGCGGTGTCGGATGATCCGGCATCAAAAGGATGCTGTAGCTTTCGCCGGCAGCCTCCATCGCCTCGATGATACTGCCCAATGCAACATCTAACTTTTCGATAGACAAAATCTTATTTTCCATTTCACCGCGGTGGCCGCATTCATCTGCCGCCTCCACGTGCAAATACGCAAAATCCTTGCCGCCGAGCAGTGCATTGCATACCGCCTTTGCCTTGCCGTCAAAATTGGTGTCCACATTGCCGGTTGCGCCCTCGACTTCAATCACTTCCATACCCGCGCTGTAGCCGATACCCTTTAAAAGGTCCACAGCACTGATCATCGCACCATCTAAACCGTACTTTTCTTTAAAGTTCGTTACCCCCGGCTTGGTGCCCTCGCCCCAGAACCAGATGGAATTTGCCGGATGCAAGCCGCGCTTTACGCGGTCGATGTTTACCGGATGGTCTTTTAAAATATCATAGCTTTTTTGCATCATATCCAAAAGGGCATCTGCGCCCTTTGGCAAATGGTCTTTTATACATTTAAGCGAAATATCGTGCGGCGGCGTAAGGTCTGCGCCGGTTGCACCTTCGTGCACCACCAACAGATTGCGGTAGCTCGTGCCGGCATAGAAGCGAATCTTCTCTGTCGCAAACGCTTCGTTCATCGCCTGCATCAGCTGTGCACCCTCTGCAGAGCTGATTTCATCGCTGGAATAGTCCACCATCGTTTTATCCGCATATTTTTCTTCATCCGAAAGCGTTACGGTATTTACGCGGTATGTAACATCTGTGTCGTTTAATTCTACACCGATGGATACTGCCTCAAGCGGTGAACGACCCGTATAAACCTTCAGCGGGTCATAACCCATTACGGATAAGTTTGCCACGTCACTGCCCGGTGCGATACCGTCCGGCACCGTTTTGACCATGCCCATCTCACCCATAGATGCCAGTCTGTCCATCATCGGCTTTTTCGCCACTTCCAAAGGCGTTTTTCCGCCGAGTGCTTCTACCGGCGTATCCGCCATACCGTCACCAAGAATTACAATATATTTCATACTTTTCCCTCTCTTACAAAAGCATATAAAACGTCACATTACCATATCTTAGATATTATACTATATTTATTTCATTTTTACAAGATATTTATAAGCTTTTTTCACAAAAAAGACCGCACGCCCTTTTGGACATACGGTCAGGTCAAACAATTTATTTTTTTAGCTCGTTTCTGTTCTCGCGCACGGTGGTAATCATCTTTTCAAGCTTTGCTTCCAAATTCGCCATATGATCGTCCACATACTGCTTCGTGTTTGCACGGATTTCACGCGCATTGTTCTGTGCACCGGAAACGATTTCATTTGCCTGTGCATACGCGCGCTGCGTAATTTCATGGTCATCAATCAAAGAAGCCATCTTCTCCTCTGCAAGCTTGATAATCGAGGCAGCTTCCTTATTGGCATCATCCAAAATGCGCTGACGCTCATCCTTTACCCACTTTGCCTGCTTTAAATCATCCGGCAGGTTAATGCGGATTTCTTCAATCAAGTCTAAAAGTTCGTCGCGGTCCATAATAGCCTTTCCGATTAACGGAATGCCAAACGCCTTATCCACAACATCTTCAAGCATATCAATCAGCTCAAGAACTTCCATCTTTCTATATCCCCCATTCTTCCTTTTCTTCTCACTCGTTTAATCAGCTTCACCCTGCACTTCCAAAACCAGTATCTGCACCCTGCCGTATTTTTTATCCTTCAAAACCCGAAGGCCCGAAAGCTGCGGCAATTCTTTTTCATAATCGCGCTCGCATACGATAATACCCTGCGGGCAAATTTGCGGATTTTTTGCAATGGCCGCTAAAGTGCGCACGAGCAAATCCGAATTGTACGGCGGGTCAATAAACAGCACGTCAAAGCTTTCCTTTGCAGATTGCACAAAGCTGACCGCATCTGTTTTTACAACGCGCACCTGCGCCGTGTAATCCGCTTTATTCAAATTCTTTCGAATGAGGGAAAGCGAACTTTCCGCTACATCACACACTGTCGCTTTTTCTGCGCCGCGACTGAGTGCTTCAATACAAAGCGCTCCTGTACCGCCAAAGAGATCCAACACGCTTGCCCCGGAAATATACGGACCGATAATATTAAAGATGTTTTCTTTGACTCTGTCGGTCGTCGGCCGCACGCTGTCACCCTCAAATTCAAGCAGCTTTAAGCCTCGTTTGTTTCCACCTATAACTCGCAAACGTTCCACCCCTATTTATTTTTACATATAAAACGAAAAAAGTCAAGAGATAACGTAAGAAAAAATAAATTTTTTTACACTTTATTTCATTGTCATTTGTCTTTGGATAAATATAAGGCAAAAACATCCGCAAAACACTTGTTCGAACTAATATATAAATGCCGCGTTTTGCCGCTATGACTGCAACACAAAAACCGGGCAGTCCGCCGCCAACAACGCAAAATCCTGTAGTTTGTTCTTTTCTATGCATCCCCCTGTTTTACCCTCTTTCACTTTCGCTTTCGCGCGCGTTTTCTCTTCTCCGCATAGCGATTTAAAATTGCGCCCAACATTACACATATGCCGAACAAATACAGCCACAAAAGCATAATGATAATTGCCCCGATAGAACCATAAAGCATGGAAAATCGCGTCGAAAAACACACATATACACCCACGCCGAAGCTGATAGCATGCAAACCAAACAAGCACAAAACGCTGCCCGGTAACGCCAAACACAAAGGTACGCGCCGCACCGGCGCATACATATATACCAGGGTCAAAATGAAAAATGCAGCACCGACAGCCACCAAATATATATACCCTGCATTACTGATAAGCGGAATGCGTATATGCTGGGATAAATTCAACACTTTTGGCAGGTTACTGCCGATGCTTACCATGAACAATGCCAAAAACAGCACCGCGCTCACGCCAAGTGTAAACATAACGGAACGGAACAAATCAGCAAAAAAAGAGCGCGCTTTATGCGTATGGTATACTTTGTTTATGCCGTATGTCAGCGCACGAATTGCCCGCGATGCGGAATACAGCGAAAACACCAGACCGAACACAAGCGAAAACACGCCGGAAACGGATGTCAAATAGGTATAATACTCTAAAATAATCTCTGCCACCGCTCGAGACAGCAGTGGCGCAATGGCTTTTTCAAGCGCATCTGCCGGAAACGCAAGCACGCCGACCAGCGCGGCAAGGAACATTAAAAACGGAAATACCGCTAGTGTAAAATAATACGCGATGCTTGCGGCCGTCTGCGATATTTCGTATTTTATGAACAATGCACTAAACCGCATATACAATTGTACCGCTTTCCATTTCTGTATTCTTTTGATCATAAAAATCTCCCAAATAGAAATTGGGCATCTGTCAAGAACTGACACATGCCCAACTTCAAACCATTTTTGATGCGATTAAAGGTATACTTACTTCATGTTCTGCTCGTAGGAGTTGATCATCTTTTTAACCATCTGACCACCAACGCTACCTGCCTGCTTGCTTGTCAGGTCACCATTGTATCCTTCTTTTAAATTCACACCTACTTCGGATGCTGCTTCCATCTTGAATCTATCAAGTGCTGCACGAGCTTCCGGAACTAAGTTCTTCTTGTTTCTTGCCATTTCGTTTCACCTCCTCGTCTGGTTTACAATCATAATTTGTGCAAATCAGCTTTTTTTATAAGGTGAAATAAATGGTTATTGCGCTATATTTTTAATTTGTATTTTTTATAAAAAAATGCGCGCAGAAAGTCTCTGAATCTGCGTTTTCAGTACCACGTTTTCTTCCTTTTCCAGCATCGGGTCTACGTTCGTAATCCACTGCGCGGCATCCTGCGCCAGCTTTAAAATTTCCGCATCAGAAAATAAATTTGCAATTTTCATACCGGGCAAGCCGTGCTGTCTTACGCCGAAAAAATCGCCCGGACCGCGCAATTTCAAATCCTCCTGCGAGATGAAAAATCCGTCGTTGGACGCGCACATCACCTGCATGCGTTTTTTGGCGACCTCGCCGCTGCCCTGATTCATCAAAACGCAGTAGCTTTGCGCTCTGCCGCGCCCGACGCGACCGCGCAGCTGATGCAGCTGACTCAATCCAAAACGCTCCGCATTTTCGATGACCATCAGATTCGCATTCGGCACATCCACGCCGACTTCAATCACCGTTGTCGAAATCAGAATCTGTATTTCGCCGGTTTTGAATTGCAGCATAATCTCTTCTTTTTCCGCCGCTTTCATACGTCCGTGCAAAAATCCGACACGATAGGACGGAAAGACTTTCTCCTGCAAATTCTGCGCATATGCCGTCACGTTTTTTAGCGCAGACAAGTCGATTGTCGTGCTTTCAGATTCTTCAACAAGCGGACACACTATGTATACCTGCTGCCCTGCATCCACCTGTTTGCGCACAAAATTATACATGCGCTCGCGCTTTTCTTCATCTATACAATAGGTCTCAATCTTTTTTCTGCCCGGCGGCAGCTCGTCTATTACGGAAATATCCAAATCGCCGTACAAAATCAGCGCAAGTGTTCTCGGAATTGGTGTCGCGCTCATAACCACCGTGTGCGGTCGGTTGCCCTTGGCTTCCATTGCATCACGCTGCAATACACCGAAGCGATGCTGCTCGTCCGTAATGACCAACGCAAGCCGCGGTATTTCCAATTTATTCTGAATTAAGGCGTGCGTGCCGACTACGATGTCATACGCACCGCTCGCAATTTCCGTCTGCAGCTTTTGCTTTTTCACCGCCGTTAAAGATCCGACCAAAAGGCAAATTCGCAAGCGGTCGCCGAAAAATTTTGTGAGCGTTTCATAATGCTGCGCCGCCAGAATTTCCGTCGGTGCCATCATCGCCGCACAGTAGCCGTGCGCAACGGTTGCCGCCATCGCAGCAGCGGCAATCGCGGTTTTACCGGAGCCGACATCGCCCTGCACCAGTCGGTTTGCCGGCTTACCGCTCTTAAAATCGTCCAAAATTTCCCCAATGGCGCGCTTTTGCGCCCCCGTCAGTTCAAACGGCAAGCCCTGGGCAAATTCCCTTGCCGCCTTTTCTCCGTCAAACACAAATGCAGTCTTTTTCTGTGTTTGCGTTTTGATGCCATAGAGCGACATTTGCAGATAAAATAACTCTTCGAACACCAAGCGTTTGCGAGCAATGTCATAATCATGAAAGCTCTGCGGAAAATGGATGTTGTTATAGGCAAAATTTTTGTCGCAAAGCATATATTTTCTCCGAATATGCTCCGGCAGCGTTTCCGGCATCAGTGCAATATACTGCGCCGCCTGCGCCATAACGGTTTGCACCATTTTTTGCGACAAATTCATTGTCAGCGGATACAGCGGCACAATGCGCCCTGTGCTCACGCCCTTTTCCGCCGACTCAAAAATCGGATTGTCCAAGCATTTTTTACCGCCGATTTTTTTCACCGTACCGTAAAAGCTGTACCATTCGCCTTTTTTAAGCGTGTTCCCGATATATTTATTGTTAAACCACGTTGCCGTTATTTTGCCGGTTTCGTCCACCAAATCCGCACTGTAAATAGTTAACCCTTTACGGATATGCCGCGCATAAGCAGGCGAAAAAACGGTGGCAATTATGCACACCGTTTCCCCTTCATTTGCTTCATATATCGTTTTCGTTGTACTTCTGTCCTCGTAATCGCGTGGCAGATACGAAAGTAAATCATAAATCGTTTCGACGCCAAGGCGCGCAAAGTCCTTCGCTTTGGCGGGACCCACGCCTTTAAGTGCCGTCAATGGCTTTGAAAGCATATCTATCACTCCACGGAAATGATATAGTAATACAGCGGCTGCTGTCCGCTCTGCATCATCACGTCTAAATCCGGATACTTTTCTTCCAACTTTTCTGCCAGCTTTTCAGCCTCCTCATCCGTCACGTCGCTGCCGTAGTAGATAGAAATAACACTGCTGTCCTCATCTATCATACCCTTGATTAACTCACGGCATACCTTGGACGGCTTTTCGCCAACTGTGCTGATTTCGCCTTCGCAGATACCGATAATATCGCCTTCAGCAATTTCCTTACCGTTTACGCTTGTATCACGCACAGCATAGGTCACCTGTGCTGTTTTCACGGTGCCGATGGCTTCCTTCATCGCCGCTGTATTGGTTTCCTCATCCAGATGCGGCAAAAATGCCATCATCACAGCATACCCTTGCGGCACAGTCTTGGTCGGCAATACGACAAGCTTGGTTTCGCTCAGCTCTGCCGCCTGCTCTGCTGCAAGAATAATATTTTTGTTGTTCGGCAATACGTAGATGCAATCCGCATTAATTTTTTCCACCGCCGTCAAAATATCGTTGGTGCTTGGATTCATCGTCTGCCCGCCTTCGATAATTTCATCGGCGCCGTAATCGCGGAAGATGTCTGCAAGACCTGCGCCTGCAGCGACCGCTACAAAGCCGTACGGCTTATGCGGCTTGTCTTCCTTCTTCACTTCCGGCTTGGTTGCCGGCGCTGCCGCTTCCGATTCCAAAATACTGGAATGCTGCTCGCGCATATTGTCAATTTTAATCTTGCTCAGGCTACCAAGCTTCAATGCTTCTTCGAGCACAAAACCCGGATGGTTTGTATGAATATGCACCTTTACGATATCGTCATCGTCAATGACCAGCTTACAATCGCCCTTCGGGTCGATGGTTTCGCTGAATAACGCCACATTTACGTCCGGTGCTTTTTTATCAATAATAAACTCTGTGCAGTAACCGAATTTAATATCCTCCGGACGGATGGATGTCTGCGCCATATCTGCCGTCGGAGCAGATGCTGCCGGTGCTGCCTCTTTGCGTTCTACAATCGTACCGGTTGTCAGCGCGGTATAGGCACCTTCAAGCAAACAAATCAGACCAGCACCACCGGCATCCACAACGCCGGCTTCTTTCAGTACCGGAAGCTGATTCGGTGTATTAGCAAGTGCCTCACGACCTGCTGCAAGCGCAATTTCAAATACCTTCTCAATATCCGTCTCGCTCTTTGCCGCTTCCACAGCTGCTGCCGCCGTCATACGGGCAACCGTCAAAATCGTACCCTCGGTCGGTCGCATAACTGCTTTATACGCCGTCTCCACGCCGCTTTGCATCGCTGCAGCAAAGCCCGCAGCATCTACCGTTTGCTTACCGGCAACCGATTTGGATACGCCGCGGCAAAGCTGGGACAAAATAACGCCGGAGTTACCGCGCGCACCGCGTAGTGATGCGCTTGCCAGCGCCTTGCCCACCTCTTCAATGGATGCAGTGACATATTTTTTAATTTCATCTGCGGCTGCAGTGAAAGTTAAAGACATATTTGTACCGGTGTCGCCATCCGGCACCGGAAATACATTTAATGTATCTACTTCTACTTTATTATTATTTAAATGATTCGACGCGGAGTGAATCATATTGGCAAGCTGTATGCCGTCTACTGTCGTAATGATAGGAATCGCCCCCATAATACAAATTCAAGCAAAAGCGCAAAATTACTCGGTTACTCTTGCGCTTTCCACATTTACATTGACCTTACCTACTTTAAAGCCGGTCATTGTTTCAACATTATACTTAACATCTTTAATAATAGATTCGCAAATTGCGGCGATGTTTACGCCGTATTCTACCATAATGTGCAAATCAATTGCAAGTTTGGCATCCTCTGTGGTGGTCACAACGACGCCCTTCGCCATAGAATCCCCGAACAAAAGGTTTACAAGTCCGGTACTTTTTTTGCGCGTTACCATACCGACAACGCCGTAGCAATGCGTTGCCGCGATACCTGCAATCTTTGCAAGAACATCATTCTGAATAATGATAGCACCATTTTCATTTTCTGTTTTCAATGCCATAAATATGCCTCCTTTTTGACGAAAACCCGTCTAAAAACACTATATGCATATACAATACCTATATATTGTACCATAAAATTTCCAGTTCGTCTACTGTTTTTTTACATTTCTGTGTCATTTGTCTCATTAATAAGACGTTCACTGTCCGCCGCCGGCAGCTGTGTTACGTTTTTAAGCGCACGCTGAATCTGGCGCGTACGCGTGCCGACAAGTTTTTCAAGCTCTTGGTTTGCCTGGTCGAGTCGCGTCTGTGTTGCTTCTAAAACGCCGCCGAATTTTTCAAATTCGGTCTTTACCGCACCGAGCACATCCCAAACCTCGCTCGAATGCTTCTGAATCGCAAGCGTCCGAAAGCCCATCTGCAAGCTGTTGAGCATTGCCGCCATCGTGGTCGGTCCCGCGACCGTGATTTTATAGTCACGCTGCAACACTTCTAAAAGTCCGCGCTTCACCACCTCGGCATACAAGCCCTCCACCGGCAAAAACATAATGGCAAAATCCGTTGTCTGCGGCGGAGATACGTATTTGTCGCGAATGGTTTTTGCGGAATTTTTGATATTGCGATCAAGCATCGTCAGCGCCGCGCTCACCGCATCGGCATCGCCGCTCTCGTAGGCATCCATCAGGTTGGAATACACATCTGCCGGGAATTTCGAGTCTATCGGCAGATACACATAGCCGTCATCCGTACCCGGCAGCTTAATGGCAAATTCCACCACATCGCGGCTGCCTGGCTTGGTAGCAATGTTCATCTCATACTGCTCTGGGGACAAAATTTGCTCTAAAATTGCACCAAGTTGCAGCTCACCTAAGATACCGCGCGTTTTTACATTGGAAAGCACCTTCTTTAAGTCGCCAACGCCGGTGGCAAGCGTCTGCATTTCGCCAAGACCCTTATACACCTGCTCAAGTCGCTCGCTGACCACCTTAAACGATTCGCCGATGCGCTCATTTAAGGTTTTCTGCAGCTTTTCATCCACAGTACCGCGAATGGTTTCGAGCTGTTTTTCATTGTTTTCTTGCATAGACTTTAAGCGCACTTCCATCGACTGACGAATGTTTTCGAGCTTCTGCTCATTTTCCATGCTCATCGTACGGAAACGCTCCGAAAGCTCGGAAAGACGCTTGTCCTGCGCGTCCGATGACTGCTTAAGCGCCGTATTGACAGAAGAGCTCATCATTTCCATATTATCCTTTGCATATTGCGCGTTTTCCATACGCGCATCGCGCAAATCTTTGATAATATCCTCTTTGAGCTTTCCCAAGTCCCCCTGCGCGCTTCTGTATTTCAAAAGCAAAAGCAGATTCGCAATGCCCAATAGCAAAAGCATGCCCCAAAGCAAGGGCATCAATGGTTCAAAATTCCAAACTGTTTGCATAATATCACCCCATATGTTTTATACTAAATGACAATCACAAAACCGACACCTTGCTGCATCGGTTTAAGTATTCCCTACATTCTGTCCACATACAGAGCAGGGTCGCTTTTCCATTTTCAAAACTTTTCCGCATTTTCGTTTTTGCGTAAATGTATAAGCTAACATAATAGCTGACCGCAAGATCAATTCAACTACGAAGTAATTTAGCGTGTTCTAGCATATTTAGCTATGAATTCACTTTGTGAATTCATTATAGCATCAGTGTACATTTTAGATGCCACTTGTTTAATCACCATAATATTCATATATTACTTCGACACCATGAACTTTTGTTTCTTGCTTAAAATTAATTGTTGTTGTATTATTGACCATCAAAGTATCGTTATCTTTCCATTCGACATCAAATTCATAATCATTAATATATGTATTTCCTGTATCGCCTCGTTTTGGTTGCTTTCCATTTTTCAAAATAGACAATCTATATACAAACCAGGAAGTTGCCCCACCATTACTTTCAAAAACATAAGCAACATATTCTCCATCAGGAGAAACAACTTCTTGAATTATATCAGGTTCGCTCAATACAAACCATCTTAATCCATTAAATGCCGAATACAATAGTCCAATCCCTACGACAATTATCAAAAACGTAATAAAGATTTTCTTTTTCATTTAATCACTTTTACTTTGATTTTTCTTAGCTGTTGTAATTGATGCAATAAGTTTTCTTCTCAAGGTTCCGCTTTTATTATTTAATTCATTATATACATTTTCTTGTAATGAATTAACCTTATAAAGAATTTCTAACCAGTATTCGGTTTCATAACATTCCTTCAATGCTATTTCTAATTTGTGAATAAAATCTGCTTTGCTCTGTGCATATTTTGCCTCGTGCGAATTTGCACCTATTGAAGAACATGAACGCAATAACTGATTAACAAATACTGCTCGCCCTTTTATATTATCACATATCGCAGTTATCTCAACAGTTAGTTCTACTGCTAATTCTTTTATTGTTTTATCATTCATAATTTATTCTTCTTTCTGCGATATACTCGCTCATGCTCGTGCGATATATTTTCGCTCCGTTCAAATGCGATATAACTTCATTTCATTCCGTTTCGATATGATATAAATTCCTTTTATCTCGTCCCGAAGGGACATATCGCATCGAAGATATATCGCATACGAAGTATATATCGCAAGTTCCATCAGGAATTTATATCGCTGCGGTGCTGTGCACCGCATATGATTATGTCAAGTCAAGCTCAAAAATTGTCGATATACAAACTAAAGTTTGCTCGATATTTTTACTTTCTTAAAATCCATATGTTTTACGGAAGAAGCAAGCCCCTTTCCTACAAAACTCGATATGATATAAATCTCGTTAC